>NZ_LOWY01000011.1:0-318882 GCF_001524185.1 Burkholderia sp. FL-7-2-10-S1-D7 | reverse complement strand
ATCGCGGACAGCCGCGACACGGCCACCGGCGAGCGTCTCGACAACCTGGAAGACCCGTACCGTCTGTTCCGTTGCCATACGATCATGAACTGCGTCGACGTCTGCCCGAAGGGCCTGAACCCGACGAAGGCGATCGGCAAGATCAAGGAACTGATGGTTCGGCGCGCGGTTTGAAGTTCGTGATGAGCGACGATTCGCATCAATCCGACCCGCACCGTCGCGCGCGCCTCCGCTGGCGCGCGCGGCGGGGTCTGCTGGAAAACGACATCGTATTCGAGCGTTTCTTCAGCAGATACGAGCATGACCTCACCGATGCAGACGTAGGCGCGTTGTCGCGCCTGCTCGATCTGAGCGACAACGACCTGATGGACTTGCTCCTCGCGCGCAAGGAACCAGAGGGCGACCTAGACAGCCCGGACGTTCACAGGCTGTTGGAGATGCTGCGCAACGTTTAACGCGTTACGCCCGTTATCGAATCCCGTTTCTTTATTTCGATTGAGGATGTGCCATGACTCCGTCTGATGTTAAAGCCACGCTATCGTTCAGCGACAACTCGCCGAGCGTCGAAATGCCGATCTACAAGGGTACGATGGGCCCGGACGTGATCGACATCCGCAAGCTGTACGGCCAGACCGGCAAGTTCACTTACGACCCGGGCTTCATGTCGACGGCTTCGTGTAATTCGGCGATTACGTACATCGACGGCGACAAGGGCGAACTCCTGTACCGTGGTTATCCGATCGACAACCTCGCGCAGAACGCAGACTTCCTCGAGTCCTGCTACCTGCTGCTGAAGGGCGAACTGCCGAACGCGGCGCAGAAGAAGGAATTCGTCGACACCGTCACGAAGCACACGATGGTGCACGAGCAGATGCACTTCTTCTTCCGTGGCTTCCGCCGCGACGCGCACCCGATGGCGATCCTGGTCGCGGCAGTCGGGGCGCTGTCGGCGTTCTACCACGACTCGCTCGACATCAACGATCCGCGTCACCGCGAAGTGTCGGCGATCCGCATGATCGCGAAGCTGCCGACGCTCGTCGCGATGGCGTACAAGTACAGCATCGGCCAGCCGTTCGTGTATCCGAAGAACTCGCTGTCGTACAGCGCGAACTTCATGCACATGATGTTCTCGAACCCGTGCGAAGAGTACAAGGTCAACGACGTGCTCGTCCGCGCACTCGACCGCATCCTGATCCTGCACGCCGATCACGAGCAGAACGCATCGACGTCGACGGTCCGCCTCGCCGGCTCGTCGGGCGCGAACCCGTTCGCGTGTATCGCTGCCGGTATCGCATGTCTGTGGGGCCCGGCGCACGGTGGTGCGAACGAAGCCGCGCTGAACATGCTCGAGCAGATCGGTTCGCCGGACAACATCCCCGAATTCATCAAGCAGGTGAAGGACAAGAATTCGGGCGTGAAGCTGATGGGCTTCGGTCACCGCGTGTACAAGAACTACGACCCGCGTGCGAAGCTGATGCGCGAAACGTGCTACGAAGTGCTGAACGAACTCGGCCTGCACGACGACCCGCTGTTCAAGCTCGCGATGCAGCTCGAGAAGATCGCGCTGGAAGACGAATACTTCGTGTCGCGCAAGCTGTACCCGAACGTCGACTTCTACTCGGGTATCGTCCAGCGCGCGCTGGGCATCCCGACGTCGATGTTCACGTGTATCTTCGCGATGGCACGTACGGTCGGCTGGATCGCACAGTGGAACGAAATGATCGCGGATCCGGAACAGAAGATCGGCCGTCCGCGTCAGCTGTTCATCGGCGACACGCCGCGCGAAGCGAAGCCGCTCAACGCACGTTAAGTCGTGCGCGGCGCGAACGGCCGCAAGGCCGCTCGCGCCGGGCAATCGCAACGCCCCGACACCCCGGTGGGTTTATCCCGCCGGGGTGTTTTCATTTGCGCGCCGGATTTGCGCGATGCTCCAGCGACGGCGGCCGCATGTCGAGCGCCGTCGCGTCTTCGTCGGGCGCGTGGCCGTGCTGCAGGAAGAACTGCCGGTACGCGCCCGGCGTCATCCCGCGCGCGGCGAGGAACTGGCGGTTGAAGTTCGCGGCGTTCGGAATGCCGCAGCGCGCGGCCACTGTCGAGATCGGCCAGTCGGTGGCGACGAGATGACGGCACGCATGCGCGAGCCGCAGCCGCTGCACGTAGCGGCCGACGCTTTCGCCGAGGTGCCGGACAAACAGGCGCTGCAGCGTGCGCTCGGACATATGCGCGGCAGCGGCGAGCGCATCGATGCGCAGCGGTTCGTGGAAGCGCCGGTCGATCGCATCGAGCACGCGATCAAGGCGCTCGGCTTCGGGCGCGGCCGCGTCGGCGCGCGCTGTCGTGCCGTCGGGCCGGCCGTACGCATGCGCGGTGGCGAGCGGCTCGCCGCCGGCTTCCGCGAGATCGGCGAGCGTGTCGAGCGCGGCCGCGAGTCGTACGCGCGGAGCGGGATCGAGCAACTGCGGCAGCCGTGCGCGCATCGCGCGGGCCGTGTTGGTGTCGAAGTGCAGGCCGGGCGCCGCGCGCCGCAGCAGCGAGCGCAGCGGCGCGTATTCGGGGCAGCAGTCGGCGAGCCGCCGCACCCAGTCGCCATCGAACCAGACGACGAGCGCGACTTCCGGCGCATCACGATCGATGCGTGCATTTGACGACCACGTGTGCGGCAGGTTGGGCGGCACGAGCACCAGATCGTCGTCCGCGTAGCGCGCGACGTGGTCGCCGATGAAGCGCTGGCCGCGGCTGTTGAGCGTCAGCGTCAGTTCGTATTCCGGGTGGCGATGCCATTCGAACGGGATGCGCGCGAGCTGACGGTGATACACGCGGATCGAACAGCCGGGGGCGAACGTCACATGCTCGTATTGCGGCTTCATCGCGACCTCCGGGTCGAGCGAGGCAACGCGCCGTGGCATGATCGTGATCGATCGTCACGACGGGAGCGATGCCATGTTTTCACATGTTTGCGTAGGCGTCAGCGATACCGCGCGCGCGTACGACTTCTACGCGCCGCTGCTCGCGCAACTCGGGCTGCGTCTGAAGTTCAGCGAGCCGGACGGCTGGTCGGGCTGGATGCCGGCCGATACCGACCGGCCGCTGTTCTTCTTCGGCCGGCCGCTCGACGGCCGTGCGCCCGAACCGGGCAACGGCCATACGATCGCGTTCGCCGCCCCGTCGCGCGCGCAGGTCGACCGCTGTCATGCGCTCGCGCTGCAGCAGGGCGGCACCTGCGACGGGCCGCCGGGCCTGCGGCCGCACTATCACCCCGACTACTACGGCGCGTATTTCCGCGACCCGGACGGCAACAAGCTGTGCGTGGTCTGCCATCACCCCGAGTAGCGCGTGATTGTCAGGATTGTATCGATAGTTGACCGGATAGTGTCGATGACGGTGGCGCGTCGGCCGTACGCTGAATGCTCACCACGACACACGATTCAGCGAGGAGACGACGATGCACCTGACGATTGACGATCTGCCGGCCGCGATCCGCGCGGCAAAAAGGGCGCTGCGCGCCGATTTGCCCGGTTACGCGGCCACGTTCCGAGAACTGGAGGGCGACATCGCTCGGCAGGTCGACGCGATCCGCCGCGCGCACGCGCAAGGCCGCGACGTGATTCCGGTGCTGCGATTCGCGGATATCGCGAACGACACCGTCGATCCGCAGGCGATCGCCGCGATCCGTACGCATGGCGCGGCGGTGATCCGCGGTGTGTTCGACGCGCAGCAGGCGCGCGACTGGAACGACGAGATCGGCGCCTATCTGGATGCGAACCGCTTCGCCGAGCGGCTGCATGCGCGTGCCGAGGACCGTTATTTCGGCAACCTCGCGTCGGGCAAGCCGCAGATCTACGGCGTCTACTGGTCGAAGCCGCAGGTGGCCGCGCGCCAGTCGCCGGCCCTCACGCAGGCACGCGTGTTCCTGAACCGCCTGTGGCGTCATGCAGACGGCCCGCGCAGGCATTTCGATCCCGACCAGGTGCCGGCCTACGCGGACCGGATCCGCCGCCGGCCGCCGGGCTCGACGTCGCTCGGACTGTCGCCGCACGTCGACGGCGGTTCGGTCGAACGCTGGCTCGGCGCGAATTTCCGGCAGGTCTATCGCCACGTGCTGGCCGGCCGCTGGCGCGATTACGATCCGTTCGACGCCGCGTTCCGTCCCGACGTCGAGGAAATCCCGTCGCCGGCCGTGTGCTCGATGTTCCGCACGTTCCAGGGTTGGACCGCGCTGACGCCGCAAGGGCCCGGCGACGGCACGCTGCAGCTGATCCCGGTCTCGAACGCAATGGCGTACGTCGTGCTGCGTGCGCTGCAGGACGACGTCGCCGACGACGACCTGTGCGGGGCGCGTCCGGGGCGCGCGCTGTCGATCTTGCCCGAATGGCATGCGCTGCTGCTCGACGCGCTGGTGCCGATCCCGCACATGGAGCCGGGCGATGCGGTGTTCTGGCACGGCGATGTCGTGCATGCCGTCGAGGATGCGCATCGCGGCAGCGGCGACAGCAACGTGATGTACATCGCGGCCGCGCCCGGTTGCGCGAAGAATGATGCGTACCTGCAGCGCCAGCGGCTCGCGTTCCTGCGCGGCGACAGCCCGCCCGATTTCCCGGCTGATCATTTCGAGGTCGATTTCGACGGACGAGGCGGCGAGGGCAATCTGACGGCGCTGGGGCGGGCGCAAATGGGGTTCGTGCCTGTCGCGGCATGACGGACGCAGCGGACGCATCGGCCGCTCCGGTACCCGCGTCCGGCGCGTTTGCGCCTCGCCCGCCAGCCGTCTGCCGAATCCGCTGCGTCCCGCTTGCAATTCGACGCGATCGGCTGCGGGCACGCCCGAATTCGACGCGAATTGCGCAATTTGGCTTCCGATAATGGTCCGGACACAACGCAGCTGCCCCGTGCGCCGCATGGGGGGCAGCGTGACCATGGAGGAGTCGATGCAATTCACGCAAGCGATCGTTCGCCGTCCCGCGCCGTCCTGCGGCGCGGGTCTCACCACCGCCGCGCTGGGCGCGCCCGACTACGACAAGACGCTCACGCAGTTCCACGCCTACTGCGACGCGCTGCGCGGCCTCGGCGTCGAACTGACCGAACTGCCGCCGCTGGACGCGTTCCCCGATTCGCACTTCGTCGAGGACGTCGCCGTCGTCACCCCCGAATTCGCGGTGATCACGCGCCCCGGAGCACCCGCGCGGCGCGGCGAGACGGCACACATCGAAGCAGCGCTCGGCGCGCATCGCGATCTGCTGCCGATGCAGGCGGGGCGCCTTGACGGCGGCGACGTGATGCAGGTCGGCAAGCGCTTCTACATCGGCCTGACGGGCCGCACCGATGCCGAGGGCATCGCCGCGTTCGAGTCGCTGGTGTCGCGCTACGGCTATGCGGTCGTCGCGGTGCCGGTCGGCGCCGGCCTGCATCTGAAATCGGTGGTCAACGCGCTCGGCGACGACACGCTGCTCGTGACCGAGGCGCTGGCCGAGCATCCGGCGTTCGCCGACTATCGCCGGATCGCCATCTCGGCCGCCGATGAATACGCGGGCAACACGTTGCGCGTGAACGGCACGCTGATCACACCGGCCGGCTATCCGCGCGTGCACGACGCGATCGGCTCGCTCGGATTGCCGCTGCATGTGATCGACACGAGCGAGTTCCGCAAGATGGACGGCGGCCTGACCTGCCTGTCGCTGCGCTTCTAGCCGATTGGCGCGCGGCCGCTTCAGCCGGATAATGTGGCCCCCGCGCGGAACTGGAGGAGATGCTCCGCGCACCAGCCACGACCCGACCGGAGCGAACGCCGATGACCGACAAGAAGATGCAGCTCGACAAGATCGACCTCCGGATCCTCGACATCCTGCGCACCGACGGACGGATTTCGTACCGGAAGCTGTCGGAGCTCGTGAACCTCACGCCGCGCCCATGCCAGGCACGCGTCGAGCGGCTCGAGGCGCTCGGCGTGATCGAAGGCTATCGCGCGGTGATCAAGGCGCCGCGTGCGACCAAGCCGATCGTCGTGATCGCGCAGATCGTGCTGGCCGACCACGGGCGTTCGCAGGCGCCGTTCGAGGACGAGATGCGGAACAACCCGGCGGTGCTCGACTGCTGGCTCGTCAGCGGCACGTTCGATTTTCTCGTGCGGCTCGCATGCGAGGATCTCGACGAATACCGGCGGATCGCGAACATGTGGCTGGAGAGTCAGCGGTTCCGGATCGAGAAGATCGTGACGACCGCCGAGTTGCAGGCGATCAAGCGCAGCGTCGTCTGACTTGGCCGTGCGGCCCGGCGTGCAGGACTGGTTTTCGACGCGAACAACCGGGCTGATCGATTTGTATTCCGAATCAATCGGAGCGGCCCGAATCCAATCAGGGTGAACACTATGGATGCTTTGCAAGCGGCAGTGGAGACGGCCGCGCCGTCCGGGACGGCGCTGAAGCGCCGGCTGCAGAGCCGCCACATCGCGATGATCGCGATCGGCGGCTCGATCGGCACGGGGCTGTTCGTCGCGTCGGGCGCGTCGGTCGCGCAGGCGGGGCCGGGCGGCGCGATCGCCGCGTATGTCGCGATCGGGCTGATGGTCTACTTCGTCGTCACCGGGCTCGGCGAGATGGCGGCGCTGATGCCGGTGTC
This sequence comes from Burkholderia sp. FL-7-2-10-S1-D7, assembly GCF_001524185.1. NCBI lineage: Bacteria > Pseudomonadati > Pseudomonadota > Betaproteobacteria > Burkholderiales > Burkholderiaceae > Burkholderia > Burkholderia sp. FL-7-2-10-S1-D7. Next base: position 312,270 of record NZ_LOWY01000011.1, on the reverse strand, counting down.
GGGCTCGTTCGCGATCTACGGCGAGAAGTACGTCGACGAAGGCTTCGGCGTCGCGCTCGGCTGGACCTACTGGTACAGCTGGGCGGTGACGATCGCGATCGAACTCGTCGCCGGGCAGATCGTGATGCGCTACTGGTTTCCAGCCGTGCCGGGCGTGTGGTGGGGCGCGGGGTTCCTGGTGCTGATTTTCCTGCTGAACACGCTGTCCGTGCGCGGCTTCGGGGAATCCGAATACTGGTTCTCGCTGATCAAGGTCGTCACCGTGATCGCGTTCATCGCGGCGGGGTTGTTGATCGCGGCTGGCCTGCTCGGCAACGGGCATCCGGTCGGCTGGCGCAACTTCAGGACCGGTGATGCGCCGTTCGTCGGCGGCGTGCATGCGATGATGAGCGTCGCACTGATCGCGGGCTTCTCGTTTCTCGGCACCGAGCTGGTCGGGATCACGGCCGGCGAATCGGAAAACCCGCGCAAGACGATCCCGCGCGCGGTGAAGCAGATCTTCTGGCGGATCATGCTGTTCTACGTGCTCGCGATCTTCGTGATCGGCCTGCTGGTGCCGTACACCGACCCGAACCTGCTGAAGAGCGACGTGACCGACATCGGCGTGAGCCCGTTCACGCTCGTGTTCAGCCATGCGGGCTTTCCGCTCGCCGCGGGCGCGATGAACCTCGTGATCCTGACGGCCGTGCTGTCGGCGGGCAACTCCGGCACGTATGCGGCCACGCGGATGCTGTACAACCTCGCGGCGGAAGGCCGTGCGCCCGCGATGTTCGCGACGCTGTCGCCGGGCGGCGTGCCGCGCAACGCGCTTTACGCGACGTTGGCGGTGGGCGGGCTGTGCTTCCTCACGTCGCTGACCAACAACCAGCGCATCTATCTGTGGCTGCTCAATACGGTCGGCATCACCGGCTTCATCGCGTGGCTCGGCATCGCGGTCTGCCACTACCGGTTCCGCAAGGGCTTTCTGAAGCAGGGCTACCGGCTCGATCAACTGCCGTATCGCGCGAAGTGGTTCCCGTTCGGGCCGCTGTTCGCGATCGCGATCTGCATCGTGATCTCGCTCGGGCAGGATTACCAGGCGTTCTTCGCCGCCCGCATCGACTGGATGGAAGTGTTGTCGATCTATGTATGGATCCCGCTGTTCGTCGCGATCTGGTGGGCGTATCGCCGCGTGCGCAAGAGCCGGCTCGTGCGGTACGAGGAGATGGAGATCGGGCCGTGGCTGACGCGCCCGGTCGGCGACGCGGAGGAAACGCGCGAGCGGTAGTCGCGCGGCGCATGGCGTGCGTGCGGCGGCGGCCCGGGATACCATCGCGTTCGCGCAGCGTGTCGGAGAGGGCCTCCGGCACGTTGCGCGTTTTCCGATCGATTCCGCGTCCAGCACACAACATGACAACACAGCCGAACCGCGTTTCTTCCCCTTCATTCGTTTCCGCCGCCTGCGTGCACGAGCTTGCCGATGCCGTGCGCACGGCGGAGCGCCGCGCCGTCGACCTGGCCGACGACGCGCTCGCGCGTCTCGCGGCGATCGCGCCGCTCAATGCGATGGTGCACGTCAATGCCGAACTCGCGCGCCGCACGGCCGAGCACGTCGATGCGCGCGTCGCCCAAGGCGCCGTGCTGCCGCTTGCCGGCGTGCCGTTTGTGATCAAGGACAACCTCGATACCGCCGGGATGCCGACACTCGGCGCGAGCCCGGCGGTGAGAGGCTATCGGGCGGCCGCGGACGCGCTGACCGTGCGGCGCCTGCTTGACGCCGGCGCGGTGCCGCTCGGCAAGGCGAACATGCATGAGCTTGCGTTCGGCATCACAAGCGGCAACCGGCACTTCGGCGCAGTCGGCAATCCGCATGATCCGCGGCATATCGCCGGCGGGTCGAGCGGCGGCACGGCGGCGGCCGTCGCGGCCGGTATCCCGTTCGGTCTCGGTACCGACACGGGCGGCTCGGTGCGGATTCCGGCCGCATTCTGTGGTGTCTACGGATTGCGGCCGTCCGCGCAGCGCTATTCGGCGCACGGCGTGCTGTCGCTGTCGCCCACGCGCGACACGGTGGGGCCGATCGGTCATGGCATCGACGATCTGCTGCTGCTCGACGCGGTGCTGACGCGCGACGACAGCGCGGCGACCGCACCCGAATGGCCGCAGTTGCGCATTGGCGTGCCGGGTGCACCGTACTTCGACGAGCTCGATCCGGGCGTCGCTACCTGCATCGAGCGTGCGCTCGCGTCGTTCGCGGCGGCCGGCGCGACGCTCGTGCCGTTGCCGGCGATGCCGCTGCACGACGCCAGCGAAGCATGCGGCTTTCCGCTCGCGGGATACGAGGCAAACCAATACTGGCGCCGTTTCGCGGCGGAACGGCTCGGCATCCCGTTCGACACGTTCGTCGAGCGGATCGCGAGCGACGACGTGCGCGCGATCTTCCGGTCGTTCGTGTCCGCGCCGGTCGATGCCCAGACGTATGCGGACGCGATCGCGTGCCGTCAGCGTCTCGTGCGCTGGTACGACGACGCGTTCGGTACGCCGGTCGACTGCATCGCGATGCCCACGGTGCCGGGCGAGCCGCCGTCGCTCGACGACACGGCCGCGATGACCGCTGCGCAGGATGCGGCGCTATTCGCGCGCGTCGTACGCCAGACTTCGCCGGCGACGCTCGCCGGCGTGCCGTCCGTCTCGATCCCGGCCGGACGTTCCGCGCAAACGGCGCTGCCGGTCGGGCTGATGCTGGAAGGGCCATGGGGCGGTGATCGCCGTCTGCTCGCGATCGCCCGGCGGATCGACGCGCTGCTGCGGGACGATGCGGCGCGTGCGTGAGTCGCGGCGCTCCTGCCGCGTTCAGGCGAGATATGCCTTCATGAAGTCGACCCATGCACGCACTTTCTGCGGCACGTGCGGGGTCGACGGGTACAGCGCATAGACCGCCTGCGGCGGAAACCGGTAGCCGGGGAGCGCATCGACCAGCGCGCCGCTCGCGAGATCGTCGCGCACGAGCCATTCGGGCAGCAGTGCGACACCGCTGCCCTGCCGCGCGAGCACGCGCAGGACCGACGCGTTGTCGACCACGACGCGCGGCTTGGCGCCGGGCCGGAATGCGTGCGGGTTGCCGTCGCGATCGGCGAGCGGCCACGTGGCGATGCGCTCGAGCCGGGTATGGCCGAGCTGCGGCAGCCGGGCGAGCGTGTCCGGCGACTCGATGTGCGACAGGCCGGCCGCGGCGAGCAGTGACGGCGCAATAACGGGTCGCACTTCGTACGTCGCGAGGCACGCGCCGCGGTACGGCAGATCCTGGAACTGTTCGAGGCGGCCGAGCCGGATCGCCACGTCGACGCGCTCGCGCACCAGGTCGACCTGCGACGCATGCGTTTCGAGCCGCACGCGCAGCGCGGGATGCCGCTGCATGAACGTGTGCAGCGCGGGGGCGACGACCATCGTCCCGTACTCGACGGTCGACGTCACCCGCAGCACGCCGTGCATCCCGCCATGCTCGCTGCGCGCATCCTCGATCGCGTTTTCGGCTTCCTCCAGCACGCGCAGGCAGCGCGCGTGGAAGCGCTCGCCCGCGTCGGTCAGCTCGACGCGCCGCGTGGTGCGCGTGAGCAGGGTGACGCCGAGCTCGGCTTCCAGTTGCTTGATGTTGAAGCTCACCGCGGCCCGGGCCTGGTTCAGCTGGGCAGCGGCGGCCGTAAACGACCCTGCTTCCACGACGGCGCGGAAGACGGCGAAACGATCGAGACTCACCATGGCGTGTCGGATACGAGACGGAAAACCGACATGGTGCCCTGATTGTCAAAATTTTTCGACCAGTCTTGCCGTCCGGCCGGGCTTATCGACGTGCGTGGCGAACCTTACACTGCGGCGTTTCGTTCGTTTTCCGCCGCCATGACCGATCGCTCGAAAATCGCCGCCGTCTACCTGCTCGGGTTCGCGATCGATCTCGCCAACATGTTCGTCATCAACGCCGCCTATCCGACGATCCAGCGCGAGCTGCACGCGTCGATCGCGCAACTGGCGTGGATCGGCAACACATACGTGCTCGGGCTGACGGTCGTGATCCCGCTCGGCACGTGGCTCGCGCGACGCTTCGGCGAGCGCCGGCTGCTGATCGCGTCGCTGCTGCTGTTCGCGCTGGGTAGCCTCGGCGTCGGCCTGTCGGCGTCGATCGGCGCACTGCTGGCATGGCGGCTGATCCAGGGGCTCGGCGGCGGATTGCTGATCCCGGTCGGGCAGACGATGGCCTATCGCGCGTATCCGCCCGATGCGCGGGCGCACCTGACGTCGATCGTGATGATGGTCGCGCTGCTCGTGCCGGCGCTGTCGCCGGCGCTGGGCGGCGTGGTCGTGGATCGCGTGTCGTGGCGGGCGATCTTCTTCGGCATGCTGCCGCTCGCCGCGGTCACGAGCATGCTCGCGTTCGCGTGGCTGCCGGCCGACGAACCGGATGGCAGCCCGCCGGCGCTCGACGTGCGCGGCCTCGGGCTGAGCGCCGCGGCACTCGTTGCGCTGCTGCTCGGCCTGACGTTCGCGGGACAGCCGGGCGCGGGTCGCGACGCGTTCGTTCCGCTCGCGATCGCGCTCGTCGCCGGCGGTGCGTATGCCGCGCACGCGCGCCGGGCGGCTGCGCCGCTGCTCGACCTGCGCCTGGTCGCGCAGCCGCTGCTGCGGATCGGGCTGATCGTCTACCTGTGCGTGCCGGGCGTGTTCACCGGCGTGAACCTCGTCGCTGCGCTGTATCTGCAGAACGCACTCGGGCTCAGCGCGACACACACGGGCGCGCTGATGGTGCCGTGGGCGATCGCGTCGTTCGTCGCGATCGCGACGACGCGCCGCTGTTTCCCGAAGTGGGGGCCGAAGCCGCTGTTCATGTGCGGGATCGCGATCGACGCGATCGGGATCGCGTTGCTCGCGACCCCGCTTGCCGGTTTCGAGGCCGGGCGCGTGCTCGCGTTCGTCGCGATGGGGCTCGGCGCCAGCATGTGCACGAGCACGTCGCAAAGCGCGGCGTTTCTGGACGTCCCCGCCGCGCGAATGGGCGACGCGAGCGCGTTGTGGAACATCAACCGGCAACTGAGCTTCTGCCTCGGCGTCGCGGTGCTCGGCAGCGCGTTGAACTTCCTGCTGTCGATGCACGGGGACGACGGGCCGCTGCCGTACCAGCAGTGTTTCGGCCTGGCCACGCTGGCGACGCTGCTGCCGCTGCCATTCGTCGCGCGCCTCGCCGCGCACCGTGCGCCCGCCGGGCGTGCGGCTTCTCAACGTTCGTGAGTGTCGAGATGAATTCGTCAAACCCGTTTTTCCAGGAAGTGGTCGACGCACACGTCGACATCGAGCAATGGTTGTCCGGCAGCGCGGCGCGCGACGGGCTCGCGCCGCTGCTCGCGCGCTTTTCGCGGGACTTCTCGATGATCTCGCTGCACGGGCATGCGCTCGACTACGCGGATATCGACATCCTGTTCTCGCGCGGCTTCGGCGCGCGGCCCGGCCTGCGGATCGCGATCGACGAACTGCACGAAGTGAGCGCGTGGCAGGGTGGCGCGACGATCGCCTATCGCGAGACGCAGACCGACGCGGCAGGGCGGCGAACCGTGCGCCGTTCGACCGTCGTGTTCGAGCGCGACACGGATGGCCGCATCGGCTGGCTGCGCCTGCATGAGACGCCGGTGACGGGCTGACCGTTACCCGCAACGCCTGCCGCCCGCCGCGCGGCGGCAGGCGCACGCTCCTCCGAGCGGCATACCAACCAGAAACCTGAGAGATGACAATAAAAGCAATCGACATTGCGCGTCGCGAGGACGCGCGGCCGCATCGCGTCCGCAATCGGGGGCGCGCATGACGGCACCATCGTTCACCGATGCGGTGGCCTCGCTCGTGCGCGAAACCGAGGTGCACAAGGACCTTTATCTGTCGCCGCGCATCTTCGAGCTGGAGATGCGCCATCTGTTCTGGAACACCTGGGTCTATGTCGGCCACGTCAGCCAGATTCCGGCCACGGGCGACTACGTGACGACGACGATCGGCGCCGAGCCGGTCGTGATGGTGCGCCACGTCGACGGTTCGGTGCGGGTGCTGCACAACCGCTGTTCGCACAAGGGCACGCAGCTGGTAACGGATGCCTCCGGCAACACGGGCACATTCTTCCGCTGCCCGTACCACGCCTGGTCGTACCGGACCGACGGCAGCCTCTACGCGATTCCGCTGCGGCGCGGCTACGAAAACACGGGCTTCGAATCGTGCGAGGCGAGCAAGGGCATGCAGGCGGTCGGCGCGAGCCATGAGCATCGCGGTTTCGTGTTCTGCCGCCTCAGCCAGTCCGGTGTCGATTTCGATACGTACTTCGGCAATGCGCTGTCGTCGCTCGACAACCTCGTCGATCGTTCGCCGGAAGGGCGCGTCGAAGTCGCGGGCGGCGTGTTCCGCTACGTGCACGGATGCAACTGGAAGATGCTGGTCGAGAATCAGACCGACACCTGTCATCCGATGGTCGCGCACGAGTCGTCGGCCGGCACGGCCGTGCGCGTGTGGGAGCGTGACGGCACGCAGCAGGCGAAGCCGATGGCGGTCGAGTTGCTGGAGCCGTTCATCCAGCCGCACGCGTTCTTCGAGCAGATGGGGTTGCGCGTGTGGCCCAACGGACATGGTCACACCGGCACCGCCGATTCGATTCACGCGCGCTACACGCCGATTCCCGGCTATCACGAGAAGATGATCGCGGCCTACGGTGAAGCGCGTGCCGCGCGGATTCTGGGCGAGGTGCGTCACAACACGGTGCTGTTTCCGAATGCGATGGTGAAAGGGCCGATCCAGATCCTGCGGGTATTCAAGCCGCTGGCGGTCGACCGCACGCTGGTGGAGTCGTGGTCGTTTCGTCTCGTCGGCGCGCCCGATTCGCTGTTCGAGCGCACGCTCGCCTACAACCGCCTCATCAACGCGCCGACGTCGATCGTCGCGCACGACGATCTCGAAATGTACGAACGCGCACAGCGCGGCCTCGCCACGCAGGCGCGCGACTGGGTGCATGTCGGGCGGCTGTTCGATCCCCAGGAATTCGCGCAGCCGACGTCGGAAACGAACGGCACCAGCGAGCAGCAGATCCGCAACCAGTTCCGGGCATGGCTGCAGTACATCGCGCCCGTATCGACGCAGGAGGCAGCAGATGCGCGCATTTCCGCACGATGAGCTCGTCGCGTTCGTCTATCGCGAGGCGCGCCTGCTCGACGACCGGCGCTACGAGGAATGGCTCGCGCTCTACGCGGACGACGCGCGTTACTGGATGCCGCTGTCGCCGGATCAGCCCGACACCGGGCTGCACGGCGCGCTGATGGACGAGGACCGGCTGCTGCTGCGCATCCGCATCGAGCGGCTGGCCGGGCGCCGGACGTTCTCGCAGCAGCCGGCGAGTCGCGGTCATCATCTGCTCCAGCAGCCGCACGTCGATCAGGCCGACCACGAACGCGGCGCCTATGTGCTGCGCACGCCGTTTCACTACGTCGAAACGCGACGCGACGAGCAGACGCTGTTCGCCGGCTGGTACACGCACGAACTCGCGGTATGCGACGACACATTGCGCATTCGCGTGAAGCGTGTCGATCTCGTCAATGCCGACGCGCCGCACGGCAGCATTCACCTGCCTGTCTGACCGCGTGCGGCCAGCACGTCCTTTTCGTTCCCGACCACATGAATGCTCCTGAATTCCCGACGCACACGTTGCCGTACATCGACACGCTGTACGACTACGGCGCCTTCCTGTCCCGCACCGGCGGGCACCTCGGCACGCTGCCGGCGCAGTGCGCGCGCGACGCGCGGATCGCGATCGTCGGCGCGGGCGTCGGCGGTCTCGTCGCCGCCTGCGAGCTGCTGCGCGCGGGTGCACGGCAGGTCGTCGTGTTCGAGGCGAACCGCGCGCGCGTGGGCGGGCGCCTGCTGTCGCAGTCGATCAATCCGGACCATCCGCACCTGCTCGCCGAAATGGGCGCGATGCGCTTCCCGCCGTCCCAGGCCGCGCTCTACCACTATCTCGAGCGATTCGGCATCGACAGTGCATCCGCGTTTCCCGATCCGGGCATCGTCGACACCGAGATCCACTACCAGGGCCATGCGTACCGCTGGCCCGCGGGCGATGCGCCTCCCGCGCTGTTCGATCGCGTCGACCGCGGCTGGCGCGCGTTCATTCGCGACGGCGTGCGGCTCGACGACGGCACGCAGTTGCCCGCCCCGGCCGACTTAACAGCGCAGCTGCGTGCGCATCGCTACGACGACGCGCGGCACGGCTGGCAGCAGTACATCGACCGATTCGGCGACGAGTCGTTCTACTCGGCGATCGTCAAGATCTTCACGGGCGCGACGCCGCCAGGCGGAGTGCGCTGGCGCAAGGGCGAGGACCTGCGCCTGTTCGGCACGCTCGGCATCGGCTCGGGCGGCTTCCAGCCGGTCTATCGCGCATCGTTCCTCGAAATCCTGCGGATCGTGGTCAACGAGCTCGAAGTCGACCAGCGGCTGATCCCGGCCGGCATCTACGCGCTCGCGCAGGGGCTGCTCGACGATGGCGGGGACGGCGTGCGGGTGCGCGATTGCATCGTCCATGCGGCCGTGCGGCACGTGGCGAAGCAGCCGGACGACACCTTTGCGCTCACGCTCGACAACGGCGCGACGCACATATTCGACCGCGTGATCGTCGCGACCACGACGCGCGCGATGCAGGTCGGCATGGGCATCACCGGCATCGCGAACCTGTTCGCACCGAACGTCGTGCGCGCGATCAACGAGACGCACATGGTCAGCTCGTCGAAGCTGTTCGTGCTGACCCGCGACAAGTTCTGGCTCAAGCACGGGCTGCCGCACAACATTCAGACGGACACACTGGCGCGCGGCATCTACTGTCTCGATTACGCGCCGGACGATCCCGACGCACACGGCGTCGTGCTGATCAGCTACACGTGGGAGGACGATTCGCACAAGATCCTGTCGCTCACCGACAAGGTCGAGCGGTTCAAGCGTCTCGTGGCCGAGATCGGCATCGTTTCACCGGCGTTCGCCGCGCACCTGCGTCCGCTCGACGACGATTACGCGCGCAACGTCACGAGCCACGACTGGTTGTCGGACCGCTATGCGCTCGGGGCATTCAAGTTGAACTATCCGGGCGAGGACATTCACTCGCAGGCGCTGTTCTATCAGTTCCAGACGGCCGCCGATCCGTCGTCGGACCGTGGCATCTACCTGGCCGGCTGCTGCTGCTCGTTCACGGGCGGCTGGATCGAGGGCGCGGTGCAGACCGCGATCAACGCGGCGAGCGCGGTGATCCGCAGTCTCGGCGGGACGCTCGCCGACGGCAATCCGCTCGACGCGATGCGCAGCCGCTATCGCTACGGCGACTGACTTGGCGTCCGGCGCTATTGGTCCAGCTCCGGATAGTGCCGGAAGATCCCCATGTCGTTGAACGGGATGCGGCGCGCCGACGCCAGGTAGCGCGCGACGGGCGGATGCCGTGCGACGCGGTCGTGCAGGCCGACGAGCCCCGCGACCTTGCGCTCCGCGCGCTTCATCGCGTTCGGGAACGCGTAGCGCAGCCCTTCGATCAGCTGGAAGATCGACAGGTCTGCATAACTGAGCGCGCCGCCGGCGATATAGCCGCCTTTGTGCGGATTCTGCTCGAGCACGCGATCGAAGTAGCCGAGGAACTTCGGCAGGCGGTGCGCGAGGAAATCGGCCGCGCGCTCGGCGGCCTCGGCTTTCTGGTCCTCGTAGTACAGGCCGCTGCCGATCGGGTGATGCGTGTCGTGGATCTCGGTGACGAAATCGGCGACGGTCAGCTGGAGTTGATGCACCCACAGCCGTCCGGCTTCGTCGTCGGGCGCGAGCCCGAGCCGCGCGCCGACAAACAGCAGGATGTTCGCGGTCTGTCCGACGAGCACATCACCGGCCTTCAGGAACGGCGGCGCGAACGGCACGCATTCGGTCTTCGTGCTGTCCATCAGCCGCATCAATGCCGATACGCCCATGCCGCGCCCCGATTCGCGTGCCACGTCGACATAGTCGGCCTCGGCCGCCTCGAGCGCGAGCCGCACGTATTCGCCGCGGCCCTGGATCTCGGGCCAGTAATAAAGCTCGTATCGCATGCCGTGCTCCTGTCCGGTCGATGCGCCGGGCGATGCGCGCATCGTGATGGCGGGGAGGGCGGCCGCGCCGCCCGTTGCGAATAGACAGTCTAGGAGATCGTGCGGGTAGCGCGGTGCTTGCCGTGCGTCACGCGCCGCGCTCGTCGCGTTCGCTGCGTTCGCCGCCTTCGGGGCCGTAGAAGAACACCCAGGTCGCGAAATCGTCGGAGAAGCCGACGAAACGGTGCGACGCGAAGGCGGGGACGAACAACACGTCGCCCGTCGCGACGCCGCATTCGCGGCCGTCGACGACGAAGCGGGACGTGCCGGTGGCGATCACGTAGACCTCGCCGCGCGGACGGTACAGCTCGATGTCGAGCGTGCCGTGGCGAAACAGCGTCGTGAACAGCGTGCCTTCGTCGTCCAGGCGGGCAAGCGATGGGGTGATGCCGAGCTTCATCGTCGTGGGCTCCGGGTCCGGACCGTTGGGACGTGCCGATGCACGTCGTCCCATCGTATGCCGGAACCCGCCTCGAAGCGAACATCGCGAGCGCGGGGCGTCGCGGCGTCCGATGCCGCCATTTGGCTGGTAATGCCGATACAGGTATTGGCACTACCAGCCAAACCACTGTTTTTAATGGGTTTTTTCGCGTCTGGCCTGCGCCGTGGCGCGTTCTGCGTGGCATAATCGACCGCATCCGCAAGGCTTGTAGTCACAACGACCCCGCATACCCATGGCACAGACTCTCTACGACAAACTGTGGAATACCCACGTCGTCCACACCGAGGACGACGGCACGGCATTGCTCTACATCGACCGTCAGCTGCTGCACGAAGTCACGAGCCCGCAGGCGTTCGAAGGGCTGAACGTCGCGCACCGCCCGGTGTGGCGCATCAGCGCGAACCTGGCCGTGTCGGATCACAACGTCCCGACCACGGATCGCAGCCACGGCATTGCCGATCCGGTCTCGAAGCTGCAGGTCGACACGCTCGACGCGAACTGCGACGCGTTCGGCATCACGCAGTTCAAGATGAACGACGTGCGCCAGGGCATCGTGCACATCATCGGGCCGGAGCAGGGCGCGACGCTGCCGGGCATGACGATCGTCTGCGGCGATTCGCACACGTCGACGCACGGCGCATTCGGCGCGCTCGCGCACGGCATCGGCACGTCGGAAGTCGAGCACGTGCTCGCGACGCAAACCTTGCTGCAGAAAAAGAGCAAGAACATGCTCGTGAAGGTCGAGGGTGCGCTGCCGCGCGGGTGTACCGCGAAGGACATCGTGCTCGCGATCATCGGCAAGATCGGCACGGCCGGCGGCACGGGCTACGCGATCGAATTCGGCGGCTCGACGATCCGTGCGCTGACGATGGAAGGCCGGATGACCGTCTGCAACATGGCGATCGAAGCCGGCGCGCGCGCGGGCATGGTCGCCGTCGACGACACGACGATCGACTACCTGAAGGGCCGTCCGTTCGTGCCGACCGGCGCGGAATGGGATCAGGCCGTCGAGTACTGGCGCGAATTCAAGTCCGATGAAGGCGCGCAGTTCGACCGCGTCGTCGAGCTGAACGCGGCCGAGATCGTCCCGCAGGTCACGTGGGGCACGTCGCCGGAAATGGTCACGTCGATCGACGGTCGCGTGCCCGATCCCGAGCGCGAGAAGGATCCGGTCAAGCGCGACGCGATGGAACGCGCGCTGGCTTACATGGCGCTCGAGCCGAACACGCCCATCGAGTCGATCAAGGTCGACAAGATCTTCATCGGTTCGTGCACGAACGCGCGCATCGAGGACATCCGCGCGGCCGCGTACGTCGTGAAGAAGCTGAATCGCCGCATCGCATCGAACGTGCGCCTCGCGATGGTCGTGCCGGGCTCGGGCCTCGTGAAGGCGCAGGCCGAGCGCGAAGGCCTCGACAAGGTGTTCACGGATGCGGGCTTCGAATGGCGCGAGCCGGGCTGCTCGATGTGCCTCGCGATGAACGCCGACCGGCTCGATCCGGGCGAGCGCTGCGCATCGACGTCGAACCGCAATTTCGAAGGCCGGCAGGGCGCGGGCGGCCGCACGCACCTGGTGAGCCCCGCGATGGCGGCGGCGGCGGCGATCGAAGGCCATTTCGTCGACATTCGCAAGCTGGGGTAACGCGTGACGGCATCGAAGCTCATCGCGCGGCTGGTTGCCGCGCTGGCGCTCGCGGGGCTGGGCTTCGGCCTTGCGGGCTGCAATACCGTCCGAGGCTTCGGCCAGGACGTCAATGCCGCCGGCAACGCGCTGCAGCGCGCCGCGGAGTGACATCCGCCGAGAATTTGTCGATGTGCGCCGGCTGAATGCCGGCCCCTCAACCGGATAGACGGATCATGGAAAAATTCAATGTGCATACCGGCGTCGTGGCGCCGCTCGATCGCGAGAACGTCGACACCGACGCGATCATCCCGAAGCAGTTCCTGAAGTCGATCAAGCGCACGGGCTTCGGTCCGAACGCGTTCGACGAATGGCGTTACCTCGATCACGGCGAGCCGGGCCAGGACAACTCGAAGCGCCCGCTGAACCCGGATTTCGTGCTGAACCAGCCGCGCTACCAGGGCGCATCGGTGCTGCTCGCACGCAAGAACTTCGGCTGCGGCAGCTCGCGCGAGCACGCGCCGTGGGCGCTGCAGCAGTACGGCTTCCGCGCGATCATCGCGCCGAGCTTCGCCGACATCTTCTTCAACAACTGCTACAAGAACGGGCTGCTGCCGATCGTGCTGACCGAGCAGCAGGTCGATCACCTGTTCAACGAGACGTACGCGTTCAACGGCTATCAGCTGACGATCGACCTCGACGCGCAGGCCGTGCGCACGGGCGACGGCCGCGAGTATGCGTTCGACATCACCGCGTTCCGCAAGTACTGCCTGCTGAACGGTTTCGACGACATCGGCCTGACGCTGCGTCACGCGGACAAGATCCGTCAGTTCGAAGCTGAGCGGCTCGCGAAGCAGCCGTGGCTCAACAACAAGCTGGTCGGCTGAGATTGCCTCCGGGCGGGCGCGCATGACGCGCTTGCCGACCTGCCACCCATACCTACCCAGTCAGGAATAACGCATGAAGATTGCAGTGCTGCCCGGCGACGGCATCGGTCCGGAAATCGTCAACGAAGCGGTCAAGGTGCTGAACGCCCTCGACGAGAAGTTCGAACTCGAACAGGCGCCGGTCGGCGGCGCGGGCTACGAGGCGAGCGGCCATCCGCTGCCGGACGCGACGCTGAAACTCGCGAAGGAAGCCGACGCGATCCTGTTCGGCGCGGTCGGCGACTGGAAATACGACTCGCTCGAGCGCGCGTTGCGCCCCGAGCAGGCGATCCTCGGGCTGCGCAAGCATCTCGAGCTGTTCGCGAACTTCCGTCCGGCGATCTGCTATCCGCAACTCGTCGACGCGTCGCCGCTGAAGCCGGAGCTGGTCGCGGGCCTCGACATCCTGATCGTGCGCGAACTCAACGGCGACATCTATTTCGGCCAGCCGCGCGGCGTGCGCGCTGCTCCCGACGGCCCGTTCGCCGGCGAGCGCGAAGGCTTCGACACGATGCGCTATTCGGAACCGGAAGTGCGCCGCATCGCGCACGTCGCGTTCCAGGCCGCGCGAAAGCGCGCGAAGAAGCTGCTGTCGGTCGACAAGTCGAACGTGCTCGAAACGTCGCAGTTCTGGCGCGACATCATGATCGACGTGTCGAAGGAATACGCTGACGTCGAGCTGTCGCACATGTACGTCGACAACGCGGCGATGCAGCTCGCGAAGGCGCCGAAGCAGTTCGACGTGATCGTGACCGGCAACATGTTCGGCGACATCCTGTCGGATGAAGCGTCGATGCTGACGGGTTCGATCGGCATGTTGCCGTCGGCGTCGCTCGACAAGAACAACAAGGGCCTGTACGAGCCGTCGCACGGTTCGGCGCCGGACATCGCGGGCAAGGGCATCGCGAACCCGCTGGCGACGATCCTGTCGGCCGCGATGCTGCTGCGCTACTCGCTGAATCGCGCGGAGCAGGCAGATCGCATCGAGCGCGCGGTGAAAACGGTGCTCGAACAAGGCTATCGCACGGGCGACATCGCGACGCCGGGTTGCAAGCAGGTCGGCACGGCGGCGATGGGCGACGCGGTGGTCGCCGCGCTGTAACGCGCACGGCAATGCAGTAATGCAGTGAATTGTGGAAAGGGCGCGAACGGGCCGCGAAATCGGCCGGTTCGCGCGTGGTTGGCCGTTGTGCGGCCAACCGGCTTTGTGTAGACTCGAACGATGGCGCTGATTTCCCTGATCTCCCCGGTCCTGAAACTCCACGGCAACATTGCCCGTGCGGGTACGCGCGCCATCGTCATCACGAAAACCATTACCACGAAAACGATCATTAAACGCTGATCGTCCGTCGTGCCCGCCTGTTTCCCCGCGCGGTCACGCCGGGGGCGGAAATGGCGGGGAAGCTCCATTCAAAGGGTTAGTCATGAACGTAGGTCTCGTAGGTTGGCGCGGCATGGTCGGCAGCGTGCTGATGCAGCGCATGCAGGAAGAAGGCGATTTCGACCTGATCGAGCCGGTGTTTTTCAGCACCAGCAATACGGGCGGCAAGGCGCCGTCGTTCGCGAAAAACGAGACTACGCTCAAGGACGCGACCAACGTCGACGAGCTGAAGAAGTGCGACGTGATCATCACGTGCCAGGGCGGCGACTACACGAACGACGTGTTCCCGAAGCTGCGCGCGGCCGGCTGGAACGGCTACTGGATCGACGCGGCGTCGTCGCTGCGGATGCAGGACGACGCGGTCATCATCCTCGATCCGGTCAACCTCGACGTGATCAAGGACGCGCTCGTCAAGGGCACGAAGAACTTCGTCGGCGGCAACTGTACGGTCAGCCTGATGCTGATGGCGCTCGGCGGCCTGTTCCGCGAGAACCTCGTCGACTGGATGACGGCGATGACCTACCAGGCCGCATCGGGCGCGGGCGCGCAGAACATGCGTGAACTGCTGTCGCAGATGGGCGCGCTGCACGGTTCGGTGCAGGAACAGCTCGCCGATCCGGCTTCCGCGATTCTCGACATCGACCGCCGCGTGCTCGCGACGATGAACAGCGATGCAATGCCGACGAGCCAGTTCGGCGTGCCGCTCGCGGGTTCGCTGATTCCGTGGATCGACAAGGATCTCGGCAACGGGATGTCGAAGGAAGAGTGGAAGGGCGGCGCGGAAACCAACAAGATCCTCGGCAAGCCGGCCATGGGCGAGCCGGGTTCGATCCCGGTCGACGGGCTGTGCGTGCGGATCGGCGCGATGCGCTGCCACTCGCAGGCGCTGACGATCAAGCTGAAGAAGGACGCCCCGCTGGACGAAATCAACGGCATCCTCGCGTCGGCGAACGACTGGGTGAAGGTCGTGCCGAACGAGCGCGAAGCGTCGATGCGCGACCTGTCGCCGGCGAAGATCACCGGCACGCTGACGGTGCCGGTCGGTCGCCTGCGCAAGCTCGCGATGGGCGGCGAATACCTGTCGGCGTTCACGGTCGGCGACCAGCTGCTGTGGGGCGCGGCCGAGCCGCTGCGCCGCATGCTGCGCATCCTGCTCGACAAGTAAGGGAGGGTCGTGCTGCGCCGCGGGTGGCCCCGTCGGCGCGCGACGCGAAACGCCTGCCAGCCCTTCGCGGGGCGGCAGGCGTTTTTTTATTGGTTGGCGCCGCGACAGACGCGCGAAAACCCCGAGACGCTTGTGAACGGGACGCGACGCGATCCATACGGACATGAATTCATGTCGGGAGCGATGCGGTTGCCACAATTTTCATCGATTGATGAGCCATTTTTGATAAAACTGCCGTGCGCGATTGATGGTGAGGATCGGCGTGGCGGTCGCGCGATTCGCGCACCGGCGGCGCGGTGCGGGTAGCGGTCGCGCCGATGCGCCGGCATGGACGGCCGCATCCGCCGGCGACGAATTCGGCCGGAACCCGATCGCGTGAAGTAAACTATGCGGTTACGACGCGCGGAGTCGCCAAAAGCGTCGCGTTCTGCGCGACGCTTTTGCATTTCTGCGGCGATTTTATTGACGCTTCCCTACGCGAATCCGAGCCGCGCCCGCGCGCGGCGATTGAGTCTACGATGTCCCGAATTTCCTTGTTTCCGCGTCAGTCCCGTCTGTCGCGCGCCGTGCGTGGCGCGCTGGCGATCCTGGCACTCGGCGCGGCCGCGTCGGCCTGGGCGGCCGGCGCCGTCGAACTGCCGGCTTCCGGCGCAGGCGGTCCCGCGCCGCTCACCGTGACGGTCCAGCCGGGCCAGTCGTTGAACGATCTCGCGAAGGCGGCCACGCAGTCGCACGATCCGGGCGTGCTCGCGCGCGCCGGACGCGCATTGTTCGACGCCAACCCGCAGGCGTTCATGAAGCGCGATCCGAGCCGCCTGAAAGTCGGCGCGACGCTGACGGTGCCGGCGCTCGACGCGACGGGCGCGGCGCTCGCGGCGGCCGGTGCTTCCGGTGCATCGGCCGCGTCCGTGGTGGCCGCCGCGTCGGGTGCGGTCGCGGCGGCTGCGCAGCATGGTGCGTCCGCGCCGCATGCGGGGTCGGCCGTGCAAACGGCGCCGGCCGCACCGGCTGCGCACGCGGCACCGGTCAGCGGCGCAAGCGTCGCGGCGGCGGTCGCGGCAGGGGCGTCGGCTTCGACCGGCGCGTCCGCTGCGTCCGCCGCGCATGGCGCGTCGACGGTCGAACCGGTTCAGCCGGCCGCGCCTGCGGCCGGTGCAAGCGGGCCGCACGTGTGGAGCGGCGCGATTCAGTCCGCGACCCCGTCGTCCGCGAGCGATGCCGCCCTCCCGCCCGCGCAGGGCGGCCAGGCTCAAGGCATGCACGAACCAACCGCGGCGGCACCCGTCGCGGGCGCATCGCAGCCGCGGCCGTCGAGCCTGCAGCAACTGCTCGCGCTGAAGAACCGCGTGCTGATGGAGCTGCAGAAACACGGCATTGGCAAGCCGGCCGCGACGAACAACGTTGCACCCGCGCCTGCTGCCCCGCGTCCCGCTGCGAATGACGGCGCATCTGCTGTCGCGTCGTCGCCCGCCGCGAGCGAGGCGGCGTCGGGCGTGGCCGCCAGTGCGGCGCAGCCGGCATCGGCAGCCGTGCAGCCGGCCGTGCCCGTGGCGGCGACGCCGTCCGCGCGTGGTTCCGAACAGATCGACTGGCGCCCGGCCGCGGCGGCCGGCGCGGCCGTGGTCGTTCTCGCGGCCGGGTTTGCGTGGCGCAAGCGCCGGAAAGCGCGGCGCGCCGATGCGCCCACTCCGGAATCCGGCGGGGCGGCTGCTTCGGATACCAGCGCCTCGTCGTCCGTCGAACCCGTGCCGCCGATTCTTCCCGAGACGCCGGTCGCACGCGACGCAGCCGCCGATGTGAATCTCGTTTCGGCCGCTGCGGTAGCGGCAGAGGTGGCCGAAACGCGCGATCTCGACGTGCCGTCGTCGCCGGAAGCGGCAACGACGCAAGACGATCAAAAGGAAGCGCCGGCCGTGCCGGGCGCGTTGGCGGGCGCCGCAGAGGCGGCACCGCACGACGCGCAGCCCGTCGCGGAGACACCCGCCGGTGAGCCGATCGAAGCACCTGCCGCGCCGGCGACGCACGACGCGCAGCACGCGGCGCTGATGCAGAACGCGATCAGTGCGCTGAACAGCCTCGACATGCCGCTGCCGCCGCGCACGGCGGAAGAGCCGGCCGCCCCGGAAGAGCAAGTCGAGAGCGATCGAATCGCAACTAACGGTCAAACCGCATCGCACCCGCCCGTTGGCGCGAACGATCCGGCGCCGGAACACCCGGCCGACCAGGACGACGAGTTCGACTGGGATCCGGATGCGGCAACGCCCGCGCCGCACGCGGGTGGCGCATCTGCGCCCTCGTCGCTGCCGCCGCTCGGCGGCGCGCAGTTCGGTGCGTTGAAACTGGATTTCGATCTCGACCTGCCGTCCGCGCCGGGCGCCGTGCTGCCCGCGCTGACACCGGAGGAGCTTGCGCGCATCGCGCGCAACAAGCTGGATCTCGCATCCGAATACGTCGAGCTGGGCGACCTGTCCGGCGCGCGCACGCTGCTGCAGGAAGTCGTCGAGGCGAACGACGCCGCGACGCGCGACGATGCGCGCGCGCTGCTCGCGAAACTGGCGGACGAGGCGTGATGCGGATCGCGCTGGGGATTCAGTACGACGGCGCCGCGTTCTGTGGCTGGCAGGCGCAGCCGCACGGCAAGACCGTGCAGGACGCGCTCGAGCGCGCGCTCGGCGAATTCGCGTGCGTGCCGCTGCATACGACGGTCGCGGGACGGACCGATACGGGCGTGCACGGGCTCGGGCAGGTCGCGCATTTCGACACGGACCTCGACCGCGCGGATTTCTCGTGGGTGCGCGGCACCAACGCGTTCCTGCCGCCGACCGTTTCCGTGCAGTGGGCAAAGCCGATGCCGGACACGTTCCATGCGCGTTTCTCGGCGTTCGAACGCACCTACTACTACGCGCTGTACGTACATCCCGTGCGCTCGCCGATGCTGGCTGGCCGGGCGGGCTGGATCCACACGCCGCTCGACGACGACGCAATGCGCGCCGCCGCCGCGCACCTGATCGGCGAGCATGACTTCTCGTCGTTCCGGTCGTCGGAATGCCAGTCGAAAACGCCGGTCAAACACCTGTACCAGATCGACGTGCGGCGTGCGGGGCACTTCATTCATTTTCGCTTCCGCGCGAACGCGTTCCTTCATCACATGGTGCGCAACCTGATGGGCTGCCTCGTCGCGGTCGGCCGCGGCCGCTACCCGGCGGACTGGCTCGCCGACGTGCTGGCCGGGCGCGACCGCAATCTCGCCGCGCCCACGTTCATGGCCGACGGGCTGTACCTCGCCCATGTCGGCTACCCGGCGGAATTCGCCGTCCCGCCCGCGCAGCTCGGCAGCGTGCCGTGGAGCAGCGTCTGGGCCGACCTGGACCCACAACCATGACGAATCACGCCGTGTCTTCTTCGACTCCCGCCGCGGGCAGCCTTGCACCGCGTACGCGCATCAAGCTGTGCGGCTTGTCGCGCCCCGAGGACGTGCTGCATGCCGCCGCGCTCGGCGCTGACGCGATCGGTCTCGTGTTCTATCCGAAGAGCCCGCGCGCGGTGTCGATCGCGCAGGCAGCCGAGCTTGCACGCCTCGCGCCGCCGTTCGTGTCGGTGGTCGGACTGTTCGTGAACGCGACCGAAGCCGAGATCGACGCGGTCGTGCGCGACGTGCCGCTCACGATGCTGCAATTCCACGGCGACGAGACGCCCGCGCAGTGCGACGCCCTCGGCCGCGCGGCACGCCTGCCGTGGTTGCGCGCGGTGCGCGTCGGCCCCTCGACGCAGCCGGCCGATTTGGTAGAATCGGCTCTTCATTATTCGAAAGCGCGCGGCCTCCTGTTCGACACCCTGGTGCCGGACTACGGCGGTAGCGGCAAGGTCTTCGATTGGTCACTTATTCCCGCAGAGCTCGCGCATCGGGCCGTTTTGAGTGGTGGCTTGAACGCGCAAAACGTCGGTGATGCGATCCGCCAGTTGCGTCCGTTTGCGGTCGATGTCTCGAGCGGCATCGAAGCGGACGGCGCGAAGGGCGTGAAGGATCACGCCCGGATGGCGGCGTTCGTACGCGCGGTGCGCGAAGCGGACGCCGGGTGATGCAAGCCGGTGCGGCCCCGACAGCGGGGCGCGCCGACCGATCGAGAGTGACACCATGTACAACCTTCCTGATGATCACGGCCACTTCGGCCCGTATGGCGGCGTGTTCGTCGCCGAAACGCTGATTCACGCGCTGGACGAACTGCGCACGGCGTATGAAAAATTCCGTCATGACCCCGATTTCGTCGCCGAGTACGAACGGGAACTGAAGTATTTCGTCGGTCGTCCGTCGCCGATCTATCACGCGCAGCGCTGGAGCGAGATGCTCGGCGGCGCGCAGATCTACCTGAAGCGCGAGGACCTGAACCACACCGGCGCGCACAAGATCAACAACGTCATCGGCCAGGCGCTGCTCGCGAAGCGGATGGGCAAGAAGCGCGTGATCGCCGAGACGGGCGCCGGCCAGCACGGCGTCGCGACGGCGACGATCTGCGCGCGCTTCGGGATGGAGTGCATCGTCTACATGGGCGCCGAGGACGTGCGCCGCCAGGCCGCGAACGTCTACCGGATGAAGCTGCTCGGCGCGACGGTCGTGCCGGTCGAATCGGGTTCGCGCACGTTGAAGGACGCACTGAACGAAGCGATGCGCGACTGGGTCACGAACATCGAAAACACGTTCTACATCATCGGCACGGTCGCGGGCCCGCACCCGTATCCGGCGATGGTGCGCGACTTCCAGCGCGTGATCGGCGACGAGTGCAAGGTGCAGATGCCGGAACTCGCCGGCCGGCAGCCGGACGCGGTGATTGCGTGCGTCGGCGGCGGCTCGAACGCGATGGGCATCTTCTATCCGTACATCGACGACACGTCGGTGCAGCTGATCGGCGTCGAAGCCGCCGGCGACGGCCTCGACACGGGCCGTCACGCGGCGTCGCTGATCGCCGGCAGCCCCGGCGTGCTGCACGGCAACCGCACGTACCTGCTGCAGGACGACAACGGCCAGATCATCGAGACGCATTCGGTGTCGGCCGGGCTCGACTATCCGGGCGTCGGTCCCGAGCACGCATGGCTCAAGGACAGCGGCCGCGCGCAGTATGTCGGCATCACCGACGAGGAAGCCCTGAAGGCATTCCACGACTGCTGCAGGATCGAGGGGATCATCCCCGCGCTCGAGTCGAGCCACGCGATCGCGTACGGCGTGAAGCTCGCGCCGACGTTGTCGAAGGACAAGATCCTGCTCGTCAACCTGTCGGGCCGCGGCGACAAGGACATGCACACGGTCGCCGAGCGATCGGGCATCGCGCTCTGACCCCGACCGATGCGTGACCTGATCGAACAACCGGGCGGCGGCGCCGCGAGCGAAGCGGAGGCGGTGCAGTCCGCCGTCGCCGTGCCGCGCGCGTTGCCGTCCGGGATCGAGCTGCACAACCGCGATTTCATGTCCGAAGCCGCGCGCCTGCCGGATGCGTCGATCGACCTGATCGTCGCCGATCCGCCGTACGGGCTCGGCAAGGACTATGGCAACGACTCGGACAAGCGCTCGGGCGACGATTTTCTCGCGTGGACGCGCGAGTGGCTCGAACTCGCGATCCCGAAGCTCAAGCCGAGCGGGTCGATGTACATCTTCTGCACGTGGCAGTACGCGCCGGAAATCTTCAGCTTCCTGAAGACGAAGCTCACGATGGTCAACGAGATCATCTGGGACCGGCGCGTGCCGAGCATGGGCGGCACGACGCGCCGTTTCACGTCGGTGCACGACAACATCGGCTTTTTCGCGGTTTCCAAGGCGTATTACTTCGATCTCGATCCGGTCCGCATCCCGTACGACGCCGACACGAAGAAGGCCCGCTCGCGCAAGCTGTTCGAAGGCAGCAAGTGGCTGGAGATGGGCTACAACCCGAAGGACGTCTGGTCGGTCTCGCGCCTGCACCGGCAGCACGCGGAGCGCGTCGATCATCCGACCCAGAAGCCGCTGGAAATCATCGAGCGGATGGTGCTCGCAAGCTGCCCGCCGGGCGGCCGCGTGCTCGATCCGTTCATGGGCAGCGGCACGACCGCGGTGGCCTGCGCACGGCAGGGGCGCGACTTCGTCGGCTACGAGATCAACGAAAGTTATTGCGCGATCGCGCACGAGCGCGTGAACGCGCTCGCCACGCCGGCGTGCGCGTGAGTCGCGCCGCCGCAGTGCCGATCGCTGCTTTGCATGGGACCGGAGTAAGCGCTGAAGCGCTAACTCCGGTCGACAAAGGAAAATTGCCATGAATCGTATCCAGCAGACCTTCGCCGCACTCGCCGAACAAGGCCGCAAGGGCCTGATCCCGTTCATCACGGCCGGCGACCCCGATCCCGCGAAGACCGTCGAATTCATGCACGCGCTCGCCGAAGGCGGTGCCGACGTCATCGAGCTCGGCGTGCCGTTCTCGGACCCGATGGCCGACGGCCCGGTGATCCAGCGCTCGTCGGAGCGTGCGCTCGCGCGCGGCGTCACGCTCAAGAGCGTGCTCGCCGACGTGAAGCGCTTCCGCGAGACCGACCAGAAAACCCCCGTCGTGCTGATGGGTTATGCGAACCCGATCGAGCGGATGGGCGTCGACACGTTCGCGACCGAGGCGCAGGCGGCCGGCGTCGACGGCGTGCTCGTCGTCGACTATCCGCCCGAGGAAGCGGGCGTGTTCGCCGAGAAAATGCGCGCCGCGCAGATCGATCCGATCTTCCTGCTCGCGCCGACGTCGACCGACGAACGCATCGCCGACGTGGGCAAGATCGCGAGCGGCTACGTGTACTACGTGTCGCTCAAGGGCGTGACCGGCGCCGGAAATCTGGATGTTTCGAGCATTGCGGGTAAAATCCCGGCCATCAAGTCGCGCGTGCCGGTTCCGGTGGGCGTCGGCTTCGGCATCCGCGACGCCGAAACGGCGCGCGCGGTGGCCGAAGTGTCGGACGCCGTCGTGATCGGCAGCCGACTGGTGCAGCTGCTCGAGAGTGCCGCGCCGGAAGGCGCCGTCGCCGCGCTGAAGACTTTCATCGCCGAGCTGCGCGCCGCCCTGGACGGCGCCGGCAAGACGGCGCGATAAACACAACACAGGAAGCGGGAACGGGTCGATCGGCCCGCCCCGCCACGGAACAGGAAACCATACGATGAGCTGGCTCGACAAACTGTTGCCGCCGAAGATCAAGCAGACCGACCCGAAAAGCCGCAAGGGCATTCCGGAAGGCCTGTGGGTCAAGTGCCCGTCCTGCGAGGCCGTGCTGTACCGCAACGACGTGGACGCGAACCTGCACGTGTGCCCGAAGTGCGATCACCACATGCGCATCGGTGCGCGCGAGCGTCTCGACGGGCTGCTCGATCCGGAAGGCCGCTATGAAATCGGCCAGGAAATCGTGCCGGTCGACTCGCTGAAGTTCAAGGACAGCCGCAAGTACCCCGATCGTCTGAAGGAAGCGATGGACGAAACGGGCGAGACCGACGCGATGGTGGTGATGGGCGGCGCGATCCATACGCTGCCCGTCGTCGCGGCCTGCTTCGAGTTCTCGTTCATGGGCGGCTCGATGGGCTCGGTCGTCGGCGAGCGTTTCGCGCGCGGCGCGCAGAATGCGCTGGAGCAGCAAGTGCCGTTCATCTGCTTCACGGCGTCGGGCGGCGCACGGATGCAGGAAAGCCTGCTGTCGCTGATGCAGATGGCCAAGACCACCGCGATGCTGACCAAGCTGGCGGAAGCCAAGCTGCCGTTCATCTCGGTGCTGACCGACCCGACGATGGGCGGCGTGTCGGCGAGCTTCGCGTTCCTCGGCGACGTCGTGATCGCCGAGCCGAAGGCGCTGATCGGCTTCGCCGGCCCGCGCGTGATCGAGCAGACGGTTCGCGAGAAACTGCCGGAAGGCTTCCAGCGCGCGGAATTCCTGCTGAAGACGGGCGCGATCGACATGATCGTCGACCGCCGCAAGATGCGCGACGAGATCGCGCAACTGCTCGCGCTGCTGCAGCGGCAACCGGCCGACGCGCTGGCCTGATTGGCGCGAGGTTGTGAACACTGCGCGTCGCCTGGCTTCAGCGTCAGGCGGCGCGCTTCGTTTTTTGGCGTAGTGGCGGTCCCGATCCAGATTTGAACCGATGAGCACTTTTCCCACTCTCGACGCGTGGCTTTCGCATCTCGAACGCGCGCACCCGGTCGGCATCGACATGGGCCTGACCCGCATCGGGCAGGTCAAGGCGGCGCTGCAGCTCGAATTCGCGTGCCCCGTCATCACTGTCGGCGGCACGAACGGCAAAGGCTCGACCTGCGCGTTCCTCGAGACGATCCTCGTGCGCGCGGGTTACAAGGTCGGCTGCCATACGTCGCCGCACCTGCTCGAATTCGGCGAGCGCGCGCGCGTAAACGGCCAGCAGGTCAGCGACGCCGAGCTGCTGCCGCACTTCGAAGCCGTCGAGGCGGCGCGCACGTCGCTGCCCGAGCCCGTGTCGCTCACGTACTTCGAATTCACGACGCTCGCGATCCTGCACCTGTTCGCGTCGCGCGGGCTCGACGCGGTGATCCTCGAAGTCGGCCTCGGCGGCCGGCTCGATGCGGTCAACATCATCGATACCGATTGCGCGATCGTCACGAGCATCGACATCGATCACACCGAATACCTCGGCGACACGCGCGAGAAGATCGCCTTCGAGAAGGCCGGGATCTTCCGTGCCGGCAAGCCGGCGATCTGCGGCGATCCGGCCGCGCCGCAAACGCTGATCGATCACGCGGAAGCGATCGGCGCCGACCTGTGGCTCGTCGGCCGCGATTTCCGCTACGAGGCGCAGGCAGGCGCGGAGCGCCAGCAGTGGAGCTACCTCGGTCGCGAGAAGCGCTACCCGGCGCTCGCGTATCCGGCGCTGCGCGGTGCGAATCAGCTGATCAATGCATCGGCCGCGCTGGCTGCGCTCGAGGCGCTGCGCCCGGTGCTGCCGGTGTCCGCGCAGGACATCCGGCTCGGGCTCGCCAACGTCGAACTGCCGGGCCGCTTCCAGGTGCTGCCCGGCAAGCCGGCGATCGTGCTCGACGTCGCGCACAACCCGCATGCGGCGGCCGTGCTCGAGCAAAATCTCGGCAACATGGGCTTCTTCCCGTACACGTACGCGGTGTTCGGTGCAATGCACGACAAGGACATCGACGGCGTGTTGCGGCACCTGAAGGGCGAGGTCGACCACTGGTGCGTGACCGATCTGCCGCTGCCGCGCGCGGCGAGCGCGGAGCAGCTCGAAGCCGCGCTGCGCAAGGTCGGCGTGGAGGAGGGGCCCGATTCGAGCGTGACGCGGTTCGCGTCGCCCGCCGAAGCGTTTCGCGATGCACTAAAAAGAGCATCCGAGAATGATAGAATCGTGGTTTTCGGCAGTTTCCATACGGTGGCAGGTGTGATGGCCTACCGGAAATCGCAGCAACACTGACTGACGGGCAGTTTCGGACTCAGCCATTCATGGGAATTTTCTCGTTCGGCAAGAAAGACGACGACGCGCCCCCGCGGCGCGGCGGTCGTACCGGGGCCTCCCGGAACGTGCGCACGGAGCGCACTGAACGCGTCGAGCGACGCACGCGCCGCACCGAGCGTCCGGAATCGGACGCACTGCTCCTCGATCCGACCCTTCCAGAAAAGCAACGCGCCCGCCGGCGTCTCGTCGGCGCGATCGCGCTCGTCGTCGCCGCGGTGATCGTGCTGCCGATGGTGCTCGATTCGCACCCGAAGCCGGTGACGGACGACATCGCGATCGACATCCCGAACCGCCCCGCGCATCAGGCGGTCGCGCCGCGCGACGACGACGCGTCCGACGTGCAGGCGGGCGTCGCGCATGACGAACCGCCGGCATCCGATGTCGCCGTGGCGGCCGTGCCCGCGCCGGCGGCCAAGGATGCGGCCAAGCCGGCCGCGAAGCCCGATACCCCGGCCCCGACGACCACGGCGAGTGTGACGCCGCCGAAGCCCGCTGCGAAGCCGGCGACGGCCGCACCCGCGCCGAAGCCGGCGCCCGCGACGGTCGCGAACGCCGACGCCACGGCCGACAGCGGCGACGCACCGTCGGCCGGCGCGCGCTTCGCGGTGCAGCTCGGTTCGTTCAAGGACGACACGACGGCCCGTTCGTGGGCCACCAAGTTGAAATCGGCGGGAGTGCCCGCATATGTCGAGCATCGCAAGCAGGCGGACGGCAGCACGGCTACACTGCTGCGTGCCGGCCCGTTCGCGGATCGCGCGGCGGCGTCCGCCGCGATTGCGAAAGTGCGCGAAGCCGGACTCACGCAGTAACGTGCGATGCTGACGGCTTTCGACTACGCTGTATTGGCGGTGATCGCGTTGTCCGCGCTGCGTGGCGCATGGCGCGGTTTCGTCTCTGAGATTTTCGGGCTGATCGGCTGGATCGCGGCGATTGTGATCGCGGCCCGCTATGTCGGACTGGTCGTGCCGTATATCCCGGCGAACTGGCCGGGCGGTGCGCTGACACAGTGGGTGCTGGCGTTCGCGCTGATCGTGATCGGCGTCGTGTTCGTCGCGGGTGTCGCGAATGCGCTGTTGTCGCGGATCGCGCAGGCGACGGGCCTCGGCGGAGTCGATCGCTCGCTGGGCATGATGTTCGGGCTCGTCCGCGGCTGCGTGCTGGTGGTGCTGCTGGTCGCGGCGGCCGGGCTGACCGAATTGCCCAAACAGGATTTCTGGCGCAATGCGCTATTGCGTCCTTTCGCCGAACAGGGCGTGCATGAGCTGAAGCAGCTCCTGCCCGACGGCATGGCCCAGTACGTACGCGTGTGACGACGCGGCCGGGCAGGACGGAACCGATTTTGTCATTCTGAAGGACATGCCATGTGCGGCATCGTAGGCGTTATCTCCCAATCCCCGGTCAATCAGCTGATCTATGACAGCCTGCTGCTGCTGCAGCATCGCGGTCAGGACGCAGCGGGCATCGCGACGGCGGACGGCAGCAATTTCCACATGTACAAGGCGAACGGCATGGTGCGCGACGTGTTCCGCACGCGCAACATGCGCAGCCTGCCCGGCACCTTCGGCATCGGCCAGGTCCGTTATCCGACGGCCGGCTCGGCGTCGAGCGAAGCCGAGGCGCAGCCGTTCTACGTGAACGCGCCGTTCGGGATCATCCTCGCGCACAACGGCAACCTGACGAACTGGGAACAGCTGAAGGACGAGATGTTCCGGATCGACCGCCGGCACATCAACACCAATTCCGACAGTGAAGTGCTGCTCAACGTGTTCGCGCACGAGCTGCAACTGTCGACGACGGGCCTCGAGCTCGATCCGGCCGCGGTGTTCAAGGCGGTCGCGGGCGTGCATCGCCGCCTGCAGGGCTCGTACGCGATCGTGTCGCTGATCGCCGGCTA
The DNA here is from genome assembly GCF_001524185.1 of Burkholderia sp. FL-7-2-10-S1-D7. Lineage (NCBI taxonomy): Bacteria > Pseudomonadati > Pseudomonadota > Betaproteobacteria > Burkholderiales > Burkholderiaceae > Burkholderia > Burkholderia sp. FL-7-2-10-S1-D7. The sequence continues at coordinate 285,212 of NZ_LOWY01000011.1, read as the reverse complement.
CGGCCTGCTCGCGTTCCGCGATCCGTTCGGCATCCGCCCGCTCTGCATCGGCAAGCTCGAGACCGAACACGGCACCGAGTGGATGGTCGCGTCGGAGTCGGTGGCGGTCGAAGGCATCGGGTTCGAATTCGTGCGCGACGTGCAGCCGGGCGAAGCGATCTTCATCGACAAGGCCGGCAACTTCCACAGCCAGCAGTGCGCGGAGCACCCGACGCTGAATCCGTGCATGTTCGAATACGTGTATCTCGCGCGTCCGGATTCGTGCCTCGACGGCGTGCCCGTCTACAACGTGCGCCTGCGCATGGGCGACTACCTCGCCGAGAAGATCAAGCGCGAGCTGCCGAACGTGCCGATCGACGTCGTGATGCCGATTCCCGATTCGTCGCGTCCGGCCGCGATGCAGGTCGCCGCGAAGCTCGGCGTCGAGTATCGCGAAGGCTTCTTCAAGAACCGCTACGTCGGCCGCACCTTCATCATGCCGGGCCAGGCCGTGCGCAAGAAGTCGGTGCGCCAGAAGCTCAATGCGATGAGCATCGAGTTCAAGGACAAGAACGTGCTGATCGTCGACGACTCGATCGTGCGCGGCACGACTTCGCACGAGATCGTGCAGATGGCGCGCGATGCGGGCGCGAAGTCGGTGATCTTCGCGTCGGCGGCACCGCCCGTGAAGTTCCCGAACGTGTACGGCATCGACATGCCGACGCGCGGCGAGCTGGTTGCCCACGGCCGCACCGACGAGGAAGTCGCGAAGATCATCGGCGCCGACCACCTGATCTACCAGGACGTCGACGACCTGCGCCGCGCGGTGCGCGACATCAACCCGAAGCTCGAGCAATTCGAGGCGTCGTGCTTCGACGGCAACTACATCACCGGCGCCGTGACGCCCGAGTACCTCGATGCGATCGAGCGCGCGCGTCTCGCACCGGCGTCGCAGGCTGATCGCGACACGGCCGGCGATGCCGCGCGTTCGCAGATGAACCTGCAACTGTCGGTCGAGTGATGCAGCCGCACGCTTCCGACGAAGCGTGATAGGATGTCGCCGTGCGTCGATTTGATTCAGCTTGCGGACGCGGGGCGACTTCCCAAAACAGCTAAAGCGAAGGCCGGCGGCAGTCGGCCCGAGTCGATCGCTGTCGTACCGCACCGAAGCCCGCTGATGCCGACGCATAGCGGGCTTTTTGTTTTGGCCTGATTTTGTGGCTGGGTTCGCGCCCGATGCATGACCTGCGGCGCGACCCTCGAATACGGAAAACGGAACATGGACGACTCCCTCAACTTCGACACGCTCGCCGTGCGCGCGGGCACGTTGCGCAGCAACTTCAACGAGCATTCGGAAGCGCTGTTCCTCACGTCGAGCTTCTGCTTCACGAGCGCGGCCGAGGCGGCCGAGCGCTTCGCGAATTCGGAAGACTATTTCACCTATTCGCGCTTCACGAACCCGACCGTCACCATGTTCCAGGATCGTCTCGCCGCGCTCGAAGGCGGCGAGGCCTGCATTGCGACGGCGTCGGGCATGGCCGCGATCATGTCGGTCGTGATGTCCGCCCTGCAGGCGGGCGATCACCTCGTCAGCTCGCGCAGCCTGTTCGGCTCGACGCTCGGGATGTTCTCGCAGATCTTCAGCAAGTTCGGCATCACGACGACCTTCGTCGATCCGACCGACCTGAACGCATGGCAGGAAGCCGTGCGGCCCGAGACGAAGATGTTCTTCCTCGAAACGCCGTCGAACCCGTTGACCGAACTCGCCGATATCGAGGCGATCGGCAAGATCGCGAAGGCCGCGAACGCGCTGTTCGTCGTCGACAACTGTTTCTGCAGCCCGGTGCTGCAGCAGCCGCTGAAACTCGGCGCGGACGTCGTGATGCACTCGGCGACGAAGTTCCTCGACGGGCAGGGCCGCGTGCTCGGCGGCGCGCTGGTCGGCTCGAAGGAATTCATCATGGGCAAGGTGTTCCCGTTCGTGCGCAGCGCGGGGCCGACGCTGTCGGCGTTCAACGCGTGGGTGCTGCTGAAGGGGATGGAGACGCTGTCGCTGCGCGTCGAGAAGCAGTCGGCGAACGCGCTGGAAATCGCGCGCTGGCTCGATTCGCATCCGGCCGTCGCGCGCGTATTTTATCCGGGGCTCGAATCGCATCCGCAGCACGAACTCGCGAAGCGCCAGCAGAAGGCGGGCGGCGCGATCGTGTCGTTCGAGCTGAAGGGCGACACGCCGGAGCAGCAGCGCGCGAATGCGTGGCGCGTGATCGACAGCACGAAGCTGATCTCGATCACCGGCAACCTCGGTGACACGCGCACGACGATCACGCATCCGGCGACGACGACGCATGCGCGCATCACGCCGGAAGCGCGTGCGGCCGCGGGGATCACCGAAGGGCTGATCCGCCTCGCGGTCGGCCTGGAAAACGCGGGCGACCTGCGCAACGATCTCGCGCGCGGTCTCGAGGGCTGAGCGCGGCGGCAGGTCACAGGGCCGACATGACGACGGGCCGCTCGATCAGATCGAGCGGCCCGTCGTCGTTTGGCCGGCGCCGCGCGCGTTGACGCAATCAGCCGGCGTGCCCGGCCTGCGCGGGCCGAGGCACGTCACGCATCGCTTCCATCATCCAGCGCAGCGTGTCGTCGAGCGGCGTCACCGGAAGCTCGCCCACCGCGCGCCGCAGCTTGTCGCGCGACCCGCTCAGGCGCTTCACCTCGTTGTGCCGGACGAAACGTGGATCGATCGTCACGTCGATCACGTAGCCGGCGATCCGCGACAGCATCGCCAGTACTTCCTTCAGCGAATACGCGCGCTCCGAGCAGACGTTGAACGTCTCGCCGGCCGGCGCGGTTTCGAGCAGCTTCAGATAGGCCGTTGTCACGTCGCGCACGTCGGAGAAATCGCGGCTCACGTCGAGATTGCCGAGCGAGATGCGCGGCGCGTTGCGCGCATAGTGCGACACGAGTTTCGGCAGCAGATACGCCTCGTCCTGGCCGACGCCGGTGTAGTTGAACGGCCGCGCGATCACGATTGGCAGGCGGTCGGCCCACAGCTTCGCCGCATATTCCATCGCGAGCTTGCTGACCGCGTAGTCGTTCGCGGGGGCGGGTGGGACGGTTTCGTCGAGCACGCCGGCCGTCGAATTGCCATAGATGTTTGCGCTGCTGGCGAGCAGCACCGCCGACGGACGGCGATCGAGACCCGCGAGCGCGGCCAGCAGGTTGCGCGTGCCGACGATGTTGACCGCGTAAGTCTGCGACGGCGCGTCCTGCGCGACGTGCGCGCGCGCAGCCAGATGCACGACCGCATCGGGTCGCGCGTCGGAGGCCGCCGCGCGCATCGCGTGCGCGTCGAGCAGGTCGACCGGCAGCAGCGTGCAGTTCGCGAACGCCGGATCGTCCGGCCGCGCCGCGCCGGGCGCCACGGTGCCCCACACATCGTAGCCGGCCGCCTCGAGCTGCTGCGCCATGTAGCGGCCGGTGAAGCCCGTCAGGCCCGTGACGAATGCGCGGCGCGACGAGCGTCCGCCATCAGTACGTGTCATGGTGACGATTCCGCGTCAGGTCCGCTTCCACCATCATCTGGCAAAGCTGCTCGAGCGTCGTTTTCGGCGCCCAGCCGAGCTTGGATCTGGCCTTGTCCGCGCAGCCGATCAGCAGGTCGACTTCGGCAGGGCGGTAGAACTTCGGATTCACTTCGACGAGCACGTTGCCGTTCGACGCGTCGAGGCCGCGTTCCTGTTCGCCCTTGCCGGTCCATTCGATCTGGTAGCCGGCCGCCGCGAACGCCATCTGCACGAAGTCGCGGACGGTCTCGGTGCGGTTGGTCGCGAGCACGTAGGTGTCGGGCTCGTCGACCTGCAGCATTTGCCACATCCCTTCGACGTATTCGAGCGCGAAGCCCCAGTCGCGCTTGGCGTCGAGGTTGCCGAGCTCGAGTCTGGTCGCCTTGCCGAGCTTGATCTTCGCGACGGTGTCGGTGATCTTGCGCGTGACGAACTCGCGGCCGCGCAGCGGCGATTCGTGGTTGAACAGGATGCCGCTGCAGCCAAACAGGTCGTAGGACTCGCGGTAGTTCACGGTCATCCAGTGCGCGTACAGCTTCGCGACACCGTACGGGCTGCGCGGGTAGAACGCGGTCGTTTCCGTTTGCGGAATGGCCTGCACCTTGCCGAACATCTCGGACGTCGATGCCTGGTAGAAGCGCGTCTTCGGGCTGACCACGCGGATCGCCTCGAGCAGGTTCAGCGGGCCGATGCCGGTGACCTCGGCGGTCGTCGCCGGCTGATCGAACGACACGCCGACGAAGCTCTGCGCGGCCAGGTTGTACAGCTCGTCGGGCTGCGTGCGTTCGAGCAGCCGCAGGCTCGAGCCGGCATCCGTCAGGTCGTGCTCGACGAGCGACAGGTTCGGGTGCGTATCGACGCCGAGCTCGGCGATGCGCCAGAAGTTCACCGAGCTGGTGCGGCGGTAGGTGCCCGTGACTTCGTAGCCCTTGTCGAGCAGCAGCTTGGTCAGGTAGGCGCCGTCCTGCCCGGTGATCCCCGTGATGATGGCCTTCTTGCGAGTTTGGCTCATGGCAATGTCCTGGTCGAATCGATGGATTGAGAAATTCAGGCGGTCGTGCGCGCGGCGGCGGGCACCGTGGCGCGTGCGGGGCCGCGCGTCAGGCGCCGCTCGAAGCCGTACCAGCTCACGGTGGCGTACGCGAGCGTGATGGCGAGGGCGAGCGCGGCCGTGACGAAGCGGTTCAGGTGCAACGGCCACAGCGCGTACAGCACGCTCAGGTGAATCAGGTAGACGGTGTAGCTGACGGTGCCGACGTACACGAGCAGCGGGTTCGTCAGTACGCGCTGCACGAGGCCGCGTCCGCGCAGCGCGATCACGACGATCGACGTGCACAGCAGCAGCGAGATGCTGTAGAGCGCGGCGTTCGACAGCGGCGTGTTCGCCGCGCGAAAACGCGGGAACGACAGGTGCAGCCAGCCGAGGATCGCGAGCGACACGAGCGCGCCGACGATCGCGAGCGGATAGAACGGTTCCAGCGCGCGCCGGTCGCGGCGCAGCACGATCGCGAGCAGCGCACCCGCGGCGAGCAGGTCCATCCGGAACGGCGTCAGGTAGTAAATCGGCCAGAACGAATCGAACCACGGCGTCGCGATCGCGCGCAGCACGGGCGCCGCGACGATCAGCGCGGCGGCGATCCACAGCAGCGCGCGCTCCGAACACCACAGCACGACGAACGGCCAGAAGATGTAGAACTGCTCCTCGACGGCGAGCGACCACAGCACGTTCAGGCTGTCGTGACCGATGCTGCCGAGCGACAGTCCGATGTTGGTCGAAAAGAACGCGAACCACGGCCAGTGCGGCAGCCAGCTCGCGCCGAACAGCAGCGTCGACACGATCAGCAGCAGCACGTACGGCGGCAGGATCCGGCGCACTCGGCGTGCGTAGAAATGGCTGAAGTACGACTGTCCGCGTGCCTTGCGATCGAGCAGGATGCCGGTGATCAGCAGGCCGCTCAGCACGAAGAACAGGTCGACGCCCATCCATAGCGGCGCCTTCAGCGCGTGCTGGAGGAACACGGCGCCGACGGCGATCGCGCGCAGCCCGTCGAGCTGCACGATGCGGCCGTGTTGCGGCGGGGCAAGGTCGGTGGTGCGCGAGATGCCCGTCATCGCGCCGCTCCTTCGCGACGCGCGGCCGATGCCGTGGCGCGCCGCGCTTCCGATGCGTGAACGTAATGCATGCGTTTAAATGAAATATTGAATCGAAATCGATTCTAGGGAAAAGAAATCGGCAAAAAAACGCATGCCATTTATCCGGCTGAAAACATTCGAATGCCGGTTTTTCAATCGCGACATGAAAGGTTTGCAGGCTACGCGCCCCAGCTGGCGGGCCGGGGTGGCATTTTCTACGGATTGCCGCATGAAAGGCGGTCGATATTTCCGCTTCGTCGGGCCAATTTTTCGTTGTTCCGGTTCAATATTTCAGGTGGAAACATCCCCAAATATTTCCAAATTTCTTGTGATTATTTTTGCTTGTAACCTGCATCGCGACGTTTGAAACCTATTTAGCGACAGGGCATCAGGGCAGGCAGCATGCCGCGGCGCCGGTCGCTTCCGAATCGAGTCTGGAGAGCGCATTGCGACGTCTGATTCTGGTTGGCATGACGGTATGCGCGGTGCTGTCCGCGAGCGCCGCACCGGCTGAAACCGTGTTGCCCGCGACCACGTCGTGGATCGGCAACACGTTCGGCTATGGCGACGGCAGCTGGACGCAGATCGACATTCGCGCGATCGCGGTGACACCGGACGGCAAGGTGTATACGAACGCGCCGTGGGACGAGAGCGGCGCCGAGGCGAGCGTCTACCAGGACGGGAAGATGCTCGGCTTCGCGGGCGGCACGCACGGCTGGGGCAACCTCGGCGGCAACGCGGTCGCGGTGAACGGCAAGTATGCGTACGTCGCGATCGGCGTGGGCAACGAGCGCGGCCATCTGCAGTCGCCCGGCATCTGGCCGGACAAGGGCAAGCAGTGGTTCGGCATTTCGCGCCGCACGATCGGCGACATGAAGCAGCCGGCGCCGTTCCGCGCGGCGCCGCAGGTCGCGCCGGGCGGGCGTGCCGATGCCGGTCGCGCGCGGATGGCCGCCAGCTTCATGATGGTCAACGAGGTGCCGGCCCCGGCCCGGTCGGAAGTGGGCGACGCGAAGGCGGAAGTCGGCGGCCTCGCGGCCGACGACAAGACGCTGTTCGCGACGAATCCGTCGCATGACGCGGTCGACGTGTATGACGCCGAGACGATGCAGAAGAAGGCCACGTGGAGTGCGCACGAGCCGGGCCGCATCGCGCTCGCCGGCGACGGCACGCTGTGGCTGCTCACCGATACGATCGGCGGGCCCGCGCATCTCGTGCACGTGCGCGCGGACGGCCGCAAGCTCGATGACGCGCCGCCGCTGCCGGAAGGCACCGATGCGGTGGACGTGGCGGTCGACGCGAAAGGGCGCGTGCTCGTCGCGGACAACGGGCCGCGCCAGCAGATCCTGATTTTCTCGAAAGGCGGCAAGGGTTATGCGCCGTCCGGCACGCTCGGCGAGCGCGGCGGAATCTTCGCGGGCCCGGTGCCTGGCCGTCCGGGGCCGCAGCGCTTCAACGGGCTGACGGGCGTGGGCGTCGATCGCGCGGGCAACATCTATGTGTCGATGAACGGGATCGGGCCGCGCCACGACACGATCGGCGCGGGGCTCGGCGCGGTGCTGGAAAGCTACACGCCGGACGGCAAGCTCCGCTGGCAGGTGCAGGGGCTGCTGTTCGTCGACGGCGCGTGGCTCGACCCCGCGCGGCCGAACAGCGTGTATACGGGCAACAAGCGCTTCGAGCTCGACCTGTCGAAGCCGCCGGGCCAGGACTGGAAATATGTCGGATTCCTGTCGAACCGCTTCAAGTATCCGGACGACCCGGTGTTCCACACGGACCAGTATCCCGGCATGCCGATCGCGCGGCGCGTCGACGGCCGCACGTTCCTGTACCTGACCGACATGTACGCCGATCACCTGAAGATCTACCGCTTCGACGCGAAGCGCGACGGCGAGGTGGCGATTCCGTCGGGCCTGATCGCGGGCCGCGCGCGGCCGGTCGACAAGGTGCCGAACAAGCCGCCGGGCGGCGACTGGATCTGGCGCGACGCGAACGGCAACGGCCGGCTCGACGAGGACGAGTTCACGACCAACACGACGGGTAAGGCCAAGGCGGGCGGCTGGGGCTGGTGGGTCGACACGAAGGGCGACATCTGGCGCACGAGCGACGTGCGCGGCATACACCGCTTCGGTTACGGCGGCATCGACAAGGCCGGCAACCCGATCTACTCGTACGACAAGGTCACGACCTATCCGATGCCCCAGCCGTTCACGCAGCTGCGCCGCGCGATCTACGAGCCGCAGACGGACACGCTGTACGTGACCGGCTACACGGCCGACGCGCCGCCGCAGCCGGGCATCAACAAGGAAGTCGGCCGCGTGCTGGTGCGCTTCGACAAGTGGTCGAGCGGCTCGCCGGTGGTGCGCTACACGGTCGCGCTGCCGTGGCAGCTCGACGCGAAGCCGATCCTCGACCTGATCGGCATCACGGTCGAGGGCCGCTACATCTTCACGGTGGAGCCGGTCGGCAAGATCCACGTGTACGACAAGGAAACCGGCAAGGAAGTCGGCGTGATGAGCCCGGGCGCGGAGGTCGGCAAGGCGTCGGGCTGGGTCGACGTGCCGTTCGGCATCAGCGCGTTCCGGCGCGAGAACGGCGAATACCTGGTGTTCGTCGAGGAAGACGCGCGCGGCAAGGTGCTGATGTATCGCTGGAAACCGTGACGGGCGGCGCGCCGTCGTCGTTGGCGTCACACAAGGCAGAAGCATGGACAAAGGCATACTCAAGAACGTATCGATCAACTTCATCGGGCTGATCCTCCCGACCTTCGTGTCGTTGGTGACGGTGCCCGCGTATATCCACGCGCTGGGCGTCGAACGCTACGGCGTCGTCAGCCTCGTGTGGACGCTGATCGGTTATTTCGGGATCCTCGATCTCGGGATGAGCATGGCCGCGCAGAACCACATCTCGAAGGCGCTCGCGAGCGGCAACGCGGACGAAAGCGCGCGGGTCTTCTGGAGCGCGTTCTGGCTGAACCTCGGCACCGGCATCGTCGGCGGCCTGCTGATCTATTTCGGCGCGTTCGTCTACACCGCGTATTTCACGAAGGTGTCGGCGGCGATGCAGCACGAGGTGTATCTCGCGTTGCCGTGGCTCGCGCTCGCGATTCCGCTCGCGAACGTGTCGTGGGTGTTCGCCGGCGCGATCAACGGTGCCGAACGGTTCGGCGTGTTCAACACGAACCAGACGATCGGCACGTTCCTGTTCCAGTTGCTGCCGCTCGGCGCCGCATGGTGGATCGCGCCGAACCTGCAGACGGTGCTGGCCGCGGCCGTCGTCGCGCGGCTGATCGCGGCGGTGATGCTCGGTCACGCAAGCATCAAGGTGCTCGCGATCCGGCGCATCGATCCGCCGCAGTGGGGCACCGCGAAAGGGCTGTTCAACTTCGGCGGCTGGATGCTGATCGCGAGCACGACGAGCATGATCGCCGACACGCTCGATCGCGTGATGCTCGGCGCCGGCATGGGCGCGAAGTTCGTCACCTATTACACGGTCCCGCAGAACCTCGTCACGCGGCTGAACATGCTGCCGAACGCGCTGGTGCGCACGCTGTTTCCGCGGCTGTCGGCGGTCGGCCGCGAGCATGCCGACACGCTCGCGCGCCAGTCGCTCGAATTCCTGAACGGCGTGTTCACGCCGGTCGGCATCGTCGCGATCTTCGCGCTCGCGCCGTTCCTCACGTTGTGGGTCGGCGCCGATCTCGCCGCGCATTCGGCACCCGTCGGGCGCGTGCTGGTGATCAGCGTATGGCTCGTCGGCCAGGCGAGCGTCACGCGGATCCTGATCCAGTCACAGGTCAATCCGGCCCGGGCGGCGTTCGCCGGGCTCGTCGAAATGCCGTTCTTCGTCGGCGGCCTGTGGTTCGGCATTCATCACTTCGGGCTGATCGGCGCGGCGGTGGTCGTTGCTGCCCGCGCGCTGGTCGATTACGGCGTGCTGCTTTACCTGTCGGCAATCCGGATGCGCGCGATCGTGCTCGACATGCTCGCGCATCTCGCCTTCCTGCTCGCGAGCCTGTTTCTCGCGCGAGCGTGGTCGGGGCTCGGCGAGTCGATCGGCTTCTGCGCCGTCGTGCTGGTGCTGAACCTTGCGTGGTCGTTCACGATGACGCCGGCCCTGCGCGCGCTGGTGCGCGACCTGTTCGTCCGTCTCAATGCGAGGAAAACCGTATGAATCGCGATCTGGCGGAACACGCCATCCTGAACCTCGCCACGGCCGGTGCCGCGGTGGCCGAAGCCGGCGACACCGCCGCGCTGCGCCGGGCCGAACCGGCCGCACAGGCGGGCGCACGTGATGCGTCGCGCCCGCTGCGCGTGGCCATCGTCCACGACTGGCTCGTCACGTACGCCGGCGCCGAGCGCGTGCTCGAACAGATCGTCGCGTGCTTTCCCGACGCGGACCTGTTCAGCCTCGTCGATTTTCTCGACGATCGCGCGTTCGTGCGCGGCAAGCGGGTGACGACCTCGTTCATCCAGAAACTGCCGTTCGCGCGCACCAAGTACCGCAGCTACCTGCCGCTGATGCCGCTCGCGATCGAGCAGCTCGACGTGTCGGACTACGATCTCGTGATCTCCAGCAGCCATGCGGTCGCGAAAGGCGTGCTGACCGGGCCGGACCAGATGCACATCAGCTACGTGCATTCGCCGATCCGCTACGCGTGGGACCTGCAGCACCAGTATCTGGAACAGTCGAACCTCACGCACGGGCCGAAGTCGCTGCTCGCGCGGATGATCCTGCATTACATCCGCAACTGGGACACGCGCACCGCGAATGCGGTGGACGGCTTCGTCGCGAACTCCGCGTTCATCGCGCGACGCATCCGCAAGGTGTATCACCGCGACGCGGCGGTGATCTTCCCGCCGGTCGACGTCGACGGCTTCTCGCTGAACGAGGCGAAGGACGATTTCTACCTGACCGCGTCGCGGATGGTGCCGTACAAGAAGATCGACCTGATCGTCGAAGCGTTCTCGCGCACGCCGGAGCGCAAGCTCGTGGTGATCGGCGACGGCCCCGAGATGCAGAAGATCCGCGCGAAGGCCGGCCCGAACGTCGAGATCATGGGTTATCAGCCGTTCGCGGTGCTGCACGACCGGATGCGGCGCGCGAAGGCGTTCGTGTTCGCGGCCGAGGAGGATTTCGGGATCTCGGTGGTCGAGGCGCAGGCATGCGGCACCCCCGTGATCGCATACGGCAAGGGCGGTGCGCTCGAGACGGTGCTCGACCCGAGCTCGCACGCGCATCCGACCGGGCTGTTCTTCGACGAACAGACGCCGCACGCGATCGTCGCGGCGGTCGACGATTTCGAACGCGCGCCGCAGCGCTTCACGCCGCACGCGTGCCGCGCGAATGCGGAGCGCTTCTCCGCCGACACGTTCCGGCGGCGCTTTCTCGACTACGTGGAGACGGTGCTGCCCGGCTCGACCGCGCAGCGCGGCACGGCCGTCGCGCCGGTGCCGCCCGCGCGCGGCCCGGCGACGCTCGTGCTGGACCAGAGCGGTGTGCTCGGCGGCGCGGAGCTGTCGCTGCTGGAGATCATGAAGCACATGCGCGCGAACGCCGACGTGGTGCTGTTCGACGACGGCCCGTTCCGCGCGGCGCTCGACGAGATCGGCGCGCGCGTCGACGTGCTCGACCAGGGCGCGCTCGCCGGGGTACGCAAGCAGGGCGGCGTGTCGGCCGGCGCGTTGAAGCAGCTTTTCGCGCTCGTGCGGGACGTCGCACGGCGTGCACGGCGGGCCGAGGTGATCTACGCGAACACGCAGCGCGCGATGGTGGTCGCGGCGCTGGCCGGGCGGCTCGCGCGCAAGCCGGTGGTCTGGCACCTGCGCGACATCGTCAGCGGCGACCATTTCGGCAGCAAGCAGCTGATGGCGATCAAGCACTGCGCGCGGTTCGGCGTCACACGCGTGATCGCGAACTCCGACGCGTCCGCGCAGGCATTCCGTGCGCTGACGGGCTTCACGCCGCAGCACGTCGACGTCGTGTTCAACGGCATTTCGGCCGAACCATTCGACGCGCTGGACACGGCCAGCCAGGCCGCGCTGCGCGCGCGCTTCGGGTTGCCGGAGCACGCATGGCTGGTCGGCTCGTTCAGCCGCCTCGCGCACTGGAAGGGGCAGCACCTGCTGCTGGAGGCCGCGGCTCGCCATCCCGAGCTGCACGTGGTGCTGGTCGGCGCACCGCTGTTCGGCGAGGACGAATATGCGGCGCAGCTGCACGAGATCGTCGCGCGTCACGGGATGGACGATCGCGTGCACTTCCTCGGCTTCCAGCGCGACGTGGCCGCGTGCATGAAGGCGGTCGACGTGGTCGCGCATACGTCGATCACGCCGGAGCCGTTCGGGCGCGTGATCGTCGAGGGCATGCTCGCGCGGCGTCCGGTGGTCGCGGCTCGCGCGGGCGGAGTCGTTGAGATCATCGAGGACGGCGAAAACGGGCTGCTGTGCGAGCCGGGCAATGCGGCCGCGCTGGCCGATGCGCTGGGCAGGCTGCGGCACGACGCCGCGCTGCGCGAGCGGCTCGTCGCGAGCGGGCGGGCGACCGCGGTGCGCCGGTTCGGCACCGAGACCTATGTGGAACGGGTCGAGAAGATCCTCGCGGATACGGCGAAGGCTGCGAAGGCGAAGAAGCGGTAGGTGCGGTGCGGCGGCGCGAATCGACGCCATGCGCCGGCAAGCGAGCCCTCATGCGGCGGTGTGCTGCATGAGGGTTCTGCTTTTTGGGCGGGCGGGAGCCTGTTACGCGTCAGGCATGGGTTGCCGGAGGCGAGCTGATGATGCGTTCGCGCATGGGGCCTTGGGGGAGCAATCGCCGTCTGGATCGGAATTGCTTCACGGAACGCCGTGAGGCGATGCAGTGAGGCCGGCGAGGGGGCGGGCGACGCGACGGTAGCGCAGCCGCCCAGGCGGCGTGTGACGCCTCATGAGCACTTCGGTACGTCATACCAGCCGCACCCGACGACGCGCAAATGCATCCCCGCGCGCGTCGCGCTCATGAAGATGCCCCCGTACGACTTGAGGACGTGCGGGGGGGCAGGGAGCGCCGGTCAGGGCGCGCTCAGACAGCCCGTTCGGGTGCCGGCGCCACGACGCGGGCCGCGCGAGTCGGCTTCAGGCTGGCCGACCACATCATCGCGGGGCGCTCGAACAGCCGGTAGAACACGTAGGCGACCGGAATCGCGGCGGCCATGAACGCGATCGACGGCCAGATCGACAGTTGCAGTTCGGAGTGGAACAGCACCGAGCCGAGGCAGACGAACAGCGGCAGATGGATCAGGTACAGCGAGTAGCTGAAGTCGCCGAACCAGCCGAGCACGCGCAACAGCGGCGTCGGGCGCGGCGGGCAGGCGAGCGCGCGGTACAGGAAGCACGCGAAGCCGGCCGCCCACAGCTGGAACGCGCCGTACTGGCCGAAATGGAACGCGCCGCAGCCCGCGGCCAGCAGCGCGGCGGCCGCGAGATACCAGGCGCGCGAAGGCACGGCGGCCGTGCCGCGCGCCGGCTGCGCGCGCAGGTCGGCGATCCATGCGCCGACCGTCCAGGACAGCCAGTACGACGTGAAGAACTGCAGGTCGTGCCGCTCGAGCAGCCACGCCGACGCGACGTTGACGAGCGCGACGGCCGCCACGATGGCCGGCATGCCGATCCGACGGCGCAGCGCGAACAGCAGCGGGTAGATCGCATAGAACTGCACTTCGAGCGACAGCGTCCACAGCGCGCCGTTCGACCCGTACGTGTAGCCGGCGACGCCCTGCAGCGAGAACAGGTTCACCAGGAACGCGGTGATGCCGACGTCGCGGATCTTGTGGCTGACCGGCGCGATCTGCAGGCTGACCGCGTCCATCGCGAGCGTGAACAGCAGCGCGGCGAGCAGCACCGGGTAGATGCGCGCGAAGCGGCGCGCCCAGAAGTTCGGCGCGTCGAGCCGGTACGCCGGGTTGGCCGCGAGCTTGAGCGCCGCGTTGCGGTGGATGCAGTAGCCGCTGATCACGAAGAAGATCGGCACGCCGGCGGAGCCCCACGCGAACGGGAAGGTCAGGTAGCCGGCGATTACGCTCGGGTTCAGCGCATGACCGTAAGCGTGATGGAAGCTCTGCATGCCGACCCAGACGACCTGGCGGCAGTGGAAATAGGCGACGAGCAGCGCCGCGAACCCGCGCATCGCGTCGATCACGTGTTCCTTGTGGTCGGCGACGGGTGGCGCGGTCAAAGACGATCCGCTGGAAGCTTGCATGCGATTCGATTCCTTGCGACGGATGAAGGGGATGGTCCAATCGTAATGCGCAAGAATTCGATCGAATGAATAAAGAAATATCGCCGGGAAATAATGGTGTTTCGGATTGTGGTTTTATTCCGGTCTGAAAGCGGTTCCGTCGTCGCCACAATTATTTGCCGATTTTTTTCTGATAGTTTGAAGCTCCAGTTGATTGATGCAAGGAGCGGCAAGATGGACATGCATTGGATCGCGAGCGCGGCAGTACTGCTGGTCATGGCCGTGCTGTCGGCGTACCGCGAGGCGCTGAAGAACGAGCCGATTCGCCCGGGCCTCGAGCGGGGCGGCGTCCCGTATATCGAGGAATTCGAATCGTAAGAATTTGTATCCGGAAAATCGGTAATTTGTTTATGTTTCGGCATCGGGTTCGGCAATATCGACCGGATGCGCGGATTATCCATTTTCCGGAAACATGGGCAACAGGTCCATATCGAAAATGAGCGGAGTGGAATGGGCCGTGCCGCCGGTTCTCGATATGCCGTTCGAAAAACAATCGCGCCGGGTCGCCCAGCGACGCGGCGCAGTCAACGCAACCAGGATGCGAACATGTTGAAAGTCACCAAGGCCGTGTTCCCCGTCGCCGGTCTCGGCACGCGGTTCCTCCCGGCAACGAAGGCGAGCCCGAAGGAGATGCTGCCCGTCGTCGACAAGCCGCTGATCCAGTACGCGGTCGAGGAAGCGATCAACGCCGGTATCACCGAGATGATCTTCGTGACCGGGCGCAGCAAGCGCGCGATCGAGGATCACTTCGACAAGTCGTACGAGATCGAGGCCGAACTCGAGGCGCGCGGCAAGGAAAAGCTGCTCGAACTCGTGCGCGGCATCAAGCCGAGCCACGTGAACTGCTTCTACGTGCGCCAGCCGGAAGCGCTCGGTCTCGGCCACGCGGTGCTGTGCGCGGAAAAGCTCGTGCACGGCGAGCCGTTCGCGGTGATCCTCGCCGACGACCTGCTGCACGGCGAACAGCCGGTGCTCAAGCAGCTCGTCGACGTGTTCGACCACTATCACAGCTCGGTGATCGGGGTCGAGACGATCGCGCGCGAGGACAGCCGCTCGTACGGTGTCGTCGAAGGCCGCGAGTGGGAAGAGGACATCATCAAGCTGTCGGGCATCATCGAGAAGCCGGCGCCGGAAGACGCGCCGTCGAACCTCGGCGTGGTCGGCCGCTACGTGTTCATGCCGACGATCTTCGATCACCTGCGCAAGCTCAAGCCGGGCGCCGGCGGCGAGTTGCAGCTGACCGACGCGGTCCAGACGCTGCTCGCGAACGAACAGGTGCTCGCGTATCGCTACTACGGCACGCGTTTCGATTGCGGCAGCAAGATCGGCTATCTCAAGGCGACCGTCGAACTCGCGCTCCAGCATCCGGAAGTGAGCCGCGAATTCGAGGCGTACCTGCGTACCTGTCTGCCCGCGCTCGCTGCTGTCGCATAAGCAGCCGCGCTGCTCCGTTGTTTCAGGTGGTGGTTGTTCCGTTGGCCCCGGCTGCCTCGTGCGTCGGGGCTTTTTTGCGTGTGGACGAAGCGCAGGCATGCGGCGGCGGGTGAGCGGCAGGGCTGAATTCGGGCGGATTCCAGCGGGTGCGTACGCGACGATTCTGGTATGCCGCCAGACGGTGATGCCGGCTCGGGCGCGCGTTGCGCGATGCGCCGGATGCCGGACACCGAGGCGGTGAAACCGGTGCCGACGCGCCGGTCGCATGCGGCCTGATGAACGATGGTTGCTTGCCGGCTGCGTCGCGTCCGTGCCGGTATCGCGCTCAGTGCGGCGACGTGCTCGGCCGCGCGACGAAGTAGCGCGCCAGCGTCGCGGAGATCGGCTTCTTGAAGTCGAGCAGGCGCCTTTCCAGATAGCGCCACGACAGATGGGCAAGCAGCACGGCGAGCGCGAACTGCAGCAGTTCGGGCAGCACGTCCCGGACGATTGCGGGCATCGGCACGTGCGCGAACAGCGCGGGCATCTCCCCGAAACGTGCCGGAATCAGGTTGTGGAACAGATAGAAGCCGTAGCTGATCGTGCCGAGATAGACGAGCGGTGCCCAGTCGAGCAGTGTCACCGCCGGATGGTCGGGTTCGGTGACGATCCACAGCATCAGCGCGCCGAGCGACGCGGACAGGCCGAGATCCGCGAGCCCCGTGACGACGTCCGGCAGCATCGTGAACGCGGGCAGTGCGAGGAAGAACACGACGCCGGCGGCGCCGAGCCAGCCGGGCGGAATGCGGCGGACGACGTCCTGGCCGCGATCGGCGAGCGCCATCGCACCGACGCCACCCAGCGCGATCAGCGCGAAATTCCACGGGGAAAACGCGTAGATCAGCACCGGCGATGCGTCGACCGCGTAGAGCGCGAGATGCGCGAACGCGCACAGCACGACGGCCACGACGCCGAGCACGACGTGGCGCGCGGCCGGCACCGCGAGCAGCGTGAGCGGTGCAATCAGATAGAACTGCTGCTCAACCGCGAGGCTCCAGAAGTGCGACGTGGAGCCCGGCCAGCCGTCCTTGACGACGCCGATCCAGTAATTCGACAGGAACGTGGCGTGCCACGCGAGCCCGAGATCGACGCCGCGCTGGTAGAACAGCGCTTGCGCGATCGCGAGCGCGGCGAGCAGCAGGTAGTAGACCGGAAAGATCCGCAGTGCGCGCTTCGCGAGAAACAGCGCCAGCGCGTGGCGGCGCGTCATCGCGCCGCACTCGATCGCCTGACGATTGCGATGCAGTTCGCCGACGATCAGGAATCCGCTGATGAAGAAGAACGTCCACACACCGAGCTTGCCCACGTCGACAGCGAGGACGTGGCCCTTGTGGGACAGGAAAACGAGGATGACGGCGATGGCTCGCAGGCCGTCGAGTCCTTTGACGTATCTGACTTCGCGCATGAAGGCATCCGGGGCACTGAGCGAAGTCAGTATAGGTGCGCAAATATCGAACGTAATTCGCGATCGGACGCGTTTGGACGTATACGTGAAGGCGTTTTTCGATGCCAGGGTCTGTTTGCGCGTGCGCGTTCGATGCGTAAACAGACCCTGGCGCGCCGTCGAAGTCGGTCGCGCGCAACAAAACCTGCGGGAAACCCCGCGAAAACGCATAAAAGTACTCCACGAAGCGTCAAGGCGCTTGTAGAATCCGGCGTTGAAGCGCGCGCGTTGCACGCTTCGTGTATCCAACGACCACACCTGGTAGGAGAAACATGGCGACTTCCGCAAAAAAGGTGGCCAAGAAGGCTGCCGCACCGGCCACCAAGAAAGTGGCTGCCAAAAAGGCTGCGCCCGCGAAGAAAGTAGTGGCCAAGAAGGCTGTCGCGAAGGCAGCACCGGCTGCTCCGACGCCGCTGAAGGACAAGTTCACGAAGGCATCGCTCGCAACGCACATCGCTGAGCGCGCAGCTGTCGAAGTGAAGGCGGTCAAGGCAGTGCTCGTCGCACTCGAGAACGTCGTGCTGGGCTCGGTTCACAAGAAGGGCGCAGGCGAGTTCACGCTGCCGGGTCTGCTGAAGATCACGGCGCAAGTCGTGCCGGCGAAGAAGAAGCGCTTCGGCAAGGATCCGTTCACGGGCGAAGAGCGCTGGTTCCCGGCAAAGCCGGCCAGCGTGCGCGTGAAGGCACGTGCGCTGAAGAAGCTGAAGGACGCGGCTGCGTAATGCCGCGTAACGGTCGCCGAATGCGGCGGCCGTTGCGATGTCCGACAGTCCCCGTACGCGAAAGCGTGCGGGGATTTTTATTGCGCCGCGCAAATCGCGCGGCCGCGTCGGCATCGCATGGCGCGGATACGGCATGACGTGATGCGCATCCGGCGTAGCGGGCCGCTTGCAGGGATGGCCGGATCGTCGTGTTCGTGCCGGCGCGCGGCTGGGTATCGCCACGCGTTGCGCGTGTGTCGCGCGGGTTTCGCGCCATGAACGCGACGATCGTTTTCGTCGAGATCGCCGACCAGGTGACGGTCGCGTGCGCCGCGATCGAACGGCATCTCGGCGCGACGCGGCAGGCGATGCATCTGTTCGGTTCGGCGCTCGACGGCGGCCTGAAACCGCGCAGCGACATCGACCTGCTGATGACGGTTGCCGCATCGCCGGGCGAAGCGGTGCGGCGCGCGCTCTGATGCTCGACTTGCTCGACGTGTCTGCGCCGCCGCGGAGTGCGGCACGCGTGCGCGCGCTGGAAGTAGCGGTGGTCGTGCGCGGCGGCGGGGTGCCGTGGCGTCATCCGGCCCGGCGCGAACTGCAATTCGGCGAATGGCAGCGCCGCGATCTGCGCGCGGGTATCGTCGAGCCGGCGTGCGTCGATCACGATCTGGCGATTCTGTTGACGAAGGTGCGGCAGCACGACGTTGCGCGGCCGCAGGGTTCGGCGTGGTGCCCGCAAGCGATTTCGTCGCCGCGCTCCTCGCTACGGTTGCACAGTAGGATGCAGAGCCGGACTGGCGCGGCGACGAATGCAACGTCGTGCTCGCGCTCGCACGCATCTGGTACAGCGCCACAACCGGCGGGATCGCGCCGAAGGATGTCGCCGCGACGTGAGCGCCGCAGCGCCTGCCCGACACGTACCGGCCCGTCCTGTCGGCCGCGCGTACCGTCTATCTGTGCGGCGACGGTGACGGTGCCGACACGCTGTGGTCGGGCGAACCGGTCGCCGCATTCGTGCGTGCCGTGCGACGGATCGTCGACGCCATGTTGTCGGCATAGCCGCGCGCCAACCGCCGCTGCCCGCGATTGCTTCGCGGCGCGATGCAATCGCGTCGACGGCCGCGATCATGCGCGTATCGCACGCGCACCACAGGCGTGCCGCTGCCCGCGCGAGGGACGCCGCAGCGCCCGAGCTTCGTCAGCCCGCCATGCCCGCGTAGGCGGCCTTCAGCGTGGCGACGTCGAACTTCGTCATCTGCATCATGGCCGCGGCCACGCGCGCCGCCTTGGCCTCGTCACGGTCGGCCATCATCGGAATCAGCGCATCGGGAACGATCTGCCACGAGACGCCGAAGCGGTCACGCAGCCAGCCGCAGCCGTCGGCCGTGCCGCCGTCGTCGAGCAGCGCGCTCCAGTAGCGGTCGAGTTCGGCCTGGTCGGCGCAACTGACCATCAGCGAGATCGCGTGGTTGAACGTCTCGGTGCGCGGGTGGCTCATCGCGATGAACGGCTGGCCGAACAGCTCGAATTCGACCATCCGCGTGCCGCTGGTGCCGGCTACCGCCGTGACGCGCACGACGCGCGAGTTCGGAAAAATGCCGGCGTAGAAGGCTGCGGCGTCTTCGGCTTCCGTCGCGTACCAGAGGAACGGCGTGATCTTCTGAATCGTCATGGAGCGTCTCCTGTCGGATGTCGATGAGGGACGGCGCAATCTGCGTGCCGCCATCGATACGACGGACGAAGGCCGTCGAAATCGACACGTCGAAGCATCGTGCTGCGCGTCACGGCATCGAAATCGGCAGGGCGGACGGACAAGCGTCCGTTGCGATGACGGATCCCGTTGTCACGCGTCAAGAGGGATATGGCGTGGCCCGCGCGGCGGCGTGCGCCTGACCGGCCGTATGCAGCTCTCGGACAGCAAGGGGTGTCCGGATGCGTTGGACAGGCTTCCAGCGCGCGACAGGCGGCTCAGGAACCGCTCCCGGCCGGTTGCCGTACCCAGCGTGCCGACCACGGCCATCGCCCGCCACGGCGGCGCCGGCAACGGACGAAAAAAAACCAGCCATGGCCGAAGCCAGTGACTGGTTTTGCAGTTCGGCGACATGGCGTCGGAGACGCCATGCACACCGGAAACGTACTTCTTAGAACTTGTGGCGAATGCCGACCGCGACCAGCTCGGCCGAGCTCTTGCCGGCGTAGCCGTACGATGCGATCGACGCTTGCGCGGTTTGCTGCACGCCGTCGACGAGCTGCGTGCCGCTCGCGTGCTGGTATGCACCAACCAGGTAGACGTCCGTACGCTTCGACAGCGAGTAGTCCGCGCCGATACCGACTTGGTGGTACTTCGCCGACGTGTCGCCGCTCGCCTTCGTGTACGAGTAGCCGAGGCCCAGCAGCAGCGGCGGCGTGACCTGGTACGTCACGAACGCGCGGCCCGTGTTGTACTTTTCGGTCGAGCCGAAGCCCGAGAATGCGTCCGGCTTGTACTGTGCGTTGCTGTAGCCGAGGCCGAAGGTCACCGGGCCGAGGGCGTACTGGCCTGCGACTTGCGCGATGGCGATCGACTTCGCCGTTGCGTAACCCGAGTTGATCGGGCCGTCGAAGATCGCGTCGGACGTCGTCGAACCCCAGCCTGCGCGGCCGACAGCCGTCGTCGGCGACGGGTTGGCTGCGTAGAAGTAGCCTGCTGCAACGCCGACCGGGCCGTTGTTGTATGCAGCTGCGACCGACCACGTCTGGCCCGAACCCGTCTTGCCTGCAACGCCGCCGAGGGCGTACATGCCTTCGACCTGGAAGCCTGCCCAGACCGGCGACGTGTACTTGATTGCGTTGCTGACGCGCAGCGAGTTGTCGTTGTTGTCGACGTCGCCCGGCGTTGCCATCACGCTGCCGAAGTAGTTGTCAGCCGTGACTGCCTGGACCAGGTCGACCAGCGGGTCGTACTGGCGGCCGAGCGTCAGCGTGCCGTACTGGCTGCTTTCGAGGCCGACGTATGCCTGACGACCGAACATGCGACCGCCCTGGTTCAGGTGGCCGGTGCCCGGATCAAAACCGTTTTCCAACTGGAAGATCGCCTTCAGGCCACCGCCGAGGTCTTCAGCGCCTTTCAGGCCCCAACGGCTGCCTTGCAGGTTGCCCGACAGCATTTGCCACGAGTTGTTGGCTTCGCCGTTGTTGCCGTGAACCCATGCGATCGACGTATCGATCACGCCGTACAGCGTGACGCTCGATTGAGCGTGAGCAGCGCCGGCGGCGCCCAGCAGGGCGAGCGAGAGGGTCGAGAGTGCGAGTTTCTTCATCGTTGAGTATCTCCACGCAAATGAATCGTCATTCGTTATTTGTTGCGGATTGGAGAATAGCTCAGTGCCAACCATGCAAGAAAGCTTAAAAAATAAAGTGTCTCGAAAAGGTAACAGCGGGAAAAAGTCCATATATATCAAGCACATCAAGGACTGTTCCTCTTTTTGAAATAGTTGACAATTGCTGCGCTGCGATTGTTGCAGCGGTTGATGCGCCCAGCAGGGAAGGGGCAAGTTTCGCGGGGTCGCGCACGGAAATCGGGGTGTGCAAACGTTTGCCTTTGCAGCGCGCATCGCTTGCCGATGTAATGAACGCATCAAAGTTGCAGGATTGCCCAGCGGGCAGGGTGGTTGCGCAACGGGCGGCGGTCGCGTAGGGCGGCGATACGATGCGCGCGGTGCGCGGGAAGCAATGCGTGGGGAATCAGTCGCCGCCTGCGCGATCCGGCTGCGCGGACACGGCCGCAACGTTGTCGGTGCGGCGATGCGCATCGCCGCGCGCGGCCGCGAATTCCGCGCCGAGCAGTAGCACGGCCGCCGAGAAGTACAGCCACATCAGCAGGACCGCGAACGATCCGGCCGCGCCGAACGCGCTGGCCGTGCCCGCATGCGCGAGATACAGCGCGAACAGCTTCTTGCCGCCCGAGAACAGGATCGCGGAGACGATCCCGCCGGTCATCGCGTCGCGCCATGCGACGCGCGCATCGGGCAGGAACTTCATCAGCGCGGCGAACGCGCCCGCGAGCACCGCGATGCCGACGAAGAACTGCAGCAGGTTGGTGATCGCGACGTACGGCGAATCGCCGAGCAGCCAGGTACCGATGAACGTGATCGCGGTGTCGAGCACCAGCGACACGATCAGCAGGAACGCGACGCCGAGCACGAGCCCGAACGAAACCAGCCGCACGCGCACGAGCCCGAGCATGCTCGACCAGCGGCTTTCCGTGCTCGGCCAGATCACGCTCAGCGCGGTGTTCAGCGACGCGAACGTCGCCGACGCGCCGATCGCGAGCGCGGCGAACGAGATCAGCGTCGCGATCCCGCCGCGCTGGCCCGCGCGATGGGCGTTCTGCACGATCGTCTGGATGCTGGCCGCCGCGTCGTCGCCGATCAACTGATGCGCCTGCTCGAATACCTGGCCGCGTGCGGCGTCGTCGCCGTAGAACCAGCCGGCCACGGCGATCACCATCACGAGCGTCGGCGCGAGCGAAAACGCGGAGAAGAACGCGATGCTAGCGGCCATCGCCGAGCAGCGGTCGGACGAGAAGCGCTTGAACGCGTTGAGTGCCCAGTTGGCCTGTCGTTGTGCGAGGCGGGTAGCTTCGGAAGTGATCTGTCGTTTCATGACGGTTCGGTTGCGCGCTGATCGCCGGACATCGGTGGATCAGACAAATCGGTATTGATCCGAGGATTGCATCATAGTTGCGCTCAATGTCTATAATTCCTTTCAGTTTCACCCCACCCCACAAAAACGCCGAGACCATCATGCTACAAATGTCCAGGCGCCAGTTCCTGAAGGTGACGGCCACGTCGCTTGCCGGATCGAGTCTTGCCCTGATGGGCTTTTCTCCGACGGAAGCGCTCGCCGAGGTCCGACAGTACAAGCTGGCGCGCACAGTCGAAACGCGCAACACCTGCCCTTACTGCTCGGTGGGTTGCGGCATCCTGATGTACAGCCTCGGTGACGGCGCGAAGAACGCACAGCCGAGCATCATCCATATCGAAGGCGATCCCGACCATCCCGTCAATCGCGGCACGCTGTGCCCGAAGGGCGCGAGCCTGATCGACTTCATCCACAGCCCGAACCGTCTGACGCATCCCGAATACCGGGCGCCCGGCTCGGACAAGTGGGAACCGATTTCGTGGAACGACGCGCTCGACCGGATCGCGAAGCTGATGAAGGCCGACCGCGACGCGAACTTCGTCGAGACGACCGAAGACGGCGCGAAGGTCAACCGCTGGCTGACCACCGGCATGCTGGCCGCGTCGGCGGGCAGCAACGAAGTGGGCTACCTGACGCACAAGACCATCCGCAGTCTGGGGATGCTCGCATTCGACAATCAGGCGCGTGTCTGACATGGCCCGACGGTGGCAGGTCTTGCCCCGACGTTTGGCCGTGGAGCGATGACGAACCATTGGGTCGACATCAAGAACGCGGACGTGATTCTCGTGATGGGCGGCAATGCAGCCGAGGCCCATCCGTGCGGTTTCAAGTGGGTAACGGAGGCGAAGGCGCACCGCAAGGCGCGGCTGATCGTCGTCGACCCGCGCTTCACGCGTACGGCCTCGGTGGCCGACTACTACGCGCCGATCCGCACCGGCACCGACATCGTCTTCCTGGGCGGTGTGATCAACTATCTGCTGACGAACGACAAGATCCAGCATGAGTACGTGAAGAACTACACGGACTTCTCGTTCATCGTGCGCGAGGATTTCGCGTTCAACGACGGCATCTATTCCGGCTACGACGCGGAGAAACACGCGTATCCGGACAAATCGAGCTGGGACTACGAACGCGGCGACGACGGCTTCGTGAAGGTCGACCCGACGCTGCAGCATCCGCGCTGCGTGTACAACCTGCTCAAGCAGCACTACGCGCGCTATACGCCGGACATGGTCCAGCAGACGTGCGGCACGCCGAAGGAGAAATTCCTGAAGGTGTGCGAAATGCTCGCGACGACGGCCGTTCCCGGCCGCGCCGGCACGGTGCTGTACGCGCTCGGCTGGACCCACCATTCGATCGGCGCGCAGATCATCCGCACCGGCGCGATGGTGCAGTTGCTGCTCGGCAACATCGGCATCGCCGGCGGCGGCATGAACGCACTGCGCGGCCACTCGAACATCCAGGGCTTGACCGACCTCGGGCTGATGTCGAACCTGCTGCCGGGCTACATGACGCTGCCGATGCAGGCCGAGCAGGATTTCGACGGCTACATCAAGAAGCGCGTGCAACTGCCGCTGCGGCCGAACCAGCTCAGCTACTGGAAGAACTACAAGGCTTTCCACGTCAGCTTCATGAAGTCGTGGTGGGGCGATGCGGCGACAGCCGAGAACAACTGGGCCTACGACTACCTGCCGAAGCTGGACAAGCAGTACGACCTGCTGCAGGCGATCGAGCTGATGAATGCCGGCAAGATGAACGGCTACATCTGCCAGGGCTTCAACCCGCTCGCGGCGGCGCCGTCGAAGGTGAAGACGGCAGCAGGCCTCGCGAAGCTGAAATGGCTCGTGATCATGGATCCGCTCGCGACCGAGACCTCCGAGTTCTGGAAGCATCACGGCGACTACAACGACGTCGATGCGTCGAAGATCCAGACCGAGGTGTTCCGTCTGCCGACCACGTGCTTCGCGGAGGAAAACGGCTCGCTCGTCAGTTCGAGCCGCGTGCTGCAATGGCACTGGAAGGGCGCGGAGCCGCCGGGCGAGGCGAAGAGCGACCTCGAGATCATGGCGGGGCTGTTCCTGCGCATGCGCAAGATGTACCAGACGGACGGCGGCAAGTATCCGGACCCGATCGTGAACCTGACCTGGCCGTACGCGAACCCGGAAAGCCCGACGCCCGAAGAGCTCGCGATGGAGTTCAACGGGAAGGCGCTCGCCGATCTGCCCGATCCGAAGGATCCGACCAAGACACTCGTGAAGAAGGGCGAGCAGCTCGCCGCGTTCGCGCAGCTGAAGGACGACGGCACGACCGCGAGCGGCTGCTGGATCTTCTGCGGTGCCTGGACGCAGGCCGGCAACCAGATGGGGCGGCGCGACAACTCGGACCCGACCGGCATCGGCCAGACGCTGAACTGGGCGTGGGCGTGGCCGGCCAACCGGCGGATCCTGTACAACCGCGCGTCGTGCGACGTCGCCGGCAAGCCGTTCGACCCGACCCGCAAGCTGATCGGCTGGAACGGCAGTGCGTGGAAGGGGGCCGACGTGCCGGACTTCAAGGCGGACGAGCCGCCCGAAAACGGGATGGGGCCGTTCATCATGAACCCGGAAGGTGTCGCGCGCTTCTTCGCCCGTGCGGGGATGAACGAAGGTCCTTTCCCCGAGCACTACGAGCCGTTCGAGACGCCGCTCGCGGCGAATCCGCTGCACCCTGACAACCCGCAGGCGCTGAACAACCCGGCTGCCCGCGTGTTCCCGGACGACCGCGCGTCGTTCGGCAAGGTGTCGGAGTTCCCGCACGTCGCGACGACTTACCGGCTGACCGAGCATTTCCACTACTGGACCAAGCATGCGCGGCTGAATTCGATCATCCAGCCCGAGCAATTCGTCGAGATCGGCGAAGATCTCGCGAAGGAAGTCGGCGTCGCGCACGGCGATCGCGTGAAGGTGTCGTCCAAGCGCGGCTACATCGTCGCGGTTGCGCTCGTCACGAAGCGGATCAAGCCGCTGACGATCCAGGGCAAGAAGGTCCAGACGGTCGGCGTCCCGTTGCACTGGGGCTTCAAGGGGCTGACGAAGCCTGGCTATCTCGCCAATACCCTGACTCCGTCCGTAGGCGACGGCAACTCGTACACACCGGAATTCAAGTCGTTCCTGGTGAAGGTCGAAAAGGCGTAAGGGGAACGAGATGGCATTGCAATCGCTGGATATCAAGCGCGTCTCGGCCACCACGACGCCACCGCCCACGGTGCGCGAACCGGTGACCGGGAGCGTCGCGAAGCTGATCGACGTATCGAAGTGCATCGGCTGCAAGGCATGCCAGACGGCATGCATGGAGTGGAACGACCTGCGCGACGAGGTCGGCACCAACGTCGGCGTGTACGACAACCCGGCCGACCTGTCCGAGCACTCGTGGACGGTGATGCGGTTCTCCGAATACGAGAACCCGGCAGGCGACCTCGAGTGGCTGATCCGCAAGGACGGCTGCATGCATTGCGAGGATCCGGGCTGCCTGAAGGCGTGTCCGTCGCCGGGCGCGATCGTGCAGTACAACAACGGGATCGTCGATTTCCACGAGGAGAACTGCATCGGTTGCGGCTATTGCGTGACCGGCTGCCCGTTCAACGTCCCGCGGATCTCGAAGAAGGATCATCGCGCGTACAAGTGCACGCTCTGTTCCGACCGCGTCGCGGTCGGCCAGGAACCGGCCTGCGTGAAGACCTGCCCGACGGGCGCGATCGTGTTCGGCACCAAGGAGGACATGAAGCAGCACGCGGCCGAGCGGATCGAGGACCTGAAAGAGCGCGGCTTCGAGCATGCGGGGCTGTATGACCCGCAGGGCGTCGGCGGCACGCACGTGATGTACGTGCTGCACCACGCGGACAAGCCGTCGCTGTACCACGGGCTGCCCGACAATCCGTCGATCAGCCCGATGGTGAAGCTGTGGAAGGGCATCGCGAAGCCGCTCGCGGTCGCCGGTCTCGCGCTCACCGCGCTGGCCGGGTTCTTCCACTACACCCGGGTCGGTCCGAACGAGGTCAGCGAGGACGAGGAAGCCGCCGCCCGCGACGAGGCGCGACGCATCAAGGAGGACGGAAAATGAAGCACGACGACCCCAACCTGATCGTCCGCTACTCGGCGAACGAGCGCACGAACCACTGGATCACCGCGATCACGTTCGTGCTGCTCGCGCTGTCCGGGCTCGCGCTGTTCCATCCGTCGATGTTCTGGCTCACCGCGCTGTTCGGCGGCGGCCAGTGGACGCGGATCCTGCATCCGTTCGTCGGCCTCGTGATGTTCGTGTCGTTCGCGATCCTGGTGGTGCGCTTCTGGCACCACAACACGCTCGACGCAGACGACCGGCAGTGGCTCAAGCAGATCGGCGACGTGCTGACCAACCAGGAAGACAAGCTGCCGCCTGTCGGGCGCTATAACGCCGGGCAGAAGCTGCTATTCTTCACGTTGGTGGCGTGCCTGCTGCTGCTCCTGCTGTCGGGAGTCGTGATCTGGCGGCGCTACTTCTCGTTCTACTTCCCGATCGGGGTGATCCGCGCGGCCGCTGTCGTGCATGCCGTGGCGGCCTTCGTGCTGATCGCGAGCATCATCGTGCACATTTACGCGGCGTTGTGGGTGAAGGGCTCGATTGGCGCGATGGTGCGCGGCACCGTCACGCTGGGCTGGGCTCGCAAGCATCACCCGAAGTGGTTCCGTGAAAGCGTGAAATAACGCACCGGAGCGGGGCGGCTCGCCGATCGCGGCGGGCCGGCCCGTCAGCCGTCGGAACCGCCCGAAGCGCCGACCTGTCGGCGCTTGTTTATTTGGAAGACATTTTTGTGACACAACGCATTCTCGAACCGACCGAGATCTCGGCACTCGATCATTCTGCCATCCCGCGCTTTCGCCTGCCGGAGCGCGCCACCGCGTTCTCGGCCCGCGCCGCGCGGCTGCGCAAGCTGGCCGACCTGAACCCGATCAGCGGCTACCTGCGGCTGATGGCCACCGTCGCCGATGCGCAGCATGCGACGCTGCAGACGCTAGAGCTGCCGCTGCCGTCGAAGGACGCGATCGCACGTGCTCAGCAGCATTCGATGCCGCTCGTGCCGGCGCTTGGCGGCGAGCGCGACCCGCGCTGGCGCGCCGTGCTGTACGAACTGCTCGACCGAGTCGAAGGCGCCGGGCTGGTCAACCCGCAGCTCGCGAAGCTGCTCGACCGGCTGCGCCTGATGGCGCCCGCCGAACTCGACGCGCAGGCCGACGCGATCCTCGCGCTGCGCTTCGCCGAAGTCGACCCGGCCACCGCGCCGTTCCTGATGGCCGCGCTACAGGTCGTCTGGACGGATCTCGCCAGCCGCGTTTCGCCGGCCGACGTCCCGTACCTCGACCAGCCCGGGCTGTGCCCCGTGTGCGGCACGCATCCGGTCGCGAGCGTCGTGCGCGTCGGCGGCCAGTACCAGGGTTACCGCTTCCTGCAATGCGGGCTGTGCACGACCGAGTGGCACATGGTGCGCACGAAGTGCTCGCATTGCGACTCGACGAAGGGCATCGCGTATCACGGGATCGAGGGTGGCAGCGAAGCCATCAAGGCCGAATCGTGCGACGAGTGCAAGACCTATCGCAAGATCGGCTATCAGGACAAGGACTACGAGTTCGAGCCGCTGGCGGACGATCTCGCGAGTCTCACGCTCGACCTGCTGATGAACGAGGCCGGCTACCAGCGCAGTTCTCCGAACCCGCTGCTGTGGCCGGACGTCTCGCGGGAAGCGGATTGACGGCAGTCGCCGGGGCGGTGCGCGAGCGCTGGCGCCGGCCGACTGCGAAGCATGAGACTGGAGCCACCACGACGTGACCGAACCGGGTTTGAATGAACTGAATGCCGTGCTGGCGCGCGTACCGTCGGTCGAGCGTGTGCTGTCGTCGGCGCCGCTGCAACCGCTGCTCGCCAACTATGGCCGCACGCGCGTGCTGAACGCAGTGCGCGCCGAGCTCGAACGCTGGCGTGCCGCCGCCCAGCACGATCCGGCGGCCGCCGAACCGCTCGACGAGCCGAGCATCGCCGCGGCCGTCGCGCGCACGCTGGCCGCGCAGAGCGCGGGCGCGGTGCGCACCGTGTTCAACCTGACCGGCACCGTGCTGCACACGAACCTCGGGCGCGCGCTGTTGCCCGACGACGCCGTGCGCGCGGTGGTCGATGTGCTCACGCGGCCGGTCAACCTCGAATTCGATCTGGCCACCGGCCGTCGCGGCGATCGCGACGACCTGATCGACGATCTGCTGTGCGAACTGACGGGCGCGGAAGCCGCGACCGTCGTCAACAACAACGCGGCGGCCGTGCTGCTGGCGCTGTCCGCGCTCGCGACGAAGCGGGAAGTCGTCGTGTCGCGCGGCGAGCTGGTCGAGATCGGCGGCGCATTCCGCATCCCCGACATCATGAGCCGCGCGGGCGCAAGGCTGCGCGAGGTCGGCACCACCAATCGCACCCATCTGCGCGACTACGCGGACGCGATCGGCCCGCGCACCGCGCTTCTGATGAAGGTGCACTGCAGCAACTACGCGATCAGCGGCTTCACGAAGGAAGTGACGCTGGCCGAACTCGCGCCGCTCGCGCGCGAGCACGGGCTGCCCGTCGCCGTCGATCTCGGCAGCGGCACGCTCGCCGATCTGTCGCAATGGGGCCTGCCGCACGAGACGACCGTGCAGGAGACCGTCGCGGCCGGCGCGAACCTCGTCACGTTCAGCGGCGACAAGCTGCTCGGCGGGCCGCAGGCCGGCCTGATCGTCGGCGATCGCGCGCTCGTCGCGAAGATCAAGAAACATCCGCTCAAGCGCGCGCTGCGCGTCGGCAAGCTGACGCTCGCCGCGCTCGAACCCGTGCTGCGGCTCTACCGGGCGCCGGAGTTCCTGCGCGAGCGGCTCACCACCTTGCGCCTGCTGACGCGGCCGCAGCGCGATATCGCCGAGGCCGCCGAACGTGTGCGCCCGGCATTGCAGGCCGCGGTCGACAGCGGTTTCGTCGTGACGGTCGAGCCGATGTTCAGCCAGATCGGCAGCGGTGCGCTGCCGGTCGATCAGTTGCCGAGCGCCGGGCTCGTCGTGCGCACGCCGGACGGCAAGCGCGGCGGCCGTGCGCTCGCGCAACTCGAGAAGAAACTGCGCGAATGGCCGCGTCCGGTGATCGGCCGCATCGCCGACAATGCGCTGCGGCTCGACCTGCGCTGCCTCGAAGCGGCCGATGAAGCGGCATTCGTCGCGCAATGCGTGCAGGTCGCGGGGCCGGCTGCATGATCGTCGGAACCGCAGGGCACATCGACCACGGCAAGACGACGCTGGTGCGCGCGCTGACGGGCGTCGATACCGATCGCTTGAAGGAAGAGAAGGCGCGCGGCATCTCGATCGAACTCGGTTATGCGTATACGCCGCTCGAGAATGGTGACGTGCTTGGCCTGATCGACGTGCCGGGCCACGAGAAGCTGATTCATACGATGGCGGCCGGCGCGTGCGGAATCGACTTCGCGCTGCTCGTGATCGCTGCCGACGACGGTGTGATGCCGCAGACCCGCGAGCATCTCGCGATCCTGCAACTGCTCGGCATCACGCATGGCGCGGTCGCGCTGACGAAGTGCGATCGCGTCGACGCCGCACGCCTGTCGGCGGTGCGCGACGAGATTGCCGCGTGGCTGCACGGCACGACGCTCGACGGCGCGCCGATCTTCGAAACCTGCGCGACGCGCGCGGACGATCCCGGTGTCGCCGCATTAAAGCGTCATCTCGCCGATGCGGCGCTCGCGTGGCGTGCACGCCGCGACGACGGCCTGTTCCGGCTCGCGGTCGATCGCGTGTTCACGCTCGCCGGGCAGGGCACCGTCGTGACGGGTACCGCGTTCGCCGGACGCGTGGCAACCGGCGACACGCTCGCGATCGTGCGCACCGGCGCCGCCGCGCGCGTGCGCAGCATCCATGCGCAGAACCGGCCGGTCGACGCGGGCCGCGCGGGCGAGCGCTGCGCGCTGAACCTGGCCGGCATCGACAAGGCGGACGTCGAGCGTGGCGACACCATCGCGGATGCGTGGCTCGTCGCGACGTCGCCGCGTCTCGACGTCGACCTGAAGTTGCTGGCCGATGCGGGGCTCACGCTGACGCACTGGGCGCCGCTGCACGTGCATCTCGGCACGCTGCATCGCGTCGCGCACGTCGCGCTGCTCGACGGCGATACGCTCGCGCCCGGCCAGCAGATGCGCGTGCAACTGGTGTTCGACGAGCCCGTGTTCGCGCTGCCGGGCGATCGCTTCATCGTCCGCAATCCGCAGGCGACGCGCACCGTCGGCGGCGGCCGCGTGCTCGACCCGTTCGGTCCCGCACGCAAACGCCGCACGCCCGCGCGTCGCGCATGGCTCGATGCACTGGCGGCGTGGCTCGACGAAGGGCGGCTCGATGCGTTGCTTGCGCAGGCGCCGCTCGGTATCGCGCGCACGATGCTCACGCACCTGACGGGCTTCGCGCCCGGCGCGCTTGCGTTGCCGGACGACGCCCTGGCCATCGGCCAGCGCGAGCGTGCGTCGAACGACGGCGCGGTGATCGCGCGAGCGCACTGGCATACGCTGCAGGCGCGGGCGATCGACACGCTGCGCGCGTATCACGAGCGCGTGCCGGACGAGCAGGGGCTCGATTCGGCGCGCCTGCGGCGAATGGCGGCGCCGCTCGTCGGCGATGCGCTGTGGCGTGCGCTGGTCGATGCGTTGTTGGATGGCGGGGAGGTTGCGCGAAGCGGGCCGTGGCTGCATCTGCCGTCGCATTCGGTGAGTTTCGATGCGCGCGAGGAAGCGCTGGCGCGGCAACTGCTGCCGCTGATTCATGCGGGGCGCTTCGATCCGCCGTGGGTCCGCGATCTGGCGCGCGACACGGGCGCGGCCGAGGATGCCGTGCGCACGCTGCTGCGCAAGCTCGCGCGACGCGGCGACGTGCACCAGGTCGTGCGCGACCTGTTCTATCACGCGGATGTCGTGCGCGAGCTGGCCGGGCTGGTGGCGCTTCTCGCCCCGACGCGCGGCGGCGGGCTCGATGCGGCGACGTTTCGCGACGCGACCGGGCTCGGCCGCAAGCGCGCGATCCAGATTCTCGAATTCTTCGATCGGGTTGGGTATACTCGCTTCCACCGCGATCTTCACTTCCTGCGGCCTGATAGCGGGTGGGTGGGTATACAGGCGTAGGCGCTCGTCGTTCTTTTGTTTTTCCCACGGAAGGCATTCGTATCCGGTGGTACGGCCGGACTTCAAATCCGGTTGGGGGTGTCAGACACTCCCGGGTAGGTTCGACTCCTGCTGCCTTCCGCCACAATGGTTTCGAGCGATTTTAGCACTCCGAGCAGAGCGCCCCTTTCGTTCAGGGTGTGGGTTTTTCTGCCCGATTCGTGTTCGCGACCTAGCAGGCCGTTGAAATACCCATCGACCGGATTCAGACCACTCATCGCAAATGACATGAATTCGCTCAACGGCTCGGCAATTTTGTTGCGTCACGCCGGGTTCAGCGGTAGAGCCCGGCCGGCGAAGGTATTTCCTGCCAGATTTCCTGCATTACGCGCCCTGCGGACGCACGAATCCCAACGTTCTCAGCCGCGTCAGGTTGTAGGCCGCCATCGTCAGCGTGAGCAACTGATCAACTTTCTCCAAGCCTCTCACCATCACCTGCCGGATCGGCCCGATCCGTTTGCCCCAGCCGAAGCACTGTTCGATGCATTTCCGTTTGCGCTGGCTCAGTGCGTAACCGAGATGCCGCGTCGTCCGACCATCGATTGCACTTCCGCCGGTGCGCTTCGTGTTGCGTGGGACGTGCGGCGTCACGTTGTATTCGCGGCAGGCCTTCACAAATCCACGCGTGTCGTACGCCTTGTCTGCGCCCACCGTAATACGTACGTCCGAACCCGACACATCGCGCAGCATGTCCGTCGCCACTTTGCGTTCCGCTCGGCCATTCGCCTCGCTGGCCTGAACGTTCACGACCAGACCGTGCCGGTTATCCGTCAGCACATGGCCCAGGTAACTCGGCAAGGCTGGCGCGGCATTGCTCTTGCGATAGAGCCGGCTCTCACCGTCGCTCTTCGATTCGTACGTTTCATTACTGCGCGATTCGCCATGCCAATTGTCAGGCGGACGATCATCGTCCCCGCCATCCTTGCGCCGGATGCTCTTGTGGCTGGCCCACGCATGGATCAAGGTGCCGTCCACACTGAAGTGCTCGCCCGACAGCAAGCCGCGTTTATGCGCCGTTTCCACCGTCGCGTTGAACAGGTCAGTCACTGCGTCGAACTCGATCAGTCGATCCCGGTTCTTGCTGAAAACCGAGTGATTCCACACCGCGTCTTCGATCGACAGGCCGACGAACCAACGGAACAAAAGGTTGTACGAGATCTGCTCGACCAGTTGCCGCTCGCTGCGAATGCTGTATAGCACCTGAAGTAGCATGGCCCGCATCAGCTTCTCCGGCGCAATGCTCGGCCGACCGCCTTTGATGTCCGCTTCGTACATCGCCGAGAACTTGGCATCCATATTCGACAGCGCCTCGTTCATCCAAGTCCGGATCGGGCGCAGCGGATGCGTTTGCGGTACGAACTCCTCCAGTCTGACTGTACTGAACAGGGATTCGTTGTAGCTGTCGGTGCCTCGCATGCTGCCTTCGTGCCTTGGGATCGGGTTCGTTACATCGTGACGGATCGGCGGGGGTATTTCAACGGCCTGCTAGGGTGGCCAGTAGGAGAAATGTTTGGAACTCGGTTGCTCGTTCCAATGTGCCGGGCGCCCCTAGAGCTTTGTCGATTTGGGTAGTTTTTTCGTCACTCATAACATTCGGTCGGTCCAGGCGTCTACGTTGATACATGGGGACGAGTTGCTGGTTCCTGCCTCAGTGCTTCGGCAATATCCAGCGCTGCCTTTTGCAGTTCGGGCACATAGCGGCGAGTGGCATCTTCGAGACTCACCGCGCGTGACAGGAAGACGACATTGAGACTGGCGATCACGCGTTCGTCCGCGCTGATCGCGACAGCCACCGCACCAATTTTCGCTTGTGCGGCCCAGTCCCCGTGATTCGAGCCGAAACCATCCTCGCGCACGCGCTGGATCAGCTTGAGTACGAGCGCATCGTTCCTCGCGAACGCCTGTTGCTCTTCGCCGCCCGCGCCGGAACGCAACAGTTCCAAAATGTCCTCGCGCTCCTCATCGGGGCACGTCGCGAAGTAGGCGCGGCCTGCCGCCGTCAGCAGGATCGGCAAGCGCCGCCCGACCATCGCGCGATGAAACGACAGCCGGCTGAAGCGATGCGTCGTCTCGCGAATGATCATCGCGTCGCCATCGGGCGTGGTGAGATCGGATGGCCACGCGACGCGCTGCAGTAGCTGCCCCATGATCGGCGGCGCCACGGTCGCGATGCGCTCGGTATCGGTGAAGCCCTCGCTCAACGAACGCACCGCGAGCGTCAGGCGGAAGCTGTCGTCCGATGTGCTGCGGCGCACGAACCCTTCCTCC
The DNA here is from genome assembly GCF_001524185.1 of Burkholderia sp. FL-7-2-10-S1-D7. NCBI lineage: Bacteria > Pseudomonadati > Pseudomonadota > Betaproteobacteria > Burkholderiales > Burkholderiaceae > Burkholderia > Burkholderia sp. FL-7-2-10-S1-D7. The sequence goes on along the minus strand of NZ_LOWY01000011.1, from coordinate 251,456 downwards.
ATCAAGGTTTCGAGCAGGCGGCGCACCGTGGTGCGATGGAGGCCGGTCAGATCGGCGATCTGCTGGCTCGTTGCACGCCCGTCTTCCATCGCATTCAGCGTTCGCAACACCTGAAGGCCGCGTGCTAGTCCGCGTACGTTCGTATAGGTTGTCACGTCAAAAAATCCCATTGAAATCAATCATGTGCATTCTATGCACATTCCGGAGATTTTGTTGAGGGCGTTGTCCGCCGTCCATAAACTGCATTCACAAGCTGAACGAGCGAGCGCCGGACGCTTCGTCGGTTCAGCGCATCGGACAAACCAGTCAGGAGACAAGCATGCGCCCCGCCTTTGAACCGGCGGCCGGCAACGGCCGCGCTCATCCTCACGAAACGACACATCGTTCGATCGAGACCGATGTCGCCATCGTCGGCGCGGGCCCGGTCGGTCTGATGATCGCGAACATTCTCGGCTTGGAGGGCGTGCGCGTCGTCGTGGTCGAGAAGCTCGCGCAGATCATCGACTATCCGCGCGCCATCGGCCTCGACGACGAAGCGCTGCGCGTATTCCAGTCGGTCGGCCTTGTCGACGAACTGCTTCCGCACACCACGCCGAATCACTGGATGCGCTTCACGCTGAAAGGGAAGTGCTTCGCGTCGATCGAGCCGCGCACCGACGAATTCGGCTGGCCGCGCCGCAACGCCTTCATCCAGCCGCTCGCCGATCAGATTCTGTACCGCGGCCTCGAGCGCTTCGAAAATGTGTCGACGCTGCTTGGGCACACCGTCGACAGCTTCGCGCAGGACGAGTCCGGCGTAACCATCGACGCGACCGACGTGCACGGCGTGAAGACGACGATCCGCGCCGCGTACATGGTCGGCGCGGACGGTGGCAACAGCTTCGTGCGCCGGGCGCTCGACGTGCCGTTCGAAGGCCGCACGAAGCCCAATCAATGGATCGTGATCGACGTGCGCAATGATCCGATCGGTTCCCCGCATGTCTATCTGCATTGCGACGCGCGGCGTCCCTACGTGTCGGCGGCGCTGCCGCACGGTATCCGGCGCTTCGAATTCATGGTGATGCCCGGCGAGACGGAGGCGGAACTGTCAAAGCCGGAGAATATGGCGGCGCTGGTGCGTGGGGTCGTCGACGACCCTGACAAGGTCGACTACATTCGTCAGCGGGTCTATACGCACAACGCGCGGCTCGCGAGCACGTTCCGCGTGAAGCGCATCCTTCTCGTGGGCGACGCCGCGCACATCATGCCGGTGTGGCAGGGGCAGGGTTACAACAGCGGCATTCGCGACGCAAGCAATCTTGGCTGGAAGCTCGCGATGGTCGTGAAGGGCGCGGCGCGCGATTCCCTGCTCGATACCTACACGCTGGAGCGGCGCGCCCACGCACGTTCGATGATCCACCTGTCGGAAGTCGCGGGCGATATCTTCGCGCCGACGAGCTTCTTCGGATCGAAAGTGCGTGACGCGTTCGTGCGCTGCTTCGACGTGCTGCCTTCCATGAAGCGCTACTTCGTCGAGATGCGCTTCAAGCCGATGCCGCGCTATGAAGAGGGCGTCGTGCTGTTGGCGCGACGCGAGCGGTCCGACGGCCTGCTCGCGCGCCTGATCGCGAATCGGGGGCACGGCGCATTCGGACGGCTGGTCGGGCTGATGAGCGAGAAACGTGAATCGCTGATCGGGCGGATGGTGCATGGCCGCGATCCACAGGCGGGCACCCCCGTAGGCCGCATGTTCATCCAGCCGCGCGTGCGCGTCGAGGATGGCAGCATCGTCCGGCTCGACGATGCTATCGGAAATCGCTTCGCGATCGTGGGATGGGGCACGGACCCGACCTTCGGTCTGACTGCCGAGGCGCGCCGGATCTGGAACACGCTCGGAGGATGCTTCGTGATCGCGAAGCCCGACACGCAGCTTGCCTTCCACGACGACGTGCCCGAAGACGTTATCGCCATTGGCGATGTCGACTCGCGCCTGCGCGACTGGTTCGCGCGCGTGCCGGAATCGGTCGTGCTGCTGCGGCCGGACCGCTTCGTGGCCGGCATGTGCTCGCCGCAATGCGTATCGGATTGCGTGTCGCGGCTGGCACAGCGGCTATCGCTTCCGATGACGACGGGTGCAACGACCCACGACGCGACGTTGGTGCACGTCGCCGACCTGGCAGGAGCCTGAGATGCCGATCCATCTCGAATGCATGTCGCACTCGCCGCTGCACGGCTACTTCGATCCGGAGCCGGCGGTCGTCGAGGAAGTCGAGCAGGTGCAGCGCGCGGCGCGCGAGCGGGTCGACGCGTTCGATCCGGAGCTGGTGATCGTGTTCGCGCCTGACCACTACAACGGATTTTTCTACGACGTGATGCCGCAGTTCTGCATCGGCGTGAGCGCGACGGCCATCGGCGATTTCGGCAGTGCGGCTGGTCCGTTGCCCGTCGCGCGCGATGTGGCGCTCGGGCTCGCCGACGCAACGCTCGCGAGCGATATCGACGTAGCTGTGTCCTATCGCATGCAGGTCGATCACGGTTGCGCGCAGGCGCTCGAGGTGCTCACGGGCGGCATCGACCGCTATCCAGTGGTGCCCGTCTTCATCAACTCGGTTGCGCCGCCGATGGCGTCGTGCCGCCGCGCCCGGCTGCTCGGCGATGCGATTGGTCGCGCCGTCGCGCGTATGAACCGACGCGTGTTGCTGATCGGCTCCGGCGGCATTTCGCATGAGCCACCGGTGCCGGAAATCGCGAGCGCGGACGATGTCGTCGCGGAACGGCTGATCGCGGGGCGCAACCCGTCACCGGAGTCGCGCGATGCGCGGCAATCCCGCACCGTCGCGGCGGCCAAGGCATTCGCGGCGGGCGACAGCCGCCTGCACCCGCTTAATCCCGCATGGGACCGCATGTTTCTCGAACTGCTCGAGGGCGGTGAGATCACTGCCGCCGACGGCCTCACGAACGATGCGATCACGCGCGATGCGGGCAAGTCCGCGCACGAGGTCCGGACGTGGGTTGCCGCATTCGGCGCACTCGCGGCGAGCGGTCCTTACGCGGCATCGATCGATTACTACCGCGCGATTCCGGAGTGGATCGCGGGCTTCGGCGCGATGCACGCGCGAGAACAGGTCTTTTTCAGGAAATAGAACCATGGCGAATGACAACAGTATGCTGGCGATGGCCGAGCGCCTGCGCGAAGCGCAGGCCTCGCGTCGGACGATCGCACCGCTACGCGATGCGTGCCCCGAAGGCGACGCGGTACTGGCCTACGCGATCCAGCAGATCAACAACGACTTGCGCAAGGCGAACGGCGAGCGTGTCGTCGGCAGGAAGATCGGCCTGACTTCGCCCGCGGTGCAGAAGCAGCTTGGCGTCGATCAACCCGACTTCGGCGCGTTGTTCGCGTCGATGGCTTACGGCGACAGCCAGCCGATGCCGCTTGCTTCGTTGATCCAGCCGAAGGTCGAAGCGGAGATCGCGCTCGTGCTCGAACGCGACCTGACAGCCGACAAGCACACCTTCGCGGATCTGATCTCCGCGACCGCGTATGCGGTGGCCGCGATCGAGGTCGTCGACAGCCGCATCCACGACTGGGACATCAGCTTTTTCGACACCGTCGCGGACAATGCGTCGAGCGCGCTGTTCGTGCTCGGTAGCCGCCCGGTCCTGCTGCGCGATGTCGAACTGACCGCTTGCGCGATGACGCTTACGCAGGATGGCGAAGTTCTTTCACGCGGCAACGGCAGCGCGTGCCTAGGCAATCCGCTCAATGCGGCCGTGTGGCTCGCGGATCGGATGGTTCGACTCGGCACGCCGCTGCGCGCGGGCGACATCTTGCTGACGGGCGCGCTCGGCCCGATGGTCGCCGTGAACGCGGCCGGCACCTATACGGCACACATCGAAGGGCTCGGCAGTGTGCGCGCCAGTTTCAGCGAATGACGGACGGAGACATTCCCATGGCAACAGACAACACCAAGCGCAAAGCCGCGATCATCGGATCAGGCAACATCGGCACCGACCTGATGATCAAGATCATGCGTCGCAGCCTGCATCTCGAAGTCGCGGCGATGGTCGGCATCGATCCGGCCTCGGACGGTCTCGCGCGCGCCGCGAAGCTCGGCGTGGCGACGACGCATGAAGGTGTGGAAGGGCTTGCGCGCCTGCCCGTGTTCGAGGAGATCGACTTCGTGTTCGATGCGACGTCCGCCGGCGCACATGTGAAGAACGACGCGTTCCTGCGTACGCTCAAGCCCGGCATCCGCGTGATCGATCTGACGCCCGCCGCCATTGGCCCGTACTGCGTGCCGGTGGTGAACCTCGACGCGCATCTCGATGCGCCGAACGTGAACATGGTTACGTGCGGCGGACAGGCGACGATCCCGATGGTCGCCGCCGTGTCGCGGGTCGCGAAGGTGCATTACGCGGAGATCGTCGCATCGATCAGCAGCAAGTCTGCGGGGCCCGGCACGCGCGCCAACATCGACGAGTTCACCGAGACGACGTCGAAGGCCATTGAAGCGGTCGGCGGTGCCGGCAAGGGCAAGGCGATCATCGTGCTCAATCCGGCCGAGCCGCCGCTGATGATGCGCGACACGGTCTATGTGCTGTCCGACACGGCAGACCGGACGCTGATCGAAACGTCGGTCGAGCAAATGGCCGCTGCGGTCCAGGCCTACGTGCCCGGCTATCGGCTGAAGCAGTCCGTTCAGTTCGACGATATCTCCGCCGCTGAGCCGCTGCATATTCCCGGACTCGGCCGCTTCAGCGGACTCAAGACCTCGATCTTCATCGAAGTGGAAGGCGCGGCACATTATCTGCCAGCCTACGCGGGCAATCTCGACATCATGACTTCCGTCGCGCTGGCAACGGCCGAACGCATGGCCGCGTCGCTTGTGAACGCGTGAAGCAAGGAGCACTCGATCATGGACAAGAAACTCTATATTTCCGACGTGACGCTGCGTGACGGCATGCATGCGATCCGTCATCAGTATTCGATTCAGAACGTGCAGGATATCGCCCGCGCGCTGGACGACGCGAAGGTCGACAGCATCGAGGTCGCGCACGGCGATGGCCTGCAGGGCTCGAGCTTCAACTACGGCTTCGGCGCGCACAGCGATCTGGAATGGATCGAGGCGGTCGCCGATGTGGTGAAGCACGCGAAGATCGCGACGCTGCTTCTGCCCGGCATTGGCACGATTCACGATCTGAAGGCTGCGTACGATGCGGGCGCGCGTGTTGTGCGTGTCGCGACCCATTGCACGGAAGCGGACATTTCGAAGCAGCACATCGAATACGCGCGCAGCCTCGACATGGACACGGTCGGCTTCCTGATGATGAGCCACATGACCATGCCTGAAAACCTCGCGATCGAAGCGAAGAAGATGGAAAGCTATGGTGCGACCTGCGTGTACGTGGTCGATTCCGGCGGCGCGATGAATATGAACGACATCCGTGCACGCTTCCGGGCGCTCAAGGCGGCGCTGCGCCCCGAGACCGAGACGGGCATGCATGCCCATCACAACCTGAGCCTTGGCGTGGCCAACTCGATCGTTGCGGTCGAGGAGGGGTGCGACCGTATCGATGCGAGTCTGGCGGGCATGGGTGCGGGCGCGGGCAATGCCCCGCTCGAAGTGTTCATCGCGACGGCCGAGCGCCTTGGCTGGCATCACGGCACCGATCTCTATCGCCTGCTCGATGCGGCCGACGATATCGTGCGCCCGTTGCAGGACCGGCCGGTGCGCGTGGACCGCGAAACGCTCGCGCTGGGCTATGCGGGCGTGTATTCGAGCTTCCTGCGACATTCCGAAATTGCGGCGAAGAAATACGGCCTGAAAGCCGTCGATATTCTCGTCGAGCTGGGCAAGCGCCGCATGGTGGGCGGTCAGGAAGACATGATCGTCGACGTCGCGCTCGATCTGAAGAAGCGCGAAGCACGCGCCTGAACCACCCAGTATGCCATGCGCCATGAAGAGCGCCGTATCGTTCAACCTGGAGACATCGATGAAAACGTCAACGGCTTTATCCGCGCGCGCAGGCGGTGCCATCACCATCGGCCTGTGCCTCGCGGTTGCCCTCCTCGAAGGGCTCGACCTGCAATCAACCGGCATCGCCGCGCCGCGCATGGCACACGAGTTTCATCTCGCGATCGCGCAGCTCGGCTGGGCATTCGGCATCGGCGCGCTCGGCCTGTTGCCGGGCGCGGCGATTGGCGGCAGGCTCGCGGATCGCATTGGCCGCAAGCGCGTGCTGATGATGTCGGTCGCGCTGTTCGGGATATTTTCGATTGCAACGACTCAGGTGTGGGATCTGCAGAGCTTGCTCGTCGCCCGCTTTCTCACAGGCCTCGGTCTCGGCGCTGCGATGCCGAACCTGATCGCATTGTGCGCGGAGGCGGCAGCGCCCGGACAACGCAGCACGGCCGTCGGCGCAATGTACTGCGGCATGCCTTTCGGCGCGGCGCTCGCGGCTGTGATCGGCATCGTCAGCCCGGGCGCCGAGGGCTGGCGGCATATCTTCTATGTCGGCGGAATCGGGCCGCTGCTGACCTTGCCGCTCCTGGCGCTCTTTTTGAAAGAGTCGCCGCACTTTGTCGCGGCGAGCCGGACGGCGATCCCCGAATCGAACGACGGCATCGTCCGAGCGCTCTTCAGTGACGAGCGTGCGGTGACGACCATCGCGCTGTGGATTAGCTACCTGGGGACGTTGATCGTGCTGTACTTCCTGATGAACTGGCTGCCGTCGATGGTGCTCTCGCGCGGCCTCACGCCGGTACAGGCGAGCATCGTGCAGATGATGTTCAACATCGGCGGCGGCGTCGGCGCGATCGTGATCGCGGGGCTGATGGATCGCATTGGCAAGCGGCCGGTCGTGATCGGCATGTATACCGGCATCGCTATTGCGTTGCTGGCGCTCGCCGGCGCGACGGGCAGCGTGTCGATGGCATGGGGCGGCCTGCTGGCGGGTCTGTTTCTCGTTGGCACGCAGTCGGTGCTGTATGCGCTCGCGGGGGCAACGTATCCGACGCTGGTGCGGGGCACGGGCGTCGGCGCAGCGGTCGCGGTCGGCCGCGTGGGTTCGATGGTCGGCCCGCTGATCGCCGGGCAACTGCTGGCGTTGGGCCAGAGCGCGTCGATGCTCGTGATTTCGAGCATTCCGCTCATCGTGATCGCGGCGCTCGGCGCGCTCGCCGTGGTTGCGAAATCTGCACGCGAGTCGGCCAACGGCTCGCACACTTTTGGAACCGAATCGATCTGACGAAGGACATCGACATGACTGACACCGTGATTCATACAGAGGCCGCGACCAGCAAGTTCGTGAACGTGATGGAAGGCGGCAAGGAACTGCGCGTGCACTACAACGACACCGGCGCAGGCACGGAAACGCTGGTGTTGCTGCACGGTTCCGGGCCGGGCGCGAGCGGCTGGGCCAACTTCCATCGCAATGTGGACGCGTTCGCGAATGCGGGTTATCGCGTGATCCTCGTGGACTGTCCCGGCTGGGGCAAGAGCGATTCGATCGTGTGCACCGGCTCGCGCTCCGACCTGAACGCGCGCGTGCTGAAGGGCGTGCTGGATATGCTCGGCATCGAGCGCGCGCATCTCGTCGGTAACTCGATGGGCGGGCATAGTGCAGTGGCCTTCGCGCTGTCGAATCCGGAGCGCGTCGGCAAGCTCGTGCTGATGGGTGGCGGCACGGGCGGTCCGAGCCAGTTCGTTCCAATGCCGACGGAAGGCATCAAGCTGCTGCAAGGGCTGTATTGCGACCCGACGCTCGAGAACCTGAAGAAGATGTTGAACGTGTTCGTCCACGATGCGAGCACGATGACGGAAGAGCTGATGCAGACACGGCTCGATAACATGCTCGCGCGACGCGATCATCTCGAGAACTTCGTGAAGAGTCTGGCGGCCAATCCGAAGCAGTTTCCGGACTACGGTCACCGGCTGAACGAAATCAAGGCGCCCGCGCTGGTGATTTGGGGCCGCGATGACCGGTTCGTGCCGCTCGATGTCGGCCTGCGGCTCGTTTGGGGCATGCCGAACGCCGATCTGCATGTGTTCGGGCGTTGCGGGCACTGGGCGCAATGGGAGCATGCCGAGCGATTCAACCGGATGGTGCTGGAGTTCCTGCACCCGGCGCCGACCGAAGGCCAGTGACGTGCGTGCTTAACCCGCCGCGCGACGTTGCGCCTGACCCCGGCCCACGTCGCGCTCTACTGCACGTACCTCGAAGGACTCGACGAAGCCACGCTGCACGCGCACTACGGCGTGCCGGGGACGGACGTGCGCGTGACGTGCCGCACGCTCGCGACGCCGCGGGATAACCTGACGATTGGCGCGCGGGGCGCGCGACGTCGACGTGACACACGCCATTCACAACGACGACTACGCACGATTTCTCGACAACGTCGGGATGTCCGAACTCGCGGCGGATATGCGCTCTTCCGGAATCCGTTCGGCCTGGGAGCGAACGCTGGAAGTTATCGACCGCGTGCAGGCCAGCAGCCGTTAGAAGTGGACGGATCGGAAAAGGCAGCCGGACAGTTGGACGGCGCCGCCCTTGCAGCCGTCCACCTTGAACCTCGTGGATTTCTTGGACAGCGCCGCGCGTTAGTGTTCGGTCGAGCAGATCTGAGCAGATCAATGACGCTGTGGTCTGTAGTGGTCTAATGAATCCGGACACTGATTTAGGCGAGAATGGTCGCCATGAAGAGGTGTCTGATGAGCAAGCAACGACGTACGTTTTCCCCGGAGTTCAAACAGCAAGCCGCCTGTCTGGTGCTCGACCAGGGCTATAGCCATATGGAAGCAAGCCGCTCGGTCGGCGTCGGCGAGACGGTGCTGCGCCGCTGGGTGCAGCAACTTCAGATGGAACGCCAGGGCGTCACGCCGCAGGGCAAGGCAATCACGCCGGATCAACAGCGTATTCAGGAACTCGAGGCGCGTATCGAACGCCTCGAGCGTGAGAAGGCCATTTTAAAAAAGGCTACCGCGCTCTTGATGTCGGAAGGCATCGAACGTACGAAGTAATTGATCAGATTGGTGCAAGCGAATCGGTCGAGCTGATCTGCGCGGTATTCGACGTGTCGCGGTCCTGCCTGTATGCCCACCGAGGGCGAGCCCGACGCGTTGATGCCGAGCGCATGGCAACGCGTAGCCGGGTACACGAGTTGTTCATCGAGAGTCGAAGCTCTGCTGGCAGTAGCAGCATCATGGGCATGATGCGCGAGGAAGGTACGGCGATTGGCCGCTTCAAGGTCAGCCTCTTGATGGAAGAACTCGGGTTGATCTGCAAGCAGCCGGGCCGCCATGCCTACAAGCAGGCCACGGCCGAGCGGATCGATATCCCGAACCATCTCAATCGCGAATTCGAGGTTTGTACGCCGAATCAGGTGTGGTGTGGTGACATCACGTATGCCTGGGCGCAGGGCCGTTGGCATTATCTGGCCGCAGTACTCGACCTGTTCATGCGTCGGGTTGTTGGCTGGGCGTTCTCGACACGCCCTGATGCCGATCTGGTCGTGCAGGCGTTGAAGATGGCCTATGAGCAACGTGGTCGACCGCAGGCTTGCTGTTTCACTCGGATCAAGTGTGTGATTCATGGACATCGTTTCAACTAATATGGAACGATGGAGCGCGAAATCTCGATGCGATTACGTTGGGTCCACATGTATCACGAGACCGGCAACGCCGGTCTCGTGTGCACGCGTTGCGGCATCTCTAGGCCAACGCTTCGAAAATGGCTGCGCCGCTACCAGGAGGCGGGAGAGGACGGTCTTCGCTCTCAAAGCCGTCGCCCTCTGACCAGCCCGAATCGAAAGGTCTCTGACGCAGATAGGGCAACGATTCTTCGCCTGCGGGCTGAGCGCAAGGGGGCACGGCGGATTCAGAACGAATTGCGTCTGCACGAGCAAAGAGAACTATCCCTCGCGACCATTCATAAGGTTCTGTGCGAAGCGTCCGCGAAGCCGTTGGTTCGCCCCAGGAGGCCGGCGCAACCGAGGCGCTACAGTCGTCCGGTTCCCGGAGACCGCGTCCAGATGGACACGATGAAGATTGCGCGAGGCGTCTACCAGTACACGGCCATCGATGACTGTTCACGGTTTCGCGTACTGGCCGTCTACCCCCGGAGAAATGCCCGAAATACGCTGCTTTTCCTTGATCGTGTCATCGAGGAGATGCCGTTTCCGATTCAACGTATCCAGACCGATCGCGGCGGCGAGTTCTTCGCTGAATTTGTGCAGCGGCGCCTGATGAGCGAGTACATCAAGTTCCGGCCAATTCCACCACGCTCGCCGCACCTCAATGGCAAGGTTGAACGCTCGCAGCTTACTGACCTGAACGAGTTCTGGTTCCACCATGCCCCGACAGAGCAGGCAATCGACTTGCGAATCGAAGAGTGGCAGTTCGACTACAACTGGCGTCGGCCACACGGCTCACTCGGTGGAAAGACTCCTGTTGACCGCATCGCGGAGCTGGGTGAAATCACACCTCTCGCAGACGAGGTGGAAAGTGCGTACGACGAGCGGAAAGAGCGAATTCGGCACCGCGAATGGCGGGTCGACAAGATCCTCGGCGAACATCATCGGCGCGCGTCGGAACCCGTGTCTCCTATCGGCGCCACGGGTTCCGACGCGCCAAAGAAACGGCCTTCAAGAAAGTGAAACGATGTCTGCGAATCGCACACGTGAAACGTCGGTCGAACTCTGCCAGGGCGAAAAACGCGCTCGCCAGCTGAGAATCTCGTTGGTCCGGCGCGGCTCTTGACGTCGCGCTCCAGCGCCTTGATGCGTTCACGCTTGGCCGTGCTCACACCATCGCGCTCTCCACGTGCGACCTTGTCGCGCTTGATCCAACCCGGCAGCGTCTGCGGTGTGTAGCCGATCATCGGTGCGATTGATTCGACCGCTGCCCACATCGACGGGTGCTCGCTACGCTGCTCGCGTACCAGACGCACTGCGCGCTCCCGGACTTCCGGGGAACGCTTGCTTGGCTTCTTGTTCATGGCTCGATTCTCTCAAGAGTTCGAGCCTCCACAAAATCCGGTGCGGTTCACTTCAGTTTCTTCGTCGCCGTGGTACAAGGACGCTCTTTGCAATGTGCAGGTTTCGCCGGGTCATTCCACTCGTGCGTGGCGACAAGGAAAAAGAGGCCGAAGCCCCTTTGAGTCAATAGTGCTGGACCGAGATCAGTAGATCTCGAACAGCGCGGCCGCGCCTTGCCCGCCGCCGATACACATCGTGACTACGCCGAACCTTGCACCACGGCGATGGCCTTCTATCAGGATATGGCCGGCCATACGCGCGCCCGACATACCGTAGGGGTGGCCAACGGCAATCGCACCGCCGCTCACGTTCAGGCGATCATCTGGAATTCCCAGCACATCCTGGCAGTGCAGAACCTGGCATGCGAACGCCTCGTTGAGTTCCCAGAGGCCGATATCGTTCACCGTGAGGTTGTGTTGCTTGAGAAGCTTGGGGATGGCGAACACCGGGCCGATACCCATTTCGTCCGGATTGCAACCGGCGACTGCCGTGCCGCGGTAAGCTCCAAGCGGCTTGAGACCACGCCTGGCGGCCTCCTCAGCCTCCATGACGACCAATGCCGCCGCACCATCCGAGAGCTGCGACGCATTGCCTGCCGTAATGTAGTTGCCTTCCTTGAGTTGTTGACCACCACGGAACACGGGCTTGAGGCTCGTCAGGTCCTGGAGCGTGGTGCTCGGACGGTTGCCTTCGTCGTGAGTCAGCGTCACGGTCCTCACGCTGACTTCCTTCGTTTCCTTGTCAACGACTTTCATTTGCGTCGTCATCGGCGCGATTTCAGTGTCGAAGCGGCCTTCGGCTTGTGCTCGCGCGGTCAGTTGTTGTGAGCGCAGAGCATACTCATCCTGACGCTCACGACTGATACCGTAGCGAGTGCTCACGATTTCAGCTGTTTCGAGCATCTGCATGTAGACCTGCGGAACCGTCTTTTGCAGTTCGGGATCGAAAACCTGGAACTGGTTGAAATGTTCGTTTTGAACCAGCGACACGGACTCGACACCACCTGCAACGACGATCTGCTGCCCGTCGTACATGATTTGCTTCGCAGCCGTCGCGATAGCCATAAGGCCGGATCCGCATTGACGATCAACCGTCATGCCGGCAACGGAGTGCGGAAGGCCCGCACGGAGGGCGGACTGACGGGCAACGTTGAAACCCGTCGTGCCTTGTTGCAGCGCGGTGCCCATGATCACGTCGTCGACGTCAGCGCCGTCGACGCGAGCTCGTTGCACAGCAACGTTCACGACATGGCCACCCATTGCCGGACCGGTCGTATCGTTGAACGCGCCGCGGAATGCCTTGCCGATGGGAGTACGAGCTACAGAAACGATTACAGCGTTACGCACGATTAGTACCTCCTATTAAATACATGGATACGGATACGGTTACGCTTGATATACAGGCCACTGGTTCGTCTTGGCAGCTTCCGCAAGGGACTGTGCAGGCCGCCACGTATCACCGTAACGCTGGTTATAGTCCTGAATCTTTTCGTAGACCTTCTGGAGCCCTGTTTGCTGCGCCCAGAACATAGGGCCGCCGCGATAGCTCGGGAAGCCGTAGCCGTTGGTGTACACGATATCGATATCGCCTGCGCGCCGTGCCGTGCGAGAGTCTAGGATGCGAGCGCCCTCGTTGACCATGACGCACATAATGCGTTGGACGATTTCTTCGTCCGAGATCTCGCTGCGTTCGATACCGGCATCGGCCGAAACCTGGACGAGTAACGCCTCGATTTCAGGACAGGGAATCGCTGTACGACCTTCGTACCGGTAATAGCCGCAACCCGTCTTCTGGCCAAATCGACCAAGTTCGCAGATTCGATCAGCGAGCACGGAGTAGCGCTCATAGTCAGGGCGCGTGCCGTTGCGTTCCCGTTCCTGACGAATGCGCCAGATCACGTCCAAGCCGGCCATGTCACGCATGGCGAACAGGCCCATCGGGAACCCGAACTGATTGAGTACGCGATCGATTTGCCACGGCGTTGCGCCTTCTTCGAGAAGATAGTCGGCTTCGCGGCCATAGGCGCCGAGGATACGATTGCCGATAAACCCGGCTTCGTTGCCGGCAAAGACAGCGATTTTGCGCAAGGCTTTCGTGACTGTGAGTATCGTGGCAGAGACTTCGTTCGAGGTATGCGAGCCCATGATCACTTCCACAAGTTTCATCACGTGGGCTGGGCTGAAGAAGTGCATGCCGACAACCTGCTGCGGCCGACGCGTCACATTCGCAATCAGATCGATATCGAGTGTTGACGTATTAGTCGCCAAGATAGCTTCAGGCTTGGCTACAGCATCGAGATCCCTGAAGACACTCTGTTTTAAGTGGAGGTCTTCAAAAACAGCTTCGATAATGAGATCACTCTTCGAGACCGCTACGAGGTCGCAGGAGATTGAAATAAGGTTGAATGCCCGATCCGCCCTCGCGCGTGCCATTGAACCGCGAGCGACCGAGGTTTCGTAGTTCCCTTGAATAGCAACTATGGCGCGTTCCAGTGCTTCATACGTGTGGTCTACGAGGACGACGGACATACCAGCGCTCGCACAGGCTTGCGCAATGCCCTGACCCATCGTGCCAGCGCCGATCACGGCTACAGACTTGATATCCAGCAGCGTTGTGTTGTCCGTGCCGGGGATTTTGGACGCTTCCCGTTCAGCGAAGAACAGGTGACGCAAGGCCGCGCTTTCAGGGCTGTGCTCGCACGCCTGGAACGCTTTTTGTTCGAGTGCGCAGCCCTCGTCGAAGGTCAACGCGCAGGAAGCCTCGAGCACGTCGACAATCTTCTGCGGAGCGACGAGACCGTGCCACTTCTTTTGATTCTTCTGACGATAGGCGTCAAATACGGCGAGGTCTACGTCTTTAACAGGGCCTTTGATCGCGCTCAGGTCGCGAGCGAGGGTGCCCTGGTTAATCAGGTCCTGTGCGAAGGCTATCGCTGCTGAAACGAGATCGACGCTTGGGTCGGTAACGAGATGATCGATCACGCCCCATTCGTGTGCTTGCTCGACGGACACGGGATTGCCTGACGTCGAAACGTCCAGCGCAACTTGAGGCCCGGCGAGCCGGAGCCACCACTGCGTACCGTAGCCGCCAGGCATCAAACCGAGCTTCACCTCGGGCTGCCCGATCTGGGCATTCGACCGGGCCACGCGCCACGTGCACGAGAGAGCGAGTTCGAGACCGCCGCCCAGTGCCGTCCCATGAATGGCTGCAATAGTCGGCTTGGAACGCTTTCCCAATGCATCGAGAATCTTGTACAGCGACGGTTCTTCGTACGGCTTGCCGAACTCGCTGATATCAGCGCCTGCAACGAACGTACGGCCGGCGCATGCAATGATCAGTGCTTGTACGTCGTCTTCAACTTGCGCGCGTTCGATAGCGTCCAAGAGATCGCGACGCACGCCGATGCTCAGGGCATTGATGGGCGGGTTGTCGATCGTAGCGACAGCAATACCGTTCGACTTCGAGTAGGTAACGTAGGACATGAGCGTTCTTTGGAGGTAGAGGGGCTAGCGCACGGGGTCCGCGATTTTGACGATCAAGCGGCCTTTGTGTGCTCCAGTGAAGAGGCAGTTGTAGACATCCGGTACAGTCTCGAACCCATATCGGATATCAATGTCACATTTCAACCGGCCGTCGGCGATCCATTCGTTGATGGACTTCAGCATCGCACTCGTCCGCGCTCTGTCTCCGAGAATGGAGCTGACGAGAAAGCCGCGAACTTGCGCGGTCTTGACGACGAGGTTCCAAAGATTCGACGGTCCAGGTTCGGCGTTGGAGGCGTTGTAGCGGCTGATCATGCCGCAAATTGCGATCCGCGCATTCCGCGCCAGGTTGTTAAGCGATGCTTCAAATATCGAGCCGCCAACGTTCTCGAACAGCAGATCAATCCCCTCGGGGATGACCATGCCAAGCTCGGCGTTCAGATCGATGCAAGAACGGTAGTCGATACACACGTCATAGCCGTAGTCATCGACTGCGCGTTGGCATTTGGCTGTGCCACCGGCAATGCCGACGACGCGGGACGCACCTTTAATCTTCGCGATTTGGCCTACCAGTGAGCCGACTGCCCCGGCTGCGCCGGAGACAAGCACGGCATCTCCGGGTTTGAAATCGCCAACGTCAAGAAGGCCGTAATAGGCAGTCAGGCCAATCGTGCCCCGCACGTGCGTAAAAGACGCGAGATCGGAATCGGCGTCTGCTTCTATGGCGTAGAACTGTGATGCAGGCGCGACAACGTAATCGCTCCAGGTACCGAAGCCCCATACAAACTGACCTTCACCGAGGTCGGAAAACGGCCCCGCTCCCACGACTTGTCCAAGCATGATTCCGCGCACGGGTGCTCCCAGCGGCAACGGTGCCGTGTAGTTGCCCGACGCATTCAGGAATCCGCGAATTGCAGGGTCCATAGCAAGATACAGAACGCGTACCAGCACTTCACCGTTCCCGGGAACCGGAATTTCTCGGTCTTCGCGTGTCAAGTCGCCCGGCTTGAGAGCGCCTTGCGGACGGTTAGCCAGGATCCAGTTTCTGTTTTTCATTACCGACCCCCGAGGTATGTCAGAGGTATGCGGCAGCACCCATTACGGCAGCGATACCTGAAGAAGGAACGGAGCAGAGAATTGCTTCGGCGAGTTCAGTGTCCGTAGCCTGGGCGGCACGAGCTGCACCGATATGGCGCGCAACCATCGAGCTGTAGTCAGACGCGAGCACGGCGACGAGGCACAGTTCCGCGTATTTCGGCTCGATGGTGTTGCAGTAGATCGTGCCCTTGCGCATCAGGTAGTACGCGTCCGCACCCTTGGGCGACAAATCAAGCATCTTCTGAAGCGGGTCGGGAATCGTGCCGAAGTACTGCTTGAAATCGGCCTCGGCCTCGCCCGACGCGACGACCTGGCGCTCATAGTCAGCAACCGGGCTCGCGCGATCGCGCGGATACACGTCGTTGACCACGCCCTGATATGCGAGCGCCGCACCTTCACCGCGAAGGCTGCTCAGGAGAATCAATCCCGAGACGGCTTCTTTTTTAGTCAAGCCGCGTTCGTGCGCGATAGAGAGCGCGCGGCGGGCAACGTCGATGTAGCCCTTGTTGACTGCAGCGACAGCGACGAACAGGGTCTTGAATTTCGCAGGAATCGCGCCATCGGTCTCTACGATGTCGCGGAACAGTTGGTAGCCCGACAGCGTGTAGGGAGCGATTTCACGCAGCAGTTCCGATTCGATCAGTGGGTTCGCGGCCATGAAGTTTACTCGGGTGGAGGTCTACGGAAGTGACGAAGAACGGCATATCCATGCTATCGACCGACTGGTCGGGCGTCAACCCCAGGCGAGCCCTAATCAGTAACCCTAGGTTGGTCATTTTTTCGAGAAATTCTGCGCGACCACGGTTGACGCCCGACCAGTCGGTCGAGTACTCTCGGGCCAATGGAAAGTACGAGATGGTGCGCCCCTTACGCGTCGTAGACAGTGAGTGTGCATGTCGTGAATGTTGTCTTAGGGAGTCTTAGATGAATTTCGAACAATCGAAAAAATCGAAAGAGTGGTATGGCCGTGTCGAAGCTTTCATGAACGAGTATGTGTACCCGGCGATCCCCACGTATCACGAACAGCACGCGAAGATGGATCGCTGGAAGGAAACGCCGGCCATCTTCGAAGAACTCAAAACCAAGGCCAGAGCCGCAGGCCTATGGAACATCTTCATGCCTCCGTCGAGCCATGACGACGAGTACTTCACGAGCGTTGGTCTGACCAACGTAGAGTACGCACCGATTGCGGAACTCATGGGGCGTGTCTCGTTTGCTTCCGAGGTGTTCAACTGCATGGCCCCGGATACGGGCAACTTTGAAGTCTTGCATCGCTATGGCACGCCGAAGCAAAAGGAACAATTCATGATTCCGCTGCGTGACGGTCTCACGCGTTCGGCTTTCCTGATGACGGAGCCTGCTGTCGCGTCGTCGGATGCGCGCAACATCCAGACGCAAATCAGGCGCGATGGCGACGAGTACGTGATCAACGGTCGCAAGTGGTGGTCGTCGGGCGCCGGCCATCCGAAGTGCGGATTCTTCATCGTGATGGGCAAGACTGACCTTGAGGCTTCGGCCTATCGCCAGCAGTCGATGATTCTCGTGCCAGTCGGAACGCCCGGCGTGACCCTCGTGCGTCACCTGAACGTCTTTGGTTACGACCACGCGCCGCACGGCCACTTCGAAGTCGTTCTCGATAACGTTCGCGTGCCCTCAGAAAACATGCTCGTGGGTGAAGGGTTCGGCTTCGAAATTGCGCAAGGTCGCCTCGGGCCGGGTCGTATTCACCACGCCATGCGCACGATTGCTTCAGCTGAAGTCGCGCTCGAGCGCATGGTCATCCGTCTGATGTCACGAGAAGCATTCGGCAAGCGCATTCACGAACACTCGATTTGGGAAGAGCGTATCGCGCACGCACGAATCGATATCGAAATGGTTCGCCTGCTGTGCCTGAAGACGGCACACATGATGGACACCGTAGGCAACAAGGCGGCGCAAGGCGAGATTGCAATGATCAAGGTCATCGCTCCGCAAGTCGCTGAACGCATCATTGATATGGCAATTCAAGCTCACGGCGGTGGTGGTGTGTCCCAGGACTTCGGCTTGGCCGAGATGTACGCCAATACGCGTATCGTGCGTCTTACCGACGGTCCTGACGAAGTGCATTGTCGTGCCGTTGCTCGTCTCGAATTCAAGAAGCATGAAGGCCACCAGTACAGCGATATCCTCGCGTACTCGAAATAATCGAAGGCAATGCCTATGGGTCTCGTTTTCATACAGCTATAGAGGGCCACAAGATTGAGTTCCCAGGAAACGCAAGCTGTTGAGCCTAAGCGCTACATCGGTGAAGTCGGTTCAGTTCGTGAAAGCAGTCGCTTTAATGAAGCGCGGCTTGCGACGTATTTGAGCGACATGATCCCCGGATTTCGCGGCCCGATGATCGTGAAGCAATTTGAGGGCGGTCAGTCCAATCCTACTTTTTTGCTGGAAACGCCGAGCGGAAAGTATGTCGTACGCCGTAAGCCGGAAGGTGTGCTGCTGAAGTCGGCGCACGCGGTGGACAGAGAGTTTCGAATCATCAAGGCGCTTTCGGGCGCGGACGGTATTCCCGTCCCTCAGGCGCTGGTGATTTGCGACGACGACAGTATTATCGGGAGCATGTTCTATGTCATGCGATTCGTGGCCGGACGCACTTTCTGGGATTGCAAAATGCCAGACGTCAGTCGAGAAGACCGTGCGGCGATCTACGATTCCGCGAACGAAACACTCGCACGATTACACTCGATCGACTACAACAAGATCGGTCTGACGGACTACGGTCGTCCTGGCAATTACTTCTCGCGTCAGATCTCCCGTTGGTCGACCCAGTACGAAGCTTCCAAGTCGGAAGACATTCCGGAAATGGACAGGCTGATCGCGTGGTTGCCTGGTCAGGTCTCAGTTGACGATCGGCGCTCGTGTATTGCTCACGGTGACTTCTCGTTCCACAACCTGCTGATTCATCCGACCGAGCCGCGTGTAGTTGCTGTTCTCGATTGGGAACTGTCGACCATCGGACACCCGATGGGCGATCTGATGTATCACACGATGGAGTGGTACAGGCCGCATGGCGTCGACGCGCGCGGGACGCTGAACGGCGCAGCGTTACAGGCCTTGGGTATTCCCAGTTTTGAACAGTACGTCGAGCGCTATTGCGAACGTACCGGATTCAAGATCGAAGGCAACCTCGATTTCTACAAGGCATACAACCTGTTCCGTGTCGCTGCGATTCTGCAAGGCGTGGCCCAACGGGCTTTGCAAGGCAATGCTTCATCTGCTCATGCGGATACGGTGACGAAGTTGATTAAACCGCTGGCTAAAGCTGCATGGGATTTCGCGCTCGCTGGCGGGGCTGTGTAATCGAATCATCGGAGGTCGCTGACAGGCCGCTATCGATTCAATTTTGCGACGATCATATGGACGATACGATCAAATCCGCACGCGTGCGCGCTCAGGCACTCAGTGCGCAGATACATGAATTCTGTAAGAGCGAGATGCCTGCCGATCTTCTTGATCGGTCCCGACGTCACCAGGTATTAAGTAAAGAGGACTATCTTTGCTGGATGAGATTGTTGCAGAAGAAGAATTGGGGGACGGCGCACTGGCCCGCAGAGTACGGCGGGCAAGACTGGTCTCCGCTCGAACGCTTTACCTTCGAGGATCAGTTTGCGCGATTGGGTTGCCCGTGGGTGATTCCGTTTGGTGTCAAATATGTCGGACCTGTCATCTACAAGTACGGATCGCCGGAACAGAAAGCACGATTCCTGCCGCGAATCGTCAACAACGTGGATTTCTGGGCGCAGGGCTACTCCGAGCCGGGCGCAGGCTCGGACTTGGCAGGTTTGCGCACGACGGCAGTTCGTGACGGCGATGTTTATGTCGTCAATGGTCAAAAAGTGTGGACGACGTACGCGCAATGGGCCGATTGGCTGTTTTGCCTCGTGCGTACCGGCGACGCTCAAACCAAGGCACAAAGCAGCATTTCATTCCTGCTCGTCGACATGAAAGGTGAAGGGGTGACGGTCAAGCCTATCGACACGATGGATGGCTATCATCACGTGAATGAAGTGTGGTTGGAAAACGTTCGCGTACCTGTCGAGAACTTGGTCGGTGCTGAAGGGCAGGGATGGACGTATGCCAAGTTCCTGCTCAAGAATGAGCGCACGGCAGGCGCGACTGTCGGCATGGTTCGCCACGCATTGGATCGACTTAAGATCGCGGCAACAGAGAGCGGAAACTTCGAAAACCCGCTCATGCGTCATCGCATCGGTGAATTTGAGCTGCGATTCATGGCGCTCGAACAGGTTGCATATCAGTCCGTTGAAGCGATGATGAACGGTACAGAGAACGGCGGCGAGGCCTCGTTGATCAAAATCCGGTCATCGGAACTGTACCAGCATGTCGCGGAAGCTACGGTCGAAGCGCTCGGTGTGGAAGGACTTCCGTTCGATATCGAGGCGCTGCACACGGGCATGGCACCGCCGATTGGCCCTGACGATGCGGCTGGTGTGCTTAAAGATCACTTTTACAACCGTGCCGCTACGATCTTCGGTGGTGCATCGGAAATTCAACGCAATATTATTGCCAAGACCGTTCTCGGATTATGAGTGCAGACCACGAAATGCTCGCTCTGCTCAGTGAGAGTATCGAGCGCTATACGACCGATAACTACGACTTCCAGAAGCGTCACGCTCTGCTTAAGGGGAATCAGAGTTATAGCGAGGGAGCGTGGAAAGACTACGCTGAATTCGGCTGGCTGGCGCTAACGCTCGGAGAAGACCTGGGAGGTCTCGATGCTGACGCGACTACACTCGGTCCGCTCATGGAAGTCGTCGGCTATCGGCTGCTGATGGAGCCAATTCTGTCGAGTGCTGTCATCGGTACGCGATTGGTGTCCCTGTTGGGTGGCGCGGAGCAGAGGGATCGGATTCTTCCGACGCTGATCGACGGGTCGGTAAAGCTCGCCGTACTCGACCTCGGAACTCCGCGTTCGCAGTGGCTGACTGCACCGGACAATCGGCTGACTGGTACGGCACCTATGGTGTTGCATGGCGACGTGGCTGACAAGTTCATCGTACCGGCAGTCAATGCGGACGGCGAGGTTCAGGTTTACGTAGTAGAAGCAGTGGACTGCGTTCGCAAGAACTATCGGCTGGTCGATGGACGAGGTGCTGCGTCAGTCGACTTTCAACGCGTCGTCGCGCAGCGACTGGGTACTGACAACAACGGTGCGAGAGTAGAGGCCGTACTCGCTGATGTCGCGGATGAGGCCGTCGTAGCGCTCTGCGGTGAAACTTTCGGTATTGTCACGGCTCTGGTGAACGCTACTGGTAATTACTTGAAGGTGCGCAAGCAATTCGGCAAGGCCCTGAGCACTAATCAGGCACTTCAGCATCGTATGGCTGACATGTACATGATTCAGCAAGAAGTTGGGGCGCTGACAAATGCTGCAAGGCTATCAATGGATCAGCCCCGCGCAGACAGAACTCGGATCATCAGTGGAGCAAGGGCGTATATCGGGAGAGCCGCTCGCATAGTGGGTAATGAAGCTGTCCAGATGCACGGCGGTATCGGAATTACCGAAGAACTTGATGTGAGCCATTATTTTCGTCGCCTGATCGTCAACGCTGCTTTGCTCGGTAGTCTGGATCGCCATTTCGAAAATTTTGTTCAGTTGACGTTGGCTGACAGTAAGGGACTGAACTAAATCACCAATGCCGCCGTTCGAATTATAAGCGGGCATTGTTTTGTGAGTAAGGAGTGGCGCAATGAGTGAAAGTAATGCAGCGGTGCACGTGAATCGTTCTGGTGCGATTGTCGAAATCGTATTGAATCGCCCACCGGTGTTGAATTCGGCGAACGTACAACTGGCGACCGATTTCCTCTCTGCATGCCGACGGGTTGCCGGCGATCCAGGCGTTCGCTGTGTTGTCGTGCGCGGAGAGGGCAAGGCGTTCATGGCTGGCGGCGATCTCGCTGAATTCACTGAAGACCTCGATCATGCTGCCGAAGTTGCCGACGCATTGATTAAGCCGCTGAACGAGGCTGTGACTATCCTCTCTCGGATGTCGGCACCGGTGATCGGCAGTGTTCACGGCGCAGTCGCAGGGGCTGGAGTGAGTCTGGCCCTTGCCTGTGACCTGGTGCTTGCTGCGGACAACACGAAGTTCAATATGGCGTACTCGAACATCGGAGCCAGCCCGGACGTAAGCGGTTCCTGGTCGCTGCCTCGCGCAGTGGGGCTGCATAAGGCCATGGAAATCGCGTTGCTCTCCGAGACTTTCGATGCGCTGGAAGCGCATCGTCTGGGTCTGGTCTATCGTGTCGTTCCCAGGGCTGAACTCGCACCAGAGACCATGCGCCTCGCAGATCGACTCGCTAATGGGCCTACAAAGTCGTTTGGCGTCATTAAACGGCTAATTAGAAATTCGTTCGATCGAAACCTGAATTCACAGCTCGAAGCGGAGCATCTGGGTTTCCGGGAATGTGCGGCAACCAATGACTTCAAGGAAGGTGTCCTTGCTTTTCAGCAGCGGCGCGTGCCGTTGTTTACAGGATCATGAGCGGTAGTTCGGTAATCCGAAAAATCGCGACACGATATAAAGATCCTGCCATGAAAGATATTAAAGGATCCGCGAGGCTCAAGTAGAGATAGCCTATGAGGTTTCGCTCGACCACGATTGGAGACGCGTAGAGCAAAAAGCAATGCGTTTCGCTCCGGAAATGCGGAAAAATTAATCAGTTTGAGGCATAGGGAGATACTGTGGGCTACTTAGGTATGTTCGTCTGTGTATACGAGACAAGTGCGAATAAAGTACGCGGCGAATCACATATGTTTTTCCTGGAGGAAAATAATGGTTAGTGCAGCCCAACGCAGGTACATTCTTTTCTTGCTGTTTATAGTGTCGGTATTCAACTACGTAGACCGCACGATTCTTTCTATCCTGCAAATCCCTATCAAGAAGGAACTGGGCTTGACCGATGCTCAGCTGGGCATGCTCACCGGTCTGGCTTTCGCGATCTTCTACGCGGTACTCGGTGTGCCAATCGGACGTCTGGCTGACTACTGGCAACGTCGTCGTCTCGTGGCAGGCGCGTTGACGGTCTGGACGGGTTTCACGGCACTTACGGGTATTGCAACCAGCTTCGGGTCGCTCCTGGGTTTCCGTATCGGCGTCGCTGTCGGAGAAGCCGGGTCAATCCCGGCATCGCATTCAATCATCTCGGACTTGTATCCGCCTAATAAGCGAGCAACGGCGATCGCAATCTTCGGCTTGTCGCTGCCCGTGGGTATCCTTCTGGGTTACTCCAGCGCGGGTTGGTTGGTGACGAACGTCGGGTGGCGTGAAGCATTTACGGTTATCGGTCTGTCTGGCCTGATCGTCGTCCCTTTTATGTGGTTCGCCAAGGAACCGAAGCGCGGGACGTTCGATCCAGTCGAGGTAGCGAAGGCGCCGGCACCGTCCACCGCGGAAGCGCTGAAAATCCTGTGGAGCAAGCGGGCCTATCGTTGGCTTGTTCTTGCGGGCGGTTTTCATGCGTGGACGTGGTACTCGGTTAACTCGTGGAACGCTATGTTCTACGTGCGCGTCCACCACGTGCCGCTATCGACCGTTTCGTACTATCTGGCACTCGCGAACGGTATCGGCTCCGCTATCGGCATTTATGCCGGTGCGAGACTTGCTGACTATTTTGGTTCGAAGGATGTTCGCAGTCGCCCGCGCGTCATCGCAATTTCGCAGTTCATCATGGTGCCGATTGCAATCGTCCAGTACCTCGTGCCGTCGCACGTCGTATCGATGGCGCTTGGCGCGATCACGATGACGATGATGCTCGTCTACTACGGTCCTATCGTGGCGGTTGCTCACCAGATGATGCCCGCCAGCATTCGCGGCTTTACGTCTGGCGTGCTGACGCTCGTCGTGTCGCTGATCGGCTTGGGGCTCGGGCCTCTCGTTACCGGCTTCTTGAGCGACAGATTCACAGCGGCCTATGGCGTTCAAGGGCTGGGCTATGCGATTTGCGTTACGGTGTGCGCGTCGTTGGTTTCAGCATTCATGTTTTGGCGTAGTTCGGTACAGCTTCCTAACGAAATTTTGAACAAGGAGCTGGTCAAGGAAGCGGTAGTTTAAGTACTGAGTGAAACACGCTGCGTCGCTCTCACCGTGACACAGCGTGATCCGCTTGGTGCAAAGCTAATTTAACGTGAATTCGGACGTAGAGAATGAGAAAGCTTATCGGCAAGGTCGCACTGATCACCGGTGCAGCAAGGGGTCTTGGTGCTGAGATGGCACGAGTGTTTGCACGGCAGGGTGCAAAAGTGCTCGTGGCTGACGTGCTTGATGGCTCGGATGTGGTGGATGAGATTATCGAGAACGGCGGTATTGCCAGGCATGCAAGGCTTGACGTCACCAACGAAGCTGAATGGAAACTCGCGGTTCAGGACGCCATTGATCATTTCGGGAAGCTTGACATCCTGGTCAACAACGCAGGCATCGTTCCAAAGGTTGTTCCGATCGAGGAGCGTACCGTAGAAGAGTGGGATCAGGTGATGGCGGTGAATGCGCGCGGCGTGTTTCTCGGTACGAAGATTGCCATACCCGAAATGCGTAAAGCCGGCTCCGGTTCCATCGTGAACGTATCATCGATTGCGGCACTCGGACAATGGACTCATATGGAAGCGGCATACGCGGCTTCCAAGGGTGCTGTTTTGATATTCACGAAGACGACAGCCGCTCAATATGCGAAGGATGGCATTCGCTGCAATTCGATTCACCCCGGCCCGATTGATACACCTATGCTCCGAGCTACGTTCCCGAACGATGAGACGATGAACAGGCGCCTCTCGCGTATTCCTCTTGGGCGTATGGGTCGAACGCCTGAAGTCGTTAACGCCGCGCTATATCTCGCATCTGACGACTCGTCGTATACGACGGGTACCGAGCTTACCGTCGATGGTGGCGCATCCGTGCTCTGAGTCGTTTACTAAAATTGGGGACAGGAACATGGCGTGCGAAAAACAATCCCAGGCTTTTCCGCGACTCTTCGAAAAGTTCAAGATCGGCAAAGTCGAGCTTCAAAATCGACTCGTAGCCCTGCCGCATGGCACATCGATGATCAAAGGCGGCGCGATCATGGATGCTGACATTGCATACTATGAAGAGCGCGCAAGGTCTGGTCTGGCAATGATTATCACGGGCGCTGCCGTAGTGTCTCGTACGTCGTACATTCGTTCGGGAAAGCTCGTTGCCCCTTACGACCCGGCCGTTTTCGAATCCATGCAAAAGCGCGTCGATGCGGTGCATAAGCATGGCACGAAAATCGTCGGTCAAATCCTGCACCTTGGACGTGAAACGATCGGTGGGGAGTTCGAGAACGCACCGCTTGCTCCTTCGGCTGTCCGTAGCCCGCGCGACCCGTATGGTCCCAAGAAACTCAGTGAGAAAGAGATTCTTGAGATCGTGGAAGATTTCGGTATCTCCGCAGCCAACCTCAAGGCTACGGGGCACGACGGTGTAGAGATTCATGGGGCGCACGGCTATCTCGTCGGACAGTTCCTGTCCGAGGCGACGAATTTCCGTGATGATCGCTGGGGCGGCTCGCTCGAAAATCGTATGCGTTTTCTGCGGATGGTCATCGGGTCGATCCGCAAGCACTGTGGTGAAGAATTCATGCTCGGTCTGCGTCTTAGCGCTTCCGAGGAAATCGCTGACGGGATGGAAATCCCCGACACAGTGCAGATTGGCAAACTTATTGCCGCTGACGGACTGACGGATTACCTGAGTATTACGATGGGTACGCGCGGCCTCTACGTGAAGGATGCAACGCAGCCCAAGGCTATTGCAGCGCGTGCAGCCGGTTTGATTCGTCAGGCGACGGGCTTGCCGGTGATTGTCGGGCAGCGGATCAATAGCCCTGAGATCGCAGAGAAGGTGCTCGCTGAAGGTCAGGCAGACATGATCGGTATGGCGCGAGCATTCATTGCGGATGCCGACTGGGTCACAAAGGCACGTGCGGGACAATCCGAGCGTATCCGTCCATGCGTTGGTCTGAATCAGGAATGTCGTGCATTCTCGCCGCATCTTCACTGCGCAGTGAATCCTCGAGCCGGCCGTGAACTGGTACCTGAATTCGCCATCAAAGGCCCGCTGCGCAAGCGCAGGATCGCGATTATCGGCGGTGGTCCTGCCGGGCTTGAAACCGCGCGCGTGGCGGCTGACCGTGGTCATCAGGTCACCATTTTTGAAGCAACGGATGGGCTCGGTGGTCTGTTCCTCTACGCTGCGTCGTTACCGGGCCGTAGCGATCTGCGAAATCTCATCGATTATCTGCAAAGCGAGATTCGCCGACTCGGCGTCACGGTCGAGCTAAACCGCCGCATTGAATCGGCTTCCGAACTGGAAGGATTTGACGTCGTTGTTATTGCTACAGGCTCGCAGCCGAACCCGTTGTCGGACGAGCAGTCTGGCCCGCACGTCAAGACATGGTTCGAAGTTCTCGATCAAGATATACCTGCGCCTCATGGTGAGAGACGAGTGACCGTTATTGACGATGGCTCGGCATTCTGGTGGACGTACGGAGTGGCGGAAGCGCTGATGAACGCGGGGTGGAAAGTCACGATCGCCAGCCCGGGTGCGAGCGTCGCAGGACAGATTCCCACCGAGAGTATCGGGCCTTTGATCGCCCGTCTGGGTAGTGGTGGAACTGAGTATCGAGTGCTTTCTATTTTAGATGGCATTACCGAGAAGGGTGTTTCGTTAATGAATGGCGGCTCTGGCGAAACGACGGAATATGAATGCGAACTCGTAGTCATTCAGACGGGCCGCACTTCACGTAGTGCTCTGATCGACGCACTCGAAGAATCTGCCATGGAAGTGCACGCCATCGGTGATTGTGTCAGTCCGCGTCGTGTGTCACACGCAATGTTGGAAGGTCAGCGTCTCGGCTTGAGCTTGTAGCTCGACCAGGGCTGTCGGCGGGGCGAAATCGCCACCTCAATTGAAATAATTATCGAATTAGTATCAGATGGCTGGGAACAGCTTGATACCTGGAGAATAGAATGCAATCCTTCGAAGGTCGAGTCGTGGTAGTTACGGGTGGTGGTTCGGGCATCGGTGAAGCACTCTGTTGGCGCTTTGCCAACGAAGGCGCGAAAGTGGTTGTCGCCGACGTCAACGAAGCAGAAGCTGAACGGGTTGCGCAAGCCGTGAAAGACGCTGGGCATCAGGCGCTTGCCGTTCGAACGGATGTGACGAAGGGTGATCAAGTCGAAGCCTTGGCTCAGGCCGCTGTCGATACGTTCGGTTCGATCGATGTCCTGTGTGCCAACGCAGGCGTCGTTCCGTCAGGTCGCTATCGCCCCGTGTGGGAATACCCGATCGAGGACTGGAAGTGGTCGTTCGACGTAAACATGATGGGCGTCGTCAACAGCATCCGTAGCTTTGTTCCTCGCATGCTTGAACAGGGCACGGAAGGTCATATCGTCGTCACGGCGTCGGTCGCAAGTATCGTCAGCGGTTCCGCATCGGTGGCGTACGGTGCAGCCAAGCATGCGGCTCTGCGCATCACTGAAGGGCTGTATGCGGGGCTGAAGGAGCGTGATTCGAAGATCGGCGTGACGGCCCTGATTCCGGGCCTCGTCAACACGAAGATCTATCAGTCGGAACGCAACCGTCCGAAAGAACTGCAACCGGAAGGCGGAGCGCTCGACGAGACGCAAGAGTTGAAGGCCGTGGCAGACAAGATGTACAGCGGTGCCCTTTCGCCTGCTGAGGTCGCGGGCATCGTGGTCGATGCTATCCGTGCGAATCAGCTGTACGCGATTACGACTACGGCGTTCGATGAGGCAATCAAGGAGCGTCATGTGGCTATTCAGAATCGTGAAAATCCGCAATTCGCCACGCTGCTGGAAATGACGAAGCGTGATATTCGAAGCGGGGATATGAAAGCCCAATGAGCCGACTCGCCAATAAGGTTGCACTCGTAACAGGCGCGGCTTCCGGTATTGGCTTTGCTACGGCACAACGGTTCGCTGAAGAGGGGGCCGTTGTGGTCCTCGCTGACCGCAACGGACCATTGTTGACCGAGGCACTTGCCAAGGTCCAAGAGATCGGACGAGACTGTGTCAGTGCGTGCTTTGACGTTACGTCAGAGCAAGCGTGGAAGGATCTCGCGACTACTCTCGTGAGCCGTTTCGGCAAACTGGATGTCCTGATCAACAATGCAGGTTTCGGGCGCTTCCAATCGATTGCCAACCTCTCGTATGAAGACTGGAAGGCAACCGTTGTCGTGAACCTCGATAGCGTGTTCCTGGGCACGAAGTACATGATGCCTCTGCTGGCCAAGTCAGGCTCGGGTTCGATCGTCAATATGTCGTCCATGCGCGGTATCGTGGCAGGCCCCAACGCGAGCGCCTACTGCGCAGCTAAGGGGGGTGTCAGGATGCTGACCAAGGTCACTGCACTCGAATGCGCACAGGCCGGTAATGGTGTGCGCTGCAATTCAGTGCATCCGGGTCACGTTGAGACTCCACTGACAGCCGCGGCATACGCAAAACCGGAACTCGCTAAAGAGTTTCTCGCTCATACGCCTCTCGCTCGTTTTGGCAAGGCACGGGACATTGCCAATGCCTTTCTTTTCCTGGCCAGCGATGAGTCTGGCTACATGACGGGGTCCGAGTTGGTGGTCGATGGCGGTGTGACTTGCCAGTAACCGTGGAGAACGAATTGGAAATGAAAAGCATGAGCCCGCTTCTGGATTCGAATTTACTACGTAGAATCGCTCCCTATACGCTCGCTGGCTATTCGCGGTGGCGTCAGATCGTCAATACGGACGGCGCCATTCCGGCGCGTATCAAGGCCCTGTACGTAGCAGTAGCTGCGAACACGAAGGGCTATGGTGAGATGGCCGAACGTGAACTGACGCGTGCGCATCAGTTGGGTCTCACGTACGAGGAGGCCAGCTCGGCAGGTATCATTCTCAGCAGTTGCCGTGGTGAGGGCGCCGCGTTGCGCTTCTTGGCTCTCTTGGACGCCGAGTACCAGGTTGTACCTGTCGCAGCGGCTATGCCGGTCATCGACGTGGAAGCCGGTCAAGTCGAACAGAACTTTCTCAACTACTTCGGCGCCATGCCGCCGTCGCTGGGCAAGCTAATCGATTTGCTTCCTGTCGGTAGCGAAGCCTACTACCTGATGCGCGAAGGCACGATCAATGGAACGCCGCTCGGCGCGAAGTATTCGGAACTGATGCTCGTCACGATCCTCGCGGCAGACTACAGCGACTGGACGAACATCCACATGAAGGGGGCGAAAACTGCGGGCGCGGCTGATACCGAAATCGCAGAGTCGTTGGTCTGCGCTGTCATGACCAGCGGTCTGTCGGCGTGGGTAGTTGGCGCTACCCAGATGGACAAAATGTAAGTGCTGCTCGGGCGGCCAGCGTTTCACGGGCACTCGCGAGCCGTTTGACCCTGGCCGACAAAGCTGTCCCATTTTTGAAGTCGAAAATTCCGGCATGGCGCTGTCGCCGAGACGACGAGGTCATCCCGTAAAGAAGCGCAAGTTCACCGACGAACAGATCGCCTATGCGTTGAAGCAGGCCGACCTGGGCACGCCGGGCGCGGAGGTCTGCCGTATGAGGGGATCAGCGACACGACGCTCAAGCGGCTCGTGGCGGATCTGTCGGTGGACGGCCACGCTGCAGGATGTCCTGTCAAAACCCCCCGTCGAAGCACGTCTGCCGATTTTCAGTGCGAAGGCGAGCCTGCGGCACGATCGCAGGCTGTCCGTCGGTCTCGAAGTACACAAGGAACCGATTACGGTCGCGTATGCGCCCGGGACCGATGGCCTGGCTGGGCTGCACGCCCAGCCGAACACCCGTCGACAAGAAGCGCCGCCAACGCAGCATCACGAAGAATGGCAACAGCTACGCGACAAGGCTGCTCGCCGAAGCCGCCTGCAACCCCCACCGCTGAGACGTACTGCTACGTCGCCCTCAGGAAATGCCAGCTGTATGGACTCGAAAAACCGATCCCGATTGACACCGGGAGCCATATCAGCCTGAAGGTCACTAACTTGACAGTGAAGTACTGAGGAGGAGGGTCGCAGAGCGCAAAGGCTCATTCTCGATCCGCGCCATCAAATGCAGGGCCCCAACATCCAAGCGGCTCTTTTTATTGCTCAGAGCGCTAGATGTGGCCTGCGGTCAGCAGGGCAATCGCGTTCTTCTGCAAGGTCTTCTTGTCGACCTTGCCGGTAGTGGTGACAGGCATTTTGTCGACAATCACAAGATGCTCGGGCCACTTCTTCTTCGTCAGCCCGACAGCTTCCATATGAGCGGTCAAATCAGCCAGTTGCAAGGTCGGGAAACCTGACCGGATGACACAGATAGCGCACGCTTGCTCACCAAGCTTCGAGTCAGGCACACCGACGACAACCGCGTCTTCGATGGCAGGATGCTTGAGTACCGCGGCTTCGACTTCCGCCGGGTCGACGTTATATCCACCGCGAATGATCTGGTCCTTCAAGCGGCCAACAACCTTGATATAGCCATCTTGGCCGACAATGATTTCATCGCCAGTCAGGAAGTAACCGTTCCCCGTCAGTCGGTACTCTTGGCTGCCGAGTCCTTCCGCGTACTTGAGGAACAGCGACGGCCCCTTGACACCTGCTTGACCGCGCTCACCGACGGGCAAGGGATTGAATTGAGCGTCGAGGGCTTGATCCTGAGTGCCGGGGAAGGGCTTACCGTCCGAGTTTTGACGTACTTCCAGCGAGTCCGTGGGCAGGGCGCTGCAATGACCCATGCACTCGGACATGCCGTACATACGCAATACCGGAATGCCGAGCAGTGCGTCAGCGTCTGCGATCAGCTGCGAGGTCATGGCCGAACCGCCGACTGCGAGCGCTTTCAGCGGGCTACGCTTCGTCCACTGGCCAGAACGAGCACACTCGACCATGGTGTGCAGGTGTGTCGGAACACACATACCCCAACGGCAGTTGTGCGCGTCCATGAGCTCCAGCGCGCGGCGAGGGTCCCACGCATCAACGATGATCAACGGGTGGCCCAGCGACAGGCTGAAGTGCAGCGTGAACGTGAAACCGGGTGCGCTTCCGAGGGGCACGACGCCGACAATCGCGTCACCGGGCTCGAGACCAGCAACCTTGGCGCAGGCACGCGTAGCGTAATTCATCCCGTATACAGAATGCATCACACCTTTCGGGATACCCGTCGTGCCGGAAGTGAAGGCGATAAGCGCGGCCTTCTTGTCGGCATCGTCCCACGTGCGATCTTGACGTTCGCACAGACTGAGGTAAAGCCCTTCGACACCGGGGATGGCCTTTGCGTCGACTTCCGACGAACCGATAATCGCGACGTGACCTAGACGCTGTTCGATGACACCGCGTTCTGATTTGCCGAGATCCGGTGTATAGGGACAGGCAACGGCGCCAACGCTGGAGATCGCGAGCGCTGCGGCGAGGATATTCGCAGTCTTGCGGCCTTCGACCATCACGCGGTCGTATGCACCGACACCGCTTGCGCTCAGTTCTTTCGCTATCCGCGTCGCCATCTCGTAGAGTTCCGAGCGACTCCATTCGCGAGCCGTGCCGTCCACGGCCGCGAGTGCTTGTGGGTCTGCCTCGTGCAGCGCATTGAACTGCTGCCACAGCGAGGCGTCAGTCCATGTCAACCCCTCGACTGAATATTCGATAATTCGGTTGTTAAGCAATTGTCTGTCCCCCGTCTACGATATATGTTTGTCCGGTAATAAAGCCGCCGGCGTCAGACGCCAGTAGAGCGACTGTACCCGTCAGCTCGATGGGCTTGCCGAACCGACGCAAGAGGATGTCATTCAGCAGTTTCGCCTTCTGATCCTCAGGAACCGTTTTCGTCATTCCAGTTTCGATTGAGCCGGGCGCAATCGCGTTCACACGAATGCCGTGCGAGGCCCACTGCGCAGCGAGATTGCTTGTCAGATGGACAATCGCGGCCTTGCTTGTTGTGTACGGAACGACTTGTCCTTTGTCTGGCGTGTAGGACAGGTATGCACCGACGGAGGCTACATTGATGATCGAACCGCCTTGGCCGCGGGCAATCATGTGGCGAGCAACATGACGGCAGGCCAAGAAGGTGCCGGTCACATTTACGTCCATCACCTTCTGCCAGCCCGAGAGGGGGATGTCTTCAGGCGGGCCCCACCATGAAGCGCCTGCGTTGTTGACGAGAATATCGATTTGCCCCAGTTCTTCGACAACTCGGGTGACGGCGGCCTCGACTTCGGCTTCGTTCGAGACATCGCAGCGCAGGCCCAGGGTCCACACACCGAAGCGACGTCCGATGTCGTTTGCCACGGCCTCGCATTCTTCTACTTTGCGAGACATGAAGACCACGCGACAGCCGAGGTCAGCGAGTGCTGCGCCCATCGCGATGGCCATATCACCGCGGCCGCCATTAATGACGGCAACGCGGCCGTCCAGGCGAAAACTTTGCGCGACGAAACCTTTTTCAAGAGTGGTCATCAGTTGTCCTCCTTAGGGGCATGAAGCGCAAACATATCTGCTTCTTCGGTAATCAGCGCAATACGCTTACCCTTCATACGGCCCACGTGAGCCACTGCATCTTTCCATTCTTGCGATACAAATGCTGCATCGAGTGTCGGGCGATCCGGGAACGTCAGAACTGCGTGACCGTCGTACGCAGGCCCTTCAGGGTGATCGTAGTCGTGCACAATCACCCCATGGCGATATGCCTGCAAGCCCGGCAACTTCCGGCCATACGCGGCATGTTCACCTCGCCACCACGTCGTGAACTGCTCAACAGTCCACTCGGGCGGGCGAGAGGCCAAAATTACAAGGCTTACAGTCATTATCGTTCTCCGTCTGCTTACTTACCGACCCACTTCGGCTGACGCTTTTCGAGGAATGCGCGCACGCCTTCCTTGGCGTCTTCCGAGTGGTGGACGACATTGCATGTCATCGTTTCGAGCGTGATCAGGCTGTTCGTGTCCGCGTCGAGGCCACGGTTGACGGCCATCTTCGTCATCCACATGCAGAACGGCGACTTGTCGATCAGCGGTGCGCAGAAGTCCTGGATCAGCTGGTCGAACTCAGCGCGCGGCGCGCATGCGCTCATCAGGCCCCATTCGACGCATTCCTTGCCCGTCAGCAGCTTGCCGGTGAGCATCAGTTCCTTCGACTTGCGCGTACCGATCATGCGCGGCAGGCGATAGATCGGGCCTGCACCGCCGAAGAGAGCGCGGCGAATATGGAAGTCGCCAACCTTGGCTTCTTCGGTTGCGAGTGCAAAGTCGCACGATATCATGAGCTCGAAACCGCCAGCGACTGCGTAACCATCAACGGCGGCGATGGTCGGCTTTTTCATATTGAAGATCTTGTCGTACGTACGTGCAGAGTCGATTGCGAGTTGCAGCGACGTGGACGTTTCTTGCAGCACCGGGCCGACGAGCTTGCCGAGGTCGGCGCCTGCGCAGAACGTGTTTTCGCGACCACGGAACACGACGGCGAGAACGTTGTTGTCTTCCGCTGCACGATCAACGGCAGCTTCGAGATCCTTCAGCAGTTGCGGGCTCACGCAGTTGCGAACGTGCGGGCGATTCAGCCAAATCGTGGCGATGCCGTTGTCAGCTACTTCGTACTGGATCACGTCCTTCTCTTGGGTCACGTCGCTCATGTCAGTTCCTGTGATTGTCATAACAGTGCAGTGTTGGATACTAGATTTTCCCCGAAGAGGGTAAAGCCCTATCCGAGATCTCGACCGACCGTGCGGTCGAGTGATAAATTTACCATCGCCACTCACAAAGTCAATACTTAGTCGTTGCAAACAGCGAAGAGGGTCCTGAGGGGGAGCTTCTCGATTAGAAGCGGTGACGAATGCCGATCGTCACGCCAAGCTGGTCTTTCGCGCCTTGCGTGAGGTAGTAGGCGTCGATGTTGCTGTTGCCCGTGTTATCCATGTCTTGAGCCGCGTTACGGGCATATGACGTGACGAAGTACACGTCGGTGCGCTTCGAAAAAAGGTAGCTCGTGAAGAAGCTGATTTGCCACGGGTTGCCGATACGACCATCCGCTGCGGTAGCGCTCGTCTTCATCGTTGACAGACGATTGTAGTAGAGGCCGAGACCGCTCTTGATGAAAGGTGTAAAGGAATACTGAGCACCCGTCCAGAAGTAGTCGCCGCGATAAACGACATGGCTGTTCTGGTCTGTGGTGCGTCCAAAGCTGTAGCCGCCCATGAGTCTCAGGTTGCTTGTGATCATATAGCTGCCGCCCACAGCGATCTTGGTGGCATTCCAGTTTTCGCCGGCGCCCGTAGTCGACATTGACGGGAAGAGTTGGTCGACGCCGAACGCCAACAGCATCGGGCCGTCAGTATAGGTGGCGCCAATACCCCATGCCGTATTGTCGTGGAAGTGGCCGGGGATCTGACCGTTGCCGCTGTTGGCGACCGGACGTCCATTAAAGTTTACTTGGGCCGCGCTAAAGCTGTAGTGGCCTTCGACCATCACTTTTCCGAAATTGCCGACATACTTGATCGAACTGTCTTGGCGGTAGTTGCTGCCCGTCTGGACAGTGACCGGCTCGTACATCGTTGCCAAATTGATCGGTCCGAGCGTCGCCATCACTTCGAGCAGCGTCGTGTACTGACGACCGAGCGAGATAGCGCCCCAGTCGGCGGACTTGAGTCCGACGAAGGCCATACGACCAAACATGCGACCGCCCTGTTGGAGTTGGCCGCTGGTGAGGCCGAAGCCGTTCTCCAACTGGAAGAATACCGACAGCCCGCCGCCGAGGTCTTCTTTGCCCTTGAAGCCCCATCGCGAGTTCGACAGGCCGCCGCTCGAGTTCAGCGACCAACGATTACCGCCTGGCTTCGGAATGGGAAGGCCGTTTGCATCCAAGGTTGGCGCGCCCGATGCCTGGTGAGTGACGAACTCGAGAGGGGCGTCCACGATGCCGTACATCGTCAAGCTGGATTCCGCGTGCGCTGCTTGAGCAAACGAAGCAAGTGCGGTTAAAGCGAGAAGCTTCTTTTTCATGCCTATGTGTCTCCAAGTCTTCATATTATTTTGGGGAATTTCTGCTAACCACAAACGTAAAGAGTGCGGACTGGCGGTCGCGCTCAGCGACAGGAATCGTTGACGGAAGTGAAGACGACCGATCGCTTTAGTAATGATATGTACTTCTAATTAACGAAGATATCGACTAGATAAATTTACTGCAGTACTACTGCGGCACTCACGGCGGTGGCGAATCTACTTGACGCCAATATAAGGTGTCAACACGGGTAACCATGAGGTTGCCTGTTGTGCGCTGCGGCGCCGGGCTCGTGCGTCGTTTTGGTTGACGCCCGACCAGTCGGTCGAGTAGCATTGGTTGCTATGAGAGGCGATCTCGGGCATGGGTGTCAAGAAGTTTTTCAATTTGAATCTGCATGGGTCTGAAGGAGGCAGTGTGGGTCACGAAACAATGGAATGCGACCTCTTGGTCATCGGCTCCGGCATGGCGGGACTGTCTGCCGCCGGTTGGGCGGCTGAGCGGGGCGCACGCGTTGTCGTAGTTGAGAAAGCGTCGACGCGAGGTGGCTCGGCTGTATTGAGCGGCGGCGTTCTTTGGACAGCGACTTCCGCTTCCAAGATGTCGATGTATGGCTGCGGCGATCCCAGGCTGGGCGATGTTGTGCTCGATACCTATCCTCGGGCGCTTTCCTGGATGCGCTCACGCGGCATTCAGGTCAGTCCGGCGATGAGTGTGCTGCATGGCCGTGGCTACGCAATCGATCTGATCCACCATCTGGACGACTGCATTCAGATGGTGGAAAAGGGGGGCGGCTATGTCGTATACGAGACGACGACCGAAACACTGCTCAAAGACGACGCAGGGAAAGTCATCGGGGCTCGCACTGTATGCGCCGATGGCGTTGTAGATGTCATCTCCGAAAACACTATTCTTGCCACGGGCGGTTATCAGGGCTCGGCCGAGCTCCGTGCACAAAATATCCATGAAAACGCGCGCAACCTTCTGCTGCGTTCCAACCAGGTTTCGCGGGGTGATGGTATCCGTCTGGGTACCGGCGCCGGTGGCGTCTTCGACAAGAACAACAAGGGTTTCTACGGTCACTTGGTGACGAAGAGCCCGAACTGGGGCGAGGAACGCTACTACACGGGTCTCAGCCAATATCACAGCGACCACTCGCTGCTGTTCAATGAACAGGGCTTCCGTTACTGCGATGAAACGGAAGGCGATCATACGAACACGTATCGCACGGTTTTCGAATCCAACGCACGCGCTATCCTGCTTTGGGACAAGCGCATTCAGGAAACGTACGCGACGGCTCACGTCGTGCTTTCCGCGCCCCCGCTGGACAAATACAAGGTCGCTATCGAGAACGGTGGTGAGGGCGTACATACGACGGACATTGCTGAACTGGCGAGGTTTGCGACGGCTCACGGCTTCGACGGCGCGCAACTTGTGAAGAGTCTGGCCGAGTATCAGGAAGGATCGATCAACGATTGGGAAAACCTGAATCCTCCTCGGCGTGAATCTGCGATCCCGCTGGATGGCGAGTACTACGCGCTCATCGTGTATCCAGCAATCACGTTTACGTTCGGTGGTCTGATGATCGATTCCGATGCGCGCGTGCTCAAGGAAGATGGCGCGGTGCTTCCGGGTCTTCTCGCAGCAGGTTCGGATGCCGGTGGCGCATACGGTATCGGCTACGCGGGTGGTCTTGCACTGGCTATAACGTTTGGTATCACGGCAGCTCAAACGGCTGGCTGGAAATAAGTACTGCAGCCCAGGTAGTTGCAAAAACTACCTGAACCACCATGGAAAACAGCCTAAACATGAATGCTGATAATTTTGTACTAGTCTGTCCATCGTCAATTGAGCGAGATGTAAATGGCACCGCGACTCTGGTAGGTAATCAGTGCGTCGACTGTGGTGAAACCTATTTCCCCGCTGCGTCTGGGTGTACGCGCTGCACCAGCACGCACCTAAATCGATTTAATTTTGGGCGTCACGGAACGTTGTGGACGTGGACGATCCAGAGCTTCTTGCCCAAGGCGCCCTACAACAGCGGCGAGATCGAGGCTGATTTCAAGCCGTATGGTGTTGGTTATATCGAAATGCCTAGTGGTATCAAGATCGAGAGTCGCTTGTCTGTTGCTGACGCCGATAAGTTGAAAATCGGCGCGTCGATGGCGATGTCGCTCGAGACCTATGGGAAAACGTCTGAGGGCGCTAGCCTCGTGACGTTTGTGTTCTCGCCAGCAGAATCCGATATCAAGGGGGTAGGCAATGAGTAACGATGTCGCGATCATTGGCGTTGGCATGCACCGATTCGGGCGCTTCGATGGTGTATCGGGTCGAGCGCAGGGCGCTCATGCGGTGCGAGAGGCGCTTAAAGACGCGGGTATTACGTGGGATCAAGTTCAAGTCGCATACGGCGGTTCGCAGGACGCGGGCAATGCGGATGCGCTTGCTAACGATCTGGGTCTCACTGGCCTGCCTTTCGTCAACGTAGCCAATGGTTGCGCGACGGGCGGATCATCGCTCGCAGCCGTCATTGCCGCGATCCGTTCGGGTTCGGCCGACATTGGCATTGCCGTTGGTTTTGATAAGCATCCGCGTGGGGCTTTCAATCCGATGCCTAAAGACTGGGGCCTCGAAGACTGGTATGGCGAAACGGGTTTGATGCTCACTACTCAGTTCTTCGCGATGAAGACTCGTCGCTATATGCACGAATACGGCATTACGGAGGATGCGCTGATTCGGGTCGCTCAACGTGCATCGCGCAACGGAGCACTGAATCCGAACGCATGGCGCAGGCAGGCGCTCGATTACGAGCAAGTCGCCGAATCGAGCGCCGTGAGCCTGCCTCTTCGCAAGTTCATGTTCTGCAATCCGGCAGAGGGTGGTGCAGCTATCGTCCTGTGCTCGGCCAAGCTGGCAAAGAAGTATCAAGCTCATCCCGTGATCATCCGCTCGGCGGCGGTCAGAACCCGTCATCACGGTTCGTTCGAAGTCTTCAGTCCCGCACTGATGGCGCAACAGGTGCCGGCTCCGACAGTGACAGCGTCTAAAGCGGCTTTCGAGGAAGCAGGCGTCGGGCCAGAAGATATCGACGTTATTCAATTGCAGGATACTGATTCCGGGTCGGAAATAATCCACATGGCGGAAAATGGATTTTGTGAGCATGGCGAACAAGAAAAATTGCTCCGCGAAGGCGCGACGGAAATCAACGGACGTCTGCCTATCAATACCGATGGTGGATGCCTGGCAAATGGTGAGCCTGTCGGTGCTTCTGGCTTGCGTCAAGTAATCGAAATCAGTTTGCAACTCCGCGGGCAGGCAGGGGCGCGCCAGGTGCCGAACAACCCGCGACTGGGTTATACACATGTATACGGTGCACCCGGAGTGAGCGGCGTTTCTATTCTCGAACGCGGTTAACTGCTCTTGCTCAACAGCTATCGCAACAGAACAGGATTCAAGATGGATCGTGAAATCTTCGTAGTTGGAGCGGCACGTACCGCTATCGGAAGCTTTGGTGGCTCGCTCAAGGACATCGACCTCATTACGCTCGGCACAACTGCCGTTCGTGCGGTGCTGGATCGTCATGCCGTGCCCGCTGACACTGTCGGTCACGTGGTGATGGGCAACGTCGTCCCGACCGCTCCCCGTGATGCCTACCTGTCGCGTGTCGTCGCTATCGATTCGGGTTTGCGAGAAGATACCCCGGCATTTAACGTGAATCGACTTTGCGGTTCGGGGCTGCAAGCCATCATTAGCGCGGCTCAGTCGATTGCGCTCGGCGACTGCGAAGTCGCTGTTGGCGGCGGTGCCGAATCTATGTCGCGCGGCCCTTACATCGTTCCGACTGCTCGCTGGGGGCAACGGATGGGCGATACGAGTATGGTCGACTATATGAACGGTATTCTTCATGATCCGTGGCAGAAGGTGCATATGGGGATTACCGCTGAGAACGTCGCGGCTCGCTATGGCATTACGCGCGAACAACAAGACGAGCTCGCAGCCGAAAGCCAACGGCGTGCAGTGAATGCAATTCGTGAAGGTCGCTTCAAGAATCAGATCGTCCCCGTCGAGATCAAAACGCGTAAGGGTGTTGTAGCCTTTGACACCGACGAGCACGCAAAGGCTGAAGTTACCGTCGAGTCGCTGTCCCAGATGAAGCCCGTGTTCAAGAAAGATGGCGGCACTGTTACCGCAGGTAACGCGTCAGGGTTGAACGATGGCGCGGGTGCTGTCGTTCTGGCCGAGGGGCGCGCAGTGAATTCGCTGGGCCTGACTCCGATGGCTCGACTCGTGGGTTACGCTCATAGCGGGTGCGAGCCGCTGTATATGGGTATCGGCCCGGTCTTGGCAACGCAACGCGTGCTGTCCCGCACCGGCCTATCGATTAACGACCTGGATGTCATCGAAGCTAACGAAGCGTTTGCCGCGCAAGCGCTGGCAGTGACTCGTGAACTGGGTCTCGATCCCGCTCGTGTCAACCCGAACGGTTCCGGTATCTCGCTAGGCCATCCGGTAGGCGCTACCGGCGCGATCATTACGACCAAGGCTCTCGCAGAGCTTAGACGTACTGGTGGTCGTTACGCACTGGTCACGATGTGCATTGGCGGTGGGCAGGGCATTGCAGCGATCTTCGAACGCGCTTAACCCCATATAAAGGTACGCTGAACATGAACAACAAGACTATTGGTGTAGTCGGTGCGGGTACGATGGGCAATGGCATTGTCCAAGTCGCAGCCGCAGCAGGTTTCAACGTCGTTATGCTCGATGTGTCGGATGCAGCATTGGAGCGCGGCCTGTCCACGATTAGCAAGAGCCTCGACCGTCTGGTACAGAGGGAGAAGATGGGCGCCGAAGAGAAGTCCGCTGCTCTTGGCCGTATCAAGACTACGATGACGTATTCCGACCTCTCAAGTGCTTCGATCGTGATTGAGGTTGCTACCGAGAACGCGGACATCAAACAGAAGATCCTCAAGTCGATTGACGCGTCAGTGGGTTCGGCGGCCGTGATAGCGACCAACACGAGTTCGATCTCAATTACCAAGCTCGCGTCGAAGGTCTCGAATCCTGGCCGGTTCATCGGTATGCATTTCTTCAACCCAGTACCGGTCATGACGCTGGTCGAACTGATTGCAGGCCTCCAGACGGATGGCTCGACGCTCGAAGTGGCGAACGACTTCGTTGAGACTATCGGCAAGACGGCAATTGTGGCTAAAAACAGTCCGGGTTTTGCCGTCAACCGTATCCTGGTCCCGATGATCAACGAAGCCATTTTCGCGCTTCAAGAAGGACTGGCTTCATCCGAAGACATCGACAAGGGCATGAAGCTCGGGGCGAATCATCCTATCGGCCCGCTCGCACTCGCAGACTTGATCGGCCTCGACACATTGCTTATGGTGCAAGAGGTGCTGTACACGAGCTTCAACGATTCTAAATATCGACCGGCACCATTACTTCAGGAGATGGTCGATGCCGGATATCTGGGGCGAAAATCAGGTCAGGGCTTCTATCAGTATTAAGGAGGCGACCGATCATGGTCTGACTGATTTAAAGTGGAATCGCAGGCGTCAGCATTATCATGTGGATGCTTTCCATTCTTGATCGGGACTGGCGGGTAGGTTTTGCGCAAGGTGGTTTCCGTGCAATATTTGCTAGCGCACTGGATAAAAAAGAGAAAGCCAAGGAAATGAAGGATAAGGATAGGGCAACAATGACGGCTGAGCATGGTGAGAAAAGACTGAAAATCTTCGATCACTGTGCCGACCTGTTTGACAAGGTGGGCTACCACAAGATGACTATGCAAATGTTGGCTGACGAAGCTGGAATGGGCAAACCCACGCTTTACCACTACTTTCCTAGTAAGGCTGCGATTCTTTTTGAAATGCACCAGGCGCACGTGGAACTTCTGATAGAGGACCTGGAGAATGCGAGCGATGGATGTACGCACGCGTCATCATTACTGGTTAAAGCCTGTGCGTCCACCTTGCGCCAAATTTCTGAGCATCCGGGATATGTGCGAGCATTCATGGATCACTATGGTGATCTGAAAAATGAGCATCGTGAGCAGATCCGAAAGCTACGCGACAAGTACCTTAAGCGTATTCGCAAGATTGTCACTGACGGGATTTCTTCTGGTGCCTTCCGTGACAATGATCCTGATATCACCGTCTTTGCGTTCCTGGGAATTTGCAACTGGGCTTACAAGTGGTACCCGCGTATGGCCTCAGAGCATCCGCCGCGCGAAATGGCCGAAAAACTTTGCCAAGTTATCCTTGATGGTCTGGTGGCCACGTAAGGTTTTGACCAAAGCCCTAGCATGTAAAGTCCATCGGCTTATACATAACGCTGCCGGCGCGCCAAGCGCTTGGAGCAAGCCGTTTTGAGATCAATCGGATGGGATTGAGGCTGATATGGCTCCCGGTGTCAATCGGCATCGTTTTGTCGAGTTCATATTGCTGGAATTTCCTGAGGGCGACGTAGCAGTACGTCTCGGCGGTGGATCACGGGCGCCGGGTGCAGGGAGTTGCATGCGACTTCGACGAGCAGCCTTGTCGCGTAGCTGTTGCCATTCTTCGTGATGCTGCGTTGGCGGCGCTTCTTGTCGACGGGTGTTCGGCTGGGCGTGCGGCCCAGCCAGGCCATCGGTCCCGGGCGCATACGCGACCGTAATCGATTCCTTGTGTACGTCGAGACCGACGGACAGCCTGCGATCGTGCCGCAGGCTCGCCTTCGCGCTGAAAATCGGCAGACGTGCTTCGACGGGGGCGCTTGTGGCCCAACGAAAGGCCCGACTCGCGATACACGCGCGCTATTCTACGGGCCAGGGTCGCTGTACCGTCGGGGGCGAGGGGGCATGCTAAAATCGCCTAGCGTGAATCGATATCACAGGTAGACAAGGCCGAAAGTGGACAGCGCCGCCGCTCTGGAGCAGCGCATCAACTTGGTGGATGTCGATGGATTGAGCTGCTTTAGAACCAGACACCGGCCGGCGCACTTCAGTCGTCGCTGCGAATCAGCGCTCATCGTCGGGCTCGGTTCCGCCGAGTCAGGAGCACGGGCGGAGCCGATCCGCTTGTTCTTCAAGCAGCTTCGGTATGCATATGTTGCAAGCACGACGTTACTTTCAGGAAAGCTGGTGGTAACAGAAAAGGTCAATCAATGGTAACGGGAAGAAATTCAAAGGCACGAGTCACTACCGCCGCACACGATGAAAGGCGGCTGGAGATTATCCTGCATAGTGCCGATTTATTCGATAAAGTCGGCTACCATAAAATGACGATGCAAATGTTAGCCGATGAAGCTGGCATGGGCAAGCCTACGCTTTACCACTACTTCCCTAGTAAGGCTGAAATCCTCTATGAGATGCATCAGATCCATATGGACGCTTTGCTGGGCGACCTGGACGCTGATGCCGAAGCCAATGCTGATTCTGCTGAGCTACTGGTCAAGGCTTGCGCCTCTGCGCTTCGCCAAATTGCGGAGCATCCTGGATATGTGCGGGCTTTCATGGACCACTACAGCGATCTGGAAGATGAGCACCGTAAACAGATTCGCAAGCGGAGGAGCGAGTATTTCCAACGGATTCGAAAAATCATCACGGACGGCATTGCCGCAGGCAGACTCCGAAAAGTCGATCCGGACGTCACGGTTTTCGCTTTCCTCGGGATTTGCAATTGGGCCTACAAGTGGTACCCAGGCATGGCGACTCAATCGCCACCCGACGTCATGGCGAAGAAGCTGTGCCAGGTGATACTGGACGGCATTAAACGTCAAAAATGATGATGGGCAGCCCGCAACGAGGTATCCGGGAGTGTGCGAGAGACAGGTTGGAATCCAGATTCCGATGCTAGCGCACTCCGGGTAGGGCAGCGCGAACTGCGTCGGATTGAAATCGGCGATGAAGGAGGGCGCATACTCGTTGGCGGCCTCCCATGTGCTGATTCCGGGCAGCCCAAGCGCTTTGACGAGCCAGTCCTGCAGTGTCAGGTTGGCCCGTTTCACACGATCTGGGTCGGTTCGCCCAGGCATGCACGGCGGTTGCGCGGTTGGTCGATCTCCGGCGGGCGTTGCTTGCGTGGAGTCCATAGGCCGGCCGCGGATCAATGCCAGCGTGCGTTGCGCCCTGCGTGCAGGCAGATGGTGATTGCTCGGGCGCCTACGCTTGCCTGACACCAATCCGGCCACGCCGGCCGCGCGATAGCGCAGCACGAGGCGTTCGACTTGCCGCACGCTCAAATCCAGCCGTTCGGCTGCACGGCTGGGCTTGACCCTGAACCGGAATTAGTCCCGGCCGGAAGTGGAAATTTCCATCGTGTGACCCTGAGCCAAATGTGGGTAGGAGGCTATCTGCAACTGCGGGAGTCTTACCCGGCGGGTCTGCGCGAGAGATGGTTGTAGTCGGCTGCCTTCCGCCACATGGGCCTTCCGGCCTGTTCCGATCTCTTCCGGTGACGTCCTCTGCATCGCTGATTTCAAAGCGTTTTGCGGGTGGCGGCATGCTTGCGGCTACCGTTGACGTCCCGCACTATTTCCTCACGAAGTTTGGGTAGCGATGTGGGTTCGTGGGTAGGGAGGGCGACATGGCTGGACGACGGTTGCATCGACTCAGCGCGCTGCGGGTCGCGGAGGCGGTGGCCTCTATATGCAGATCGCGTGTTGATTTTCACTGAGTCGGCATCCACGGTAGGTCAATTCGGTATGCTTATCAAAGCGGGTGGATCATCATGATCGATCCCGACTGGAACCGGCTCGAGGTTGCGCGCCGGTTCGGCGCAACCGACTGCATCGACGCTCGCGCGGGCGACA
The DNA here is from genome assembly GCF_001524185.1 of Burkholderia sp. FL-7-2-10-S1-D7. NCBI lineage: Bacteria > Pseudomonadati > Pseudomonadota > Betaproteobacteria > Burkholderiales > Burkholderiaceae > Burkholderia > Burkholderia sp. FL-7-2-10-S1-D7. Next base: position 208,029 of record NZ_LOWY01000011.1, on the reverse strand, counting down.
CGGCTGGCGAGATCATGACCTTGGCCGACGGGATCGGTGTCGACTGCGCGATCGAGGCGGTCAGCATCGCCTGGCGCGAACGGGGGCGCTGCGAGTCGTCGACGGCGCAGGCGGGCAATCCGGGCGGCGCCGCGTTTTTTCTAGGGACAGCCGGAGCCGCGCCAGCGCTTGATAAAAGCCAACGCTGCGGATTCCGAAGCTTCGAAGATGAACGTGTGGCTTCGCCTGCCGCGTTCGATGGTTTCGTGCGGCAGGCGGCGCGGGCGGGTGCAGAACCCGGTCCGCCGTCGTGCAGGCCGCCGCCGCGGCATCCGGCGCGCAGTGCCGGGCAGCGTGGCCGTGCGGTTCCCGCGCGTGGCCGGCTGTCCGGTGCCGATGATTTCCGCGGCCCGGGCTACCCATGAGGATGCCTTAAACGTCGTAGTCGTCATCCCTCTCCAGGAGAGCGGCATGTTTCCCAACGATTTTCGCCAGTGTTTTGCCAACGTTGCGATCTTCGCGTCGCAAGCCGGGCTCATCGCAACGGTGCACGCCATGCTGGCCCACGACGGCTGGGCGCTCTATGTCGGCATGCTGTCCTGTTGTTCGGGCGTCGGGGGATTGATCGCGATGTGGCGGCCCGCGATCCCGCGAGTCGTGCGGGTCCGGCGCGATCGCCTGTAGCCGGATGCCTGATGGCGCCCGGAATGAAGCCGCACCGGCTTTCGTGCGGTGCCAGCCGTGCGTGTCGCCGAAGGTCCGGCTGTCCGACCCGCGCACCGATCGGGCCTGTGGATGTTGCCGGCGCGGATCGCCGATGCCGGCACCGTCTCCAGCTGAACGAGCCGGCGGCGGGTTGCCGCCGCGCTGCCGGCCGGCTGGATGCTCGGCACTGACTTCTCGAGGCCGGCGCGGGTTGGCGGACAGCGTGCGGCGATGTCCGTCGCTTGACTCATATCAACGATGCAAACCCAGCGCCACGGAAGATGGATGCACGAAATCGGGCATTGCGAACGCACCACACTGAAGATGAAGAACCGGCTCTCGCCGTCAATCGGTGCGATCAACAGGAGCGGAACATGGGAATCGGGATGCAGATCGCTTACTTCGGCTTTGCTGGATCGGCTCGGCTGGAGGCGGAAGCGAGCATCCAGCTGATGCGCCTCGAGCCGTTCTGTATGCAACTGGCCGGCTGCCATCTCGCGATCGAGGCGATGGGCATGTCGACCCGCGAGCCGACCTACGACGTACGACTCGATCTGATCACCCGCAACGGGGAATTCCGTCCCGTTCCGCATATGACGGGCGCGGATCCCTTCGACGCGCTGCAGCGGGCGTTCGATCTTGCAGGGTGGCAACTCGCCGGGACCGCCGCCGCCGAACCCCACGAGAACCCGCGCTGACACGTTCCGCGCATCGGGCACGATTCGCCGCGGCGCGACGCATCGGCCCGCCGCGGTTCGCCTGGCGTGAGTCGATCCGCCCGGGCGACGGGGGCGGCGCAGCCGGCGCCGCTGGTCCGGCTAATCTTCCTCGTCGCCCGTGAATATCTCGTGCTCCGGCATCTCCGCCGTCTCGTCGATGCACTGCACCCGCCATGCGCCAGGCACGGGCGCCTGCCGGGCATCGCGCAGCCAGCGCGCGATGCCGGCCTGGCCTTCGAACGGCGCGGACGGTGGGTCGATACCGAAATCGTCGAGCCAGCACAGGGCGCCGGCGTTGTCGGGCCCCGTCATTACAGTGGCGCTGCCGTCGCGGACGAGCGTCCCCCACGCGGGCAGGTCCATCCCCGCATGACCTTCGCGTGACCAGCGGCGCATGGCCGTGTCGATCCAGAGAATGGCATAGGCCGAAGGGTTGTCGCAGGCGAAAGTATCGAGATGCAGGGTGATTCGCACGATGGGCTCCGAATCGATGAAGGAGGGTGGCCGCCGTCACCGGCGGCCGACGCTTTTACTGGCTCATGACCCAGTGAGTCAGCGTATGCGCGTCCTCGGAGGACCGCGAGCCGCCGCGCTCGGCGGCCAGCGGCATCGCGGTGTCGCCCCAGTGCGCGCGGCCGCCCAGTCTCAGCTTGTTCGCGAGGAAGTCCTCGGCATGCGGCGTGTCCCGATGCCGTTCCGCGATCTCGTGAAACGTCGGTGCGAGGCACGACATGTCGGCGGTGTAGCAGAACGCACATTGCTGCTGGTCGACGAACGCGGCTGGCGCCGGCACCCGGGCGGACGCCGTCCCAACCGCGAGCCACGCAAGGGCGAGCAGGTCTCCCGGCATGCGTGTCAGAGGAGCGCTCGCCATCGCGCAGTGTCCGGCAATTAGTCCGATCCAGTCTATGCGTGGTCCCGGGCCGGCGATTGATGCAAGTCAAACTCCGGAACACCCTCGCCGGCCGGCTGGATCCGCGGTCGCGGCCGCGCATCGATCCGGGGCGCGTTGACTCATGTCAAGCGCGGTGGCGCTGCCGCGCGTTTCAATGGATTCAGCCAGGACGACCGTGGATGAAGGCCTTGTCCCTGCGGGAGGGCGGTGATGAACCAGGATCGGTTGTTCGCATCGTTGGCGGCGTTGGCGCGCGACCTGTCGATTTCGGACGACGCGTTGCGGCGGATGCTCGACGACGAAATCGCGACGCTGACGAAAGATGCCCACGTGCATGATTACGTGCGGATATTCGCGATCCGTCGCCTGAGCCTGCGCATGCGGTCACCGGATGCCGCAGGCGGGTATCCGGGGCCGAAACCGGGAGAATAGGTGGTCAGCGCTCAGACGCGCGCGAGCCCGGCCAGATCGATGATATGGATCTGCTTGCCGTGCGGCGCGATCAGTCCGTCGCGCTGGAATTTCGACAGCATCCGGCTGACCGTTTCGAGCTTGATGCCGAGGTAGCAGCCGATCTCCTCGCGCGTCATGCGCAGGTTGAAATCCGCCGACGAATAGCCACGCGCCCTGAAGCGTTCGGACAGGTTCAGCAGGAACTCCGCGACGCGCTGTTCCGCCGACATCGTGCCAAGTAGCATCATCAGGCCCGACTCGCGCACGATCTCGCCGCTCATCATCTTGTGGAGATGGTGCTGCATCGACCTCACCTTGGCGCAAACCTTCTCCAGCTGGCCGAACGGGATGATGCAGACGGTGCTGTCCTCCAGCGCGATCGCATCGCCGTTGTGGCGCCCGCTGCACACACCGTCGAGACCGAGAGTTTCCCCAGCGATCTGGAACCCCGTCACTTGCTCCTGGCCGTCGCGATGCATGACGATCGTCTTGAATGAGCCGGTGCGGACGGAATAGAGGCTCTGGAACGTATCGTGCGCGCGGAACAGCGACTCGCCCCGCTTGACCGAGCGGGTCGTGCAGACGACCTCGTCGAGGATGGCCAGGTCTGCATCGTCGAGTTCCGCCGGCATGCACGCCGAACGGACCGGGCAGGTCGAGCAGTGCGCGCCGGGGTGCTTCATTCGCTCGTCCCGATCGACGGGATGCAGTGCGATCGTCATCGCATACGCGACGGCGGGACGGGCATTTTCGTGGGCTTGGGCGGTCGGCATGATCTGCTCCTCGTCACTCGGTCGGGTGCGGCGCCACTGCATGGAGGGTGCGTCATGCAGCGGCACGGTCGATCTGGCCGAAAATTCGTTTCTGGTCATTTGCCGCCCGTGCACAGCTCGGAACCTGGCGATTGAGTCAGCGCGACGGCGGGCGGCGATCCGGTACGCGTAACAGTGCTGCGCTATCGTCGGCGCGACGCTGGCGACGGCATGATCGGCACCCGGACCTCCATACAGATCAGTATGGTTCGCGCGCGGCCGGACCGAAATCGACACGGATGGAAAGTCACGTAGGGTTTGGAGAACGGCTGTAGGAGGATGCTGACAACGGCTGCGGCGGGCGAAAACCCTCGTTGGCGTCGCCCGGGTGCTCCAGCGGGGGTAAGCGCCAGTCGTCGGCTGTCAGATGCCGTCCTCGTCGTCGAACCGCTAGCGCTGCATCGCATGACGCACGAGCGCGGCATCGTGCGGCATGTCGCCGTTCCGGATCGGAAAGGCTGCCGCTGCCATCGATGCGATGCCGCCGCCGACCGGATAGAACCGGCGGCTGTCCCGATCGATGCCGGCCGCGCGGTCGGCGAGCGGCTCGATCCGAATCCTGTGTGCTGCGTTGCGTGGAAAAGCCCCTGGTCAGAATGGTTGAAACCCCTGTCGACGTTCGAGGACGCCGTATCGCCCTGTCGCAATTCGCGAGCGTGCGAGGCTCTGTAGTGCGGGTGCGGCGCCGGATGGGCTTGATGTGAGTCAAGGTGCTCGGTTGCCCGAGGGGCGAGATTGAGTATGGGCGTGGCCAGGGCGAAGCACGGCCGCCACGACTGTGATCCGAGGAGAATCGATCATGGGAAACGACTTTCGACAGGGGGCGCGAGCAGAAGAGTCGCAGCGCGTATTGGGCGGCGACGACGTAGGCCTTCGTCAGTATGTGCGGCGCATCTACAACTATATGGCCGGGGGCCTGGCGCTGACGGGTGCCGTTGCGTACCTCGGCGCGTCAACCGGGCTTTACCGGTCGATCGCCGGAACACCTCTCTTCTGGGTGCTGCTGCTCGCACCGCTGGCGCTGGTCATGTTTCTGAGCTTCCGTATCGAGCACATCAGCTTCGGCGCTGCGCAGATCAGTTTCTGGGCCTATGCCGCGCTCGTCGGGCTTTCGTTTTCCGGCATCTTCCTCGTGTATACGGGCGAGAGCATTGCGCGCGTTTTCTTCATCAGCGCGGCCACGTTCGGTGCAACGAGCCTCTATGGCTACACGACACGGGCCGATCTCTCGCGCTTCGGCTCCTTTCTGCTCATGGGACTGATCGGCATCATCATCGCGGGGTTCGTGAACATCTTCCTGGTTTCGTCGGCGCTGCAGTTCGTCGTTTCCGTGATCGGCGTGCTCGTGTTCACGGGACTCACCGCGTACGACACGCAACGCATCAAGCGCATCTACATAGCGGACGAAGAATACGAGATCGCCGGCAAGAAGGCGATCTTGGGGGCGCTTGCGCTCTATCTCGACTTTCTGAACCTCTTCCTGATGCTGATGCGGCTCTTTGGTAGCCGCCGCAGCTAGGCGAGCGGTAGCGGCCAGGGACAGGGTGCCGCCCGGCAAGCCCCGGCGGGATCGCCGCCGGAGCAAACAGGAGCCGGGATGAATCTGGCCTGGCCGCCCGACACCGGTCGCACATTACGTCGGTTTGGTTTGAACGTTGACGCCGCCCAACACCTCGAGCGCGGCGAGTCGGGCATTCATCAGCTCTGCGTGCAGCTTGATCGCCCGGATCAGAAATTGAACATCCTCGTTTTCGCTCTTCGAAGCAAGGTCATCAAATTCGGCCCATAGCTCATTGATCCGTTCGGCGCGCATGGCAACTCCTTTGGCGTGTGTATGGATGACGTCGTACGGCAGGCTGGAACACCCTTGACGCCGTATGAACAGCATCGGCACTGGCCTGTCTTGTGTGCTGATCTGGATCAAGGGGGCGCCACTTCGGGGTATCGCTCGATATTCGGCACGGGATGTGAAGGACCTTTGCCTCGCTCTAAGTGCGCGTGTCGCGGCGCTCGGTCCGTGCCGCCGGACTTTGTACGGCAGCGTGCAGACGAGACGCATTCCCGATCCCATGCTTTGAAACGAGTCAGTGCCTGCAAATCACCCGCCATCGCGAGTTGGTTCGCTTACCAAATGAATGGGTGTCTGCCATGATCAAAATGGTGATTGCCGACGCGCATGCCGTCATGCGGGCAGGTGTGTGTAGCGTCCTCGCTGAGGTCGACGACGTCGATATCGCCGGTGAAGCCACAGATGGGGCCGGCACGCTGGAACTCGTGAGCGCGGTGAAGCCGCGCGTGTTGTCACTCGGATTGGCGATGTCCGGTATTCACGGGGTCGAACTCATCAGGAAGATCAAGAAGGAGCATCAGGATGTTCGGGTGCTCGTTCTGACCGCGCATTCCGAACAGACCCATGCGGTGCGGGTGTTCAGGGCTGGGGCTTCGGGATTTCTTTCGAAGACTTGCTCGCGGTCGGACCTGATAGACGCGGTTCGAAAGCTTGCCGACGGTGGGGTATACGTGAGCACGATGGTGGGCGATCTGCTGGCGCAAGTCACCAACGGTGACAGTGAGGCGCTCGCACATCATCGCCTGACCGCGCGGGAGTTCGAGATCCTGGTCGGCCTGGCATCAGGACAATCGATTTCGCAGATGGCCGGAAGCCTGGACCTCAGCATCAAGACAGTCAGCACATACAAGTCGCGCATTCTGGAAAAACTGGACCTGAATAATGAATCAGACATGGTCCGCTTTGCGCTACGTCACCAGTTGCTGGATCTTGGTGTTGAAGGAAGCTGTTAAACGGATCAGGAATCGTCCGCGTGGAAGCGTATCGTCTCCCCAACTTCGAGATGCGGAGCCGCCATGCGATGCACGACTGTTCTTGAGTTCGATAATGGCGATTGGAGTGCCGTGAAGCGTGCGCAGGTCATGCGGTTTCACAGGGCCACCGAGGACGTGTAGTGGTCAACTCATCCCGGACACTGCGTTAAGCCTTTCTTCCGAAAAAGCTGGCGGCAGTCCGTCGTTGAACTGATGGGGCCGTATCCAGTTGCACCGTTTTCAGGAGTAGCACATCGACGAGAATTCGACTGCAGGAAACCGCCCGATAGTCACTGGTTGCCATCCTGACAAATCGGGGCGAAAAATTTGCGCACAGGTCCCGGCCCTGAAAGACGCCGAGAGCAACTCGGCATCTATCTGTCCGGGCTCAAGGTCATCTTTCTGATTTCTCCCAGAGTGATAGGATGAAAAATATACATGAAGGGCCATCATGGACGATCTCATATTCAGTACAACAACACATTGCGCACGCATTCGTATAATGGAATCTGCTCACGGTATGTTCCGAGGATATGTGTATCTGCGCCGCGCCACTGAAGGGCCGAACGAGGATGCCCCATACCAAACCGATGCTGACAGAGCCCAGTACGATCTCGCGCTCGAAGACGCCAAGATCCTCGCGCAACGTCTGCTTCGCGAACTCGAGTCCTAAGCGCAACGCCTCGCGTCGCGGGAGCATCAGGTAGTGGCTGCATCACGAGCGACGTGTGTCTGGTCAGCCATCCATCGTCGAGAATCATTGTCTGTCAGCATGGCCGGAAGTAGATCCTGTGCAAATTTCGAAGCAGCTTGCGTTGGCTGACATGCCGCTGGGAAAGGTGCGGTACGAGTCGGGCGGTTCTCGCAGTTGCGTCTACTTTCCGACGACGTCAGGTGTCTCACGGTTGTGCGTGATGGAGAACGTTTCCTCAGCGGAAATTGCTGTCGCCGGCAATGCCGGGCTGATCGGCATCGCGCTTTTCATCGGGGACGAAACAACCCCGAGCCGAGCAAGCTGGCAGAGCGCAGGGTACGCTTACGGACTCGACGCACGCTTCCTGAAAGAAGGGTTCCACCAAGGCGCGTCGATGCAGCGACTGTTGCTACGCGACATCCAAGCGCTCATCACTCGAATGGTGCAGACCGTTTATTTGCACCGAATCCTGACCTCCATGGGCCAAGATTTGGTACAAATCAACAGTCATAGATCTCCGGACATCGATCGACAAGAACCGGAACAGGCGGGCTGCCGCTCACGGCGAACCTCGGAGCCGTGACAGCCTCTTGTGCTGACGTTTGGACCTCGAGCAGTCGTCGGTGGCCTGGCGCGAACGCGCAGTTTCCGCAGAAGGTGTACGCAATGGATCAGCCGGGATCTTGCTTTTGGAACCAGCCTTCTGCTGCACTCCAGGCCCGTTTAGCATCATCGGGTGAGGGCTTGAGCCAGTCGGAAGCACGCAAAAGGGCAGTGCGCTTCGGCCCCAATACACTGCGCTCGCGCGGTGAACGATCCCTGTTGCTACAGTATCTGAATCACTTCAGGAATCCCCTCGTGATGATCCTGCTCGCCGCCAGTGCCGTGTCGGCGCTGACTGGCGAGGTCACCGGATTCGTGGTCATTTGGGTCATCGTTCTTGTCAGCGTGACCCTGGATTTCGTTCAGGAGTATCGGGCCGGGCAGGCTGCGGAGCAGCTCAAACAAACGGTTGCCGTTCGCGCAACGGTGATACGCGATGGACATCCACAGGACGTGCCGATCGCCACGCTGGTGCCTGGCGATGTGGTTCTGCTTACCGCTGGCGATCTCATGCCGGCCGATTGCCGCTTGATCGAGGCTAAGGATTTCTTTGTCAACCAGGCATTGCTGACGGGCGAATCTTACCCAGTCGAGAAGCATGCAGCGGACCTCGCTGAGCCGACGGGCGACCTCAGTCAGGCCGAAAACGCCGTCTTCATGGGAACGTCCGCCATCAGCGGGATGGCAAGGGCGATGGTGTGCCAGACTGGTTCGGATACCGCCGTTGGCAACATCGCCGATTCGCTGGTGGCAAAGGCTCCACCCACTGCTTTTGAGTTGGGTACGCATAGCTTTGGCATGCTGATCATGCGCCTGACCGTGCTGCTGGTGCTCTTTGTGTTTCTGGTCAATGCGCTCTTCCATCGCCCCTTCCTGGAGTCGTTTCTCTTCGCTATCGCGCTTGCGGTCGGGCTGACGCCGGAACTCCTGCCGATGGTGGTTACAGTAACGCTCTCGCGCGGCGCACTGCGCATGGCCCGGCAGCATGTCATCGTAAAGCAGCTCGCCGCGATTCATAACCTCGGCAGCATGGACGTGCTGTGCACCGACAAGACCGGCACGCTGACCGAGGCACGCATCCATCTGGAGCGGCATCTGGATGTGCAAGGGCGAGACAGCGCGCAGGTGCTGCAGTTGGCTTACCTCAATAGCTATTTTGAAACCGGCCTCAAAAGCCCCCTGGACGCCGCCATCCTTGAGCACACTGAGATCGAGGTCGATCATTGGCACAAGATCGATGAAGTGCCGTTCGATTTCGAGCGCAGGCGTGTGTCGGTGTTGCTCGATGATGCCCAGCAGCGGTTGCTGGTGGTAAAGGGCGCGCCGGAGGATATTCTCAGACTGTCCACACAATACGCGCGTGGAGAAGCACTGGGGACGCAACCTCTGGATGAAGCCACGCTGGCGACCATCCAGGCATTGCACGACAGCCTTGAGCGCGAAGGCTTCAAAGTGCTTGGCATCGCGTGGCGTTCGGTCGCGTCGGACTGCTTGCACGCGGGTCTGAGTGACGAAACCGAGCTGATCTTCGCCGGCTTTGCGGCCTTCCTGGATCCCCCCAAGCCCAGCGCGTCCAAGGCGCTCAAGGAGTTGGCGGAAATCGGCGTGGACGTCAAGATCGTCACCGGTGACAGTGAGCTGGTCACCCGACACGTGTTTACACAACTTGGCGTACCAGTCACGGGGGTACTCACCGGCAACGAAATCCAGCAAATGGACGATACCGCGCTAGCGGTGCAGATAAAGAAGGCCAACCTGCTTTGCCGCGTCACGCCCGCGCAGAAAAACCGCGTCATCCTGAGCCTGAAAGCCCAAGGACATACCGTCGGTTATCTTGGCGACGGGATCAATGACGCACCCTCGCTTCATTCGGCGGATATCGGTATTTCGGTCGATAGCGCGGTAGACGTGGCCAAGGCGGCGGCAGCGATGATCTTGCTGCGGCAAGACTTGAACGTATTGCGTGCTGGCGTGCTGGAGGGCCGACGGACCTTCGCCAACATCATGAAGTACATCATGATGGGAACCAGCTCGAATTTCGGCAACATGTTCAGCATGGCGGGCGCAACGATGTTTCTCGCCTTTTTGCCGATGCTGCCGGCGCAGATTCTCCTCAACAATCTGCTGTACGATGTTTCGGAATTGCCTATTCCGATGGATAACGTAGACGACGATTTCCTTGCTCATCCCAAGCATTGGGATACGAAGTTCATTCGCAATTTCATGTGGGTGGTCGGACCAGTGAGCTCGGTCTTCGATTTCTTGACGTTCTTCATCATGCTGAAGGTGTTCAATGCGGGCGAGGCGTTATTTCACACGGGCTGGTTCATTGAATCGATTGCCACTCAGGTACTGGTGATATTTATCATTCGAACGCAGGGCAGTCCGTTCAAGAGTCGGCCAGGTCGCGTACTGACAATTACCTCGCTCGCGGTCGTGCTGATCGCCGGTGCATTGCCCTTCACGCCGGTTGCAGGGCTTCTCGGCTTCGTCGCACCCCCGCCGCAGTTCTTCCTGATTCTACTGGCGATGCTGCTCTGCTATTTGGTTGCGGTGGAATGGACTAAGCAATTGTTTTACCGATTTTTTGCGGCGCATTGATCCGGCGCAACACGACTGCGGACTCTGGTTTTCCGATAGCCAGGGCCGTCGACATGCTGCCGCACCTCTATGCTGCCGTCTTGAGCGTCGGCACCGAAGTCGAATCGGTCACGTCGTGCCCGGCAATTGCCAATGCCAGAACCGGGTTCAGGCTGTCCACCATCGAACTCGGAATCAGAATCGTGGCGCCGCGCTCCTTCGTCGTTTCATAAATGATGTTCATTGCTCGCAATTGAAGTGCGGACGGATGATTCTCATAGACTTTCGATGCCTCGACGAATTTCGCCGCCACTTCTGCCTCCGCGGAACCGAGTATCACACGCGCCTGCTTCTCGCGTTCGGCTTGCGCCTGCCGCGACATCGAATCCTGCAGCGCGACAGGGATTGCGACGTCTCGCGTTTCCACGGACCTCACCGTGATACCCCAATCGGCGGTTTTTCTGCCGATCTCCTCTGCCAGGTGTTCATCGCCCGCTTTTCGATCGGAGAGCAGCGTGGCCAGCATCGACGAACCAATCATCTCCCGCAGCGAGGTTTGCGCGACACGATCGATGGCCTGCCGGTAGTCAGTGATGGCGAGCGCTGCCTTTTGGGCGTCGTGTACGTGCCAGAAGATGATGGCGTCGACGTTGACCGGCACGGTATCCCTGGTAAGCGCCTCTTGAGCATTGAATGCCGTCGTTTGAATGCGCTCGTCGATCACTGCGACGACGTTGTCCAGTATCGGTACAATCAAAAAAAATCCGGCGCCCTTGACGCTCTGCAGTTTCCCAACGCGCAGGATCACGAATTTTTCCCAGACATTCGCCACTTTTACGGAGAGTGCGATCAGGATGGCGACGATGAAGACGGGTAAGGCGAGATACGGATTGACCAAGGCGCCGACGGCAAGCGCCGCGAGCATTACGACGGCGGACAGAAATAGCGTGACGGGGTTCATGGTGGCGCTCCATTCGATGATGCCGACTTGCGGCAAGCGTCACGAAGCACGACAACTTTTCGCGCGATTGTCCTTGCGCCCGGGCATCGGAGATTTGGGCGTTCATTCGGAAGATGCGCCCGATTGCGATGCGAATCTGTACGATGACGTACCGGGTCGGGGCGCAGGAGCCACGACTGGTCGCGAGCAATGCGCAAGACTTGCAAACGCCGCGCACGGTATCGCCAATGCCGCCGATCCGGCACCGGACAGTGCGGCGTTCCGAGCGCCGTTTATCGTGACGGGCGACCTGAACAGGTAAAAAGCCGGCGTTTCGGCCGGCTTCCCATTCCGCCTTGCTGGGGCGGCTCCCCGTTCTGTTTGAGCGCGAGGAGGTTTACTACGGAAACGTTACAGGGTCGATAGAAAACCCATGCCGAGACGCTTCCTTGCGTCGGAAACATATCGTCTGGGCGTCACGGCTTTCCACAAAAGGGGATATCGCTTTTTTCGCTGCGGACCCACGACCGGCATGCCGTCGTCGGTCGCGCGCGCTTCCGCCTGTTCTTGTTGGTTGTCCTTGAGATTATTTTCTCGCTTCGGGTGATCTTTCATCAAACGGCTCCGTCAGGGAATCGTTGCGTCATGGTTCACGCTTGTACTGCTTGAGTCGAATCAAAGCGCGCAGGCGATATGGGGCGAAACGAGGCACAAGGGGGCGCAACAGCCTACGTCCATCATGACGTCCCCCTCGTCATCAAGGCCACGGTCCATCGCCAATCTGCGCATGAAGTACCACCATGCGTCTGCACGCTTCGTCAGTCGGTACGCTGTCGTACAAAGCCGATGGCGTATAGGGCGGGGCGCGCGGGACCGCGTCCCTCGCGCTTCACGCGCGATCATCAAACACGCCACGCAGACTGTTCTTCAGCGTACAGATTCGTCGAGCCCCGCCATGCATGATGACTTTCGTTGCATTTTCCGTCGGGAGCGAGTCATGAAATATCCGGTCTATATCACGCGGCGCGGGAATCCTCGCTATCACGGCGCGCTTCCGGATTTTCCGGAAATCGAGGTGGAGGGTGGCTCGTATGACGAGTTGCGGGTGGCTGCGGCGCAACAGGTCGTGGCCTGCTATGACGGTTCCCGGCGCCTTGTACCGCCGCCGACCACGGATATGTCGATATTGCAGGCGTCGGATATCGACGTGGGTGACGGAATCTGGCGGTTCTTCGATATCGACCTGACCGGCATGACCTCGAGTTCCGAGAGGATCGAGCTGTGCCTGCCGAAATGCGTTGTGCGCGACATCGACCTGAAGGCGAGTGCGCTGCACACGACTCGCGATGCATTCGTGTCGATGGCGTGTGCGAATGCCATCGACCGATCTGCACTGCACGTCGCGGAGCGTTTCGAACCGGACGTGAAATCGCTGTCGGAAGCGGTTTGACGGTGCGACGCTTTGGGCGTGAAGCCTGGGCGGATGGAGTGGTCATTCAGGAGAAGGTGCCGTGAAGATTCCCGTTGCGCGTGTTTCGCGACGCCGGACATCGCCATGGAGCAATGCACGGCCGATTCGCGAGGAGTTCTTCGGCGATGAACGGCTGGCGCAGCATGCGGGAAGCCTGGCGCGTGCGCAGAAGGTAGTGCCCGGGGCGGCCTCTGGTCCGTCTCTGGCGACGCGGCTGAAGGACAACGCGGATCATCTGCTGAAGGCGTACCGGAACACCGTGGCCGCAGACGCGCGCGGCGAAGAAATCACACCGGCAGCGGAGTGGCTGCTCGACAACTACTATCTCGTCGCGGAGCAGGTGCGGCAGATCCGCGACGATCTTTCCCCGCGCTATTACCGGCAACTGCCCAAGCTCGGCAACGGGCCGTTTGCCGGTTATCCGCGCGTTTTCGAGATCAACTGGTCATTCGTCGCCCATACGGACAGCCGTTTCGATCCCGATATGCTATGCCGGTTCATGCTTGCCTATCAGGCCGTGGAACCGCTGACGATCGGCGAACTGTGGGCGGTTGCGATCACATTGCGGATCGTGCTGATCGAAAACCTGCGTCGGCTCGCCGATCAGATCATCGACGACCGGCGCGCGCGGCTCGACGCCGACGCACTTGCGGATCGCCTGCTGGGCGAACGCGGGCATGCGCGGGTGGAGGCGGAGCCGCTTGTCGCCCGTTATGAACAGGCCGTATTGCACGATGCGTTCGCGGTGCAGCTAATTCAGCGGCTGCACGATCCCGATCCGGCCGTCGCGCCGGCACTGGTGTGGCTGCATCGGCACCTGGCGGCACGCGGCGCGACGCCGGAGCAGATCGTCGCCTCCGTCAACCATCAGCAGGGCGCAGCCAGTCTGACCGTGCGCAACGTCATCACCAGCATGCGGCTGATTTCGGAAGTGGACTGGACCGTTTTGTTCGAGCGCATCAGCCTGGTCGATCAAGCGCTGCGTCATCACCCGGGCTTCACGGAGATGGATTTCCCCACGCGTAACCTGTATCGCGACGCGGTTGAAGTGCTTGCCCGTGGCGCACCCGTCAGCGAACTCGAGATTGCCCGCCGCGTCGTCGCCGATGCGGCGGCGCAGGGGACGCGCGGCACGCTGGCCGCCGGTGCCGCGCCGGGGCGCGAGACGGATCCAGGTTACTACCTGCTGGCGGACGGCCGCGCCGCATTCGAGGCGGAGATCGGCTATCGGCCCCCGGTTGCGTTGTGGTTGCGGCGCCTGACGCGCCGCGCCGGTCTCGGCGGCTATCTCGGTCGTATCGGGCTAATTGCTGCAGTGCTGCTGACGGCCATGCTGGCCTGGCTTACCCGCATCGAGCCGCCCGGTCACTGGCTGATCTGGCTCGGCGTTGCCGGCCTGCTACCCGCGCTGGATGTCGCGGTCGCGCTCGTCAATCGCAGCGTGATGCGCGATGTCGGCGCGAAGATCCTGCCCGGCCTCGCGTTGCTTGACGGCATTCCGCCGGACCTGCGCACCATGGTCGCGGTGCCGGTGCTGCTGACGACGAACGCGGCGCTCGCCGAGCAGATCGAGCAACTGGAAATTCATCACCTGGCAAGCCACGATGGTACGCTTTACTTCGCACTGCTTTCCGACTGGGTGGATGCGCCCACCCCGAACACCGATAGCGATGACGGGCTGCTGGCATTCGCGGTGGCGGGTATCGACCGGTTGAATGGCCTTTATCCGCCGGCACCGGGCGAGAGCGAACGCTTTCTGCTGCTGCACCGCAAGCGCGTGTGGAGCGACGGCGAACGCTGCTGGATGGGCTGGGAGCGCAAGCGCGGCAAGCTGCACGAGCTGAACCGGTTGCTGCGCGGGGCGTCGGACACGACGTTCGTCGCGCCGGGAGGCCGACCGCCGCGGGTGCCGCCTGACGTGCGCTACGTGATCACGCTCGATGCCGATACGCGGCTGCTGCGCGATACTGTGGGCCGCCTGGTCGGCAAGATGGCGCACCCGCTCAACCGGCCGGTATTCGACCCGGCGAGCCGGTGCATCGTCGAAGGCTACGGTGTGCTTCAGCCGCGCGTTGCGTCGTCCCTCGCGAACGGCGACGAGGGGTCGCTTTTTCAGCGCGTGTCGTCGAGCGCGCACGGCATCGATCCTTACGTGTCGGCCGTATCGGACGTCTATCAGGACCTGTTCGACGAAGGTTCCTATGCGGGCAAGGGCATCTACGACGTCGATGCGTTCGAGGCGGTGCTCGCCGGCCGCGTGCCGGAGAACACGGTGCTCAGTCACGATCTGTTCGAAGGCATTTTCGCGCGGGCCGGGCTGGCGTCGGATGTCGAGGTCGTCGAAGCGTCGCCGTCGCGCTACGACGTCGCGGCGGGACGCCTCCACCGATGGGCGCGCGGCGATTGGCAGCTCCTGCCGTGGTTGATTTTCGGGCACGAGCCGCTGACGGCGGTTGGCCGCTGGAAGATGCTGGACAACCTGCGTCGCACGCTCACGGCGCCCGCCATGCTGATCGCGCTACTGGCCGGATGGATGCAGCCGCTTCCCGTATCGCTCGGCTGGAGTGCCTTCGTGCTGGTGACGATCGCGCTGCCGTTCCTGTTGCCCGTAATGAGCGGACTGGTGCCGCGCTGGCGGCGCACGCACGTGAAGATGACCACGCGCAGCGTGCTCCATGCGTGGTCGACGGAGCTGCAGTTCGCGTTGACGCGGTTCGGCCTGTCGATCGTCATGCTGCCGCAGCAGGCATGGTCGATGGGCGACGCGATCGCGCGCACGCTGTTTCGCTTGGGGATCAGCCATCGCCACCTGCTCGAGTGGACCACGGCGGCCGAAGCCGGCGCACGCGACCGCCGGACCCTGGCGTCCACCTATCTGCAGATGCGCGGCGGCGTGACGCTCGCGCTGCTTGGCGCGGCCGCCAGTCTGATGGTGGGCTGGCGCGTCGATCGTCATGCGGGCTGGCTGGCCGTCCCGTTCGCGCTAGTCTGGCTCGCGGCGCCCGCGATCGCCTACTGGTTGAGCCGCGCACCGCGGCCGGCGGGCGAGTTGGCGGTGACGCCGCACGATGCGCGTCAACTGCGGCGCGACGCGCGCCGGACCTGGCGTTATTTCGAGACATTCGTGACGGCCGACGATCAGATGCTCCCGCTGGACAATTTCCAGGAGAACCCGAAGCCCGTTTGTGCGCACCGGACTTCGCCCACCAATATCGGGCTGTACCTGTTGTCCGTCGTCAGCGCCCGCGAGTTCGGCTGGCTTGGCACGCTGGATGCGGTGTCGCGTCTGGAGGCGACGCTCGCGACGATGCGGCTGATGTCGCGCTATCGTGGCCATTTCTACAACTGGTACGACACGCGCGATCTGCGGCCTCTCGAGCCGCGGTATGTGTCGACGGTCGACAGCGGCAATCTCGCCGGGCATCTGATCGCGCTCGGAAACGGTTGCCGGGCGTGGGCGAATCAGCCGGCTGGCGTGGGACGGCAGGCCGCGCATGAAGGGATCGGCGATACGCTGGCGCTGTTGCGCAAGGCCGTGTGCCGGGATGGCGACGCCCGGACGACCTTGCACGGTGAATTCGAGCGGGCCGCGACCGAACTGGAGGACACGCTCGCCGCGACGGAATGGAATGCGATCACGATCCTCGCTGCGACGGTCGCCGATATCGCGCGCGCGCTGATGGACGAGATCGGCCGGGTGCGAGGCGGCGACGTCGACGACGTGTTGTTCTGGGCGCAGGCGCTGGAGCACGTGGTGCAAGGGCATTGCCGTGACGCGACGCGCGCGCCGGCCGAGGCGGACGTGCTGAATAAGCGTCTTCAGGTGCTGGCCGATACTGCGTTGCAGATGGCCTATGCAATGGAGTTCGGCTTTCTGCTCGACCCGGTGCGGAACCTGCTGTCGATCGGCTACGCGGTGGCCGATGGTCGGCTCGATCCGGGCAACTACGATCTGTTGGCGTCGGAGGCTCGCCTGGCGAGTTTCGTCGCGATCGCGAAGGGCGACATTCCCGCGCGCCACTGGTTCCGGCTAGGCCGCCTGGCGACGCCGATCGGGCACGGCGCAGCGTTGATCTCATGGTCGGGATCGATGTTCGAATACCTGATGCCGTCGCTCGTGATGCGCGCGCCGGACAGCAGCCTGCTTGCACGCACCAATCACCTGGTGGTGCGACAGCAGATCGCCTATGGCGACGGGCTGCGCCTGCCGTGGGGCATGTCCGAGTCGGCATACAACACGCGCGACATCGAGCTGACCTATCAATATTCGAGCTTCGGCGTGCCGGAGCTGGGGCTCAAGCGCGATCTCGACCAGAATCTGGTGGTCGCGCCCTATGCGACCGCGCTTGCGGCGATGGTCGCGCCGCACGCCGCCGCGTGCAACTTCGAACGGCTGCGTACGGCCGGCGCGTGCGGGCGCTTCGGCTTCTACGAAGCGCTCGACTACACGCCCGCGCGCGTGCCGGAAGGCATGCCGGTTGCCGTCGTGCAGGCGTTCATGGCGCATCACCAGGGCATGTCGATCGTGTCGATCGCCAATGCGTTGCTGGGCGGGCGCATTCGCACCTTCTTCCATGCGGAACCGGCCGTTCGGGCCACCGAGCTGCTGTTGCAGGAGCGGGTGCCGGGCCGGGTCGCGGCAGGGAGGCCGCGGGTCGATACGCGCCCCGCCGGCAGGATGCATGGGATCGATGCCGGCGTCGCGCGGCGCCTGCTGTCCGCGAACGATCCCACACCCGTCACGCATCTGCTGTCCAACGGCCGCTACGCCGTGATGCTCACGGCCGCGGGGTCCGGCTACAGCCGTCGCGACGATCTGGCCGTTACGCGCTGGCGGGAGGACGCGACGCGCGACGATTGGGGCAGCTATCTGTATCTGCGAGACGCCGAGAACGGCGACGTCTGGTCGGCCACGTGGCAGCCCACTGGCGTGGTACCGGACAGCTACGACGTGACGTTCACCGAGGATCGCGCCGAGTTCGTGCGTCGCGACGGTACCTTGACGACGTCGCTCGAGGTGGTGGTATCAGCCGAGGACGACGCGGAGGTGCGTCGGGTGTCGGTGGCCAACACGGGCACCCGGCCGCGCGTGATCGAATTCACGTCGTACGCGGAAATCGTGCTCGCGCCAGCCGCCGCCGATCACGCGCATCCCGCATTCTCGAAGCTGTTCATCGAAACCGAGTACATGCCGGCGTCCGGCGCCATTCTGGCGACGCGCCGCA
The DNA here is from genome assembly GCF_001524185.1 of Burkholderia sp. FL-7-2-10-S1-D7. Classification (NCBI taxonomy): domain Bacteria; kingdom Pseudomonadati; phylum Pseudomonadota; class Betaproteobacteria; order Burkholderiales; family Burkholderiaceae; genus Burkholderia; species Burkholderia sp. FL-7-2-10-S1-D7. Next base: position 190,130 of record NZ_LOWY01000011.1, on the reverse strand, counting down.
GGCGCGCGCCGAACGAGGCGGAGGTGTGGGCCGCTCATCTGGCGGTGACGGCCGGCGAAACCGTCGGCGCGGAAGAATTCGATACCGATCGATTGCGTGTCATCGGACGCGGACGCAGCGTTCGCTTGCCGCTTGCGCTGACCGAACGGCGCGCGCTGAGTGCTTCCGAAGGCGCGGTGCTGGACGCGGCGTTCACGTTGCGGCGGCAGTTGCGGATCGAGCCGGGCGCGAAGGCAAGTATCGCCTACTGGACCATCGTCGCCGATTCGCGCGCGCAGTTGCTCGATCTGGTCGACAAGCATCGCGACGGTGAATCGTTCGCGCGTGCGGCGATGCTCGCGTGGACCCAGGCGCAGGTGCAACTGCGGCACAGCGCGGTGAGCCTGGACGAGGCCGCGTTGTTCCAGCAGCTGGCCGGATACATGCTCTACAGCGATGCGTCGATGCGGCCGGGCTCCGCCGCGCTGCAGCGCCATGCGGCGGCGGTATCGGCGGCGGGCGGCGTGGGCGCGTCGCCGTTGTGGACGCATGGCGTATCGGGGGATCTGCCGATACTGCTTGTCCGGATCGACGACATCGAGCACATCGCCATGGTGCGGCAGTTGATTCGCGCGCACGAGTACTGGCGGATGAAGCGGCTCGAGGTCGATCTGGTCATTATCAACGAGCGCGCGGCGTCGTATGTGCAGGATTTGCAGGCGGCGCTCGAGGGGCTGGTGCGGCCCCGGCAGCCGCCGGGCGAAGCCGGACGCGGCAATATTTTCGTCCTGCGCGAGGACCTGATGGCGGTGGCGGCGCGCGCACTGTTTCCGGCCGTTGCGCGGGCCGTGCTCGCCGCGCGCAACGGCCGGCTGGTGGACCAGTTGCGGCGCCTCGCTGCTGCGCCGCTGCCCGTGCGCCCGGATGCCGCGAGCCCGCCGCTGCCACCGCCCGCGATTTCTCCACCGAAGGGCGCACAGGCCGGCGCCGGTCTCGAATACTTCAACGGCATCGGCGGTTTCGCGCGCGGCGGACGCGAATACGTCGTGACACTGCAGCCCGGTCAATGCACACCGATGCCGTGGGTCAACGTCGTCGCGAATCCATCGTGCGGCTTCCTGACATCGGCGGAGGGGGGCGGCCATACCTGGGTGACGAACAGCCGCGAGCATCCGCTGACGCCGTGGTCGAACGACCCGGTCACCGATCCGCCGAGCGAAGTGTTCTACATCCGCGACGACGAGACTGGTGTGCGCTGGGGGCCGCAGGCGGGTTCGATCGGCGACGACGCGCCGAGCGCGACCGCTTTCGTGGCGAGTCATGGCCAGGGCTACAGCCGGTTTGCGCATTCCGCCGCCGATGTCGCCGTCGAGTTGCTGCAGTTCGTGCCGCTGGCCGATCCTGTCAAGATTTCCCGCCTGAGCCTGCGCAATCTGTCGGACCGGCCCCGCCGGCTGTCCGTCGCAATCTATGCGGAGTGGGCGATGGGTGCGTCGCGCAGCGCCTCGGCGCCGCACACCGCGAGCGAGATCGATCCGGCCACCGGCGCGCTGTTTGCCCGCAACGACTGGAGCCAGGTGTATCGCGGCAGAGTGGCGTTCGCCGATTTATGCGGGCTGCAAACCTCGTGGAGCGCGGACCGGCGCGAGTTCATCGGCCGCAATGGTGTCCTGAGCGATCCCGCCGGCTTTCCGGGCAGGGCCGGCGCATCGCCGTTGTCGGGCCGCGTCGGCGCCGGGCTCGACCCGTGTGCCGCGTTGCAGACCACGGTCGATCTCGAACCCGGCGGCAGCGTCGAAATCGTTTTGCTGCTCGGCGAAGGCGTCGATGCGGCAACGGCGCGCCAGTTGATCGCGCATTATCGTCAGGCGGATCTCGACGCGATATTCGCCGCCGTGACGGCGTTCTGGGACGAGACGCTCGGCGCCGTTCAGGTCGAAACGCCTGATCGTGCGATGGATCTGATGCTGAATCGCTGGCTGCTGTACCAGACGCTGTCGTGCCGGATCTGGGCGCGTGCGGGCTTCTATCAGGCGAGCGGCGCGTACGGTTTCCGCGACCAGCTGCAGGATGGCATGGCGCTCGCGGTCGCTCGCCCGGCCTTGACGCGCGAGCATCTGCTGCGGGCGGCGGCGCGCCAGTTTCCCGAGGGCGACATGCAGCACTGGTGGCTGCCCGAAAGCGGCAGCGGCGTACGCACACGGATCTCCGACGACCGGGTCTGGCTCGCCCATGCGGTTGCGTACTACGTCGACGTCAGCGGCGACCGCGCGATTCTCGATGCGTCGATTCCGTTCATCGACGGACGACCGCTGGCCACCGACGAGCAGGACGCGTTCTTCATCCCGCGCATCTCGGAGACGAGCGCGTCGCTGTTCGAGCATTGCGCGCGCGGGTTGGAGTCCAGTCTGGCGCATTTCGGCGAGCATGGTCTGCCTCTGATCGGCACGGGCGACTGGAACGACGGCATGAACCGGGTCGGCGAGGCCGGGCGGGGCGAAAGCGTCTGGCTCGGGTGGTTCCTGCATGCGACGCTCACGGCGTTCGCCCCGCTCGCCACGGCGCGCGGCTCGGGCGAACTGGCGGCGCGCTGGCTGACGCGCGCCGACGCGTTGCGCGACGCGCTTGCCGAGGCGGGGTGGGATGGCGCGTGGTATCTGCGCGGCTACTTCGACGACGGCACGCCGCTCGGCGCGGCCGGCAACGCCGAATGTTCGATCGACTCGATCGCACAGTCGTGGAGCGTGCTGTCGGGCGCGGCGGACCCGGCGCGCGCCGCGCAGGCGATGGGCGCGCTGGACGCGCGACTGATCCGCCGCGACGATGGCCTGGCGTTGCTGTTCGCGCCGCCGTTCGATCGTTCGCCGGTCGATCCCGGCTATCTCAAGGGCTATCCGCCGGGCATCCGGGAAAACGGCGGCCAGTACACGCATGCGGCCACGTGGTCGGTGCTCGCGTTCGCGCAAATGGGCGACGGCGATCGTGCCGCGAACCTGTTCGCGCTGCTCAATCCGATCAATCGCAGTCGCACGCGCAGCGGCGCGAATCGCTATCGGGTGGAACCATACGTGGTTGCGGCCGACGTCTATTCGGTCGCGCCGAATGTCGGCCGCGGCGGATGGACCTGGTACACCGGCTCGGCGGGCTGGCTGTATCGCGCGGGCGTCGAAGGCCTGCTCGGCCTGCGCAGGCATGGCGACATGCTGTCCATTCAACCGTGCATCCCGCAGTCCTGGCCCGGCTTCAGGGCCACGCTGCGTCACGGGGCGGCGCACTACGACATCGTGGTCGAGAATCCCGACGCCGTCAGCAGCGGCGTGTCCAGCCTCTTCGCGGATGGCGTGCGGCTCGCCGCCGGCGAAGTGGCGGTGCGACTCGTGGACGACGGCCGGCGTCACAGCGTGGTCGTGACGCTGGGGGCGGCGCAAGCGGTGCTTCTGTGAGGCGACAGGTCGGCATCCGGGCCGGTACGTTAGCGGACGGACTGTGCGCGATTCACCGCCCATCATGAACTGACGTCCCGAATTTCATCGGGATGTCTGCGCAGGGGCTTCCGTGCGTCGTGCCGGATCGGACGGCGCGGCGGCAACCCGAGGGGATGATCATGAGAAAGCTACATTCCGTGGCGGTCGAGATGGCGATCGTCACGTTGACGATTGTCGTGCTGGCGGGTTGCGGCGGTATGTCTCGTCGCGGAACGGATACCGTGATCGGGGCGGGTGTCGGTGGCGTCGCCGGCGCGGTCCTGACGGGCGGCAGTGCGTTGGGCACGGTGGGCGGCGCGGCCGTCGGCGGCGTTGTCGGCAACCAGGTCGGGAAATAGGCCGGCCGAAGAGTAGGGAATCGGCACGCGCACTCGCCGTCACGGCGAAGCGCGCGCGGATACGTGCGTGACCCGGAGTGCGACCGGTATGTCGGCACTTCTCCTGAACGGTGAACTGAGGCTGTCCTGGTGGCAGCTTGCGGGGGGGCGTGTTCGCGCTCACGCATGTCACCATCATCAGCGTGACCGTGTAACTGCACCGCTGTCAGGCGCATCGGGCGCTGGATCTGCGCCCGTGCGCGAGCCACTTCTTCCGGTTCGGCTGTGGTTGACGACCGGCATGCTGACCATGCAGTGGGTCGCGGTGCATCGCAAGCATCACGCGAGGAGCGAGACCCCGGAGGATCCGCATAGCCCGCGAACCCGTGGCCTCGCGACCGTGCTGCTTCGCGGCGCGGAACTGTACCGGGAGGAAGTGTGGAACGAGGAAACGCTGCTCCGGTATGGATCGGGTACGCCGGACGACTGGCTCGAACGCCACGTCTATGCCCGCTATCCGAATCTCGGCGTCGGTCTGCTCGCCGTGATCGACGTCGGGCTGTTCGGGCTCCCTGGCGTGGCGGCATGGGCGATCCAGATGATGTGGATTCCGTTCTGGGCCGGCGGCGTGATCAACGGTTGCGGCCACTTCAGCGGTTACCGGAATTTTGCGACGCCCGATGCGAGCACCAACCTTTTCCCGCTGGGCATCCTGATCGGCGGGGAAGAACAGCATAACAATCACCACGCATACGTGACGTCCGCCAGGCTGTCGAACCGATGGTTCGAGTTCGACATCGGCTGGCTGTACATCCGCCTGCTGGCGGCGTTCAGACTGGCGACCGTTCGGCGCGTCGCAAGCGCCGCTCATCTCGCCCGATTGTCTGGACGCGAATAACGCCACTTGCTCGCATTGGAATTGATGCCGGCATCCTGGCGGATGCGCTTTTCGGCGCGTTCGACGTCGGCACGGGCCAGATCATCCCGCTGCTTTTGCCGGGTCGCGTCATCGCGCCGATCGATCGAGGCGCCTGTGTGATATTTCATGGACTGCTCCTGAGTGAGGTGTGCTCGCGTCGCGAGACGCCGCGTCGAGCCGGTTGCGGCGGTCGGATCAGATCGCCGCAGGGGCGATCTTGCCGTCCACGATGTCCTTGCCGAATTGCATCGCCGGTTCGAGTGAGAGCGCCGCCGTTTGCGGAGCGCCGTGCTCGAAAATGGTCGAGTAACGCGGTGCCGTTGCTGAGGTCGCCGGAATCGTGGCGATGCGCACGATTGAAGCGAAACGCTTCGGGCCGGGGGCGTGGGGGTCGCCGAACGGCGGGAAAAGCATTTGTGAATAGACGCGGAGTTCACGTCCGCGATATTCGAGAGTGGGGATGGTCATGATTTGCTCCTGACAGAGCAACCGTTGGCGCCGAAGGATTCAAGGGCGCCGATGCCTTGACAACAAACCGGCAGGTATCTTCAGTGTGCGCGCTTGACGGTGGTTTCGCAATAACAATATCGGATGCCGAATCATATTTTCAATGCGGGTCAATCACCGGGTTGCGGTGCAGTTGCGGAAGAATCCGCTTCCAAATAGTCGATACCGTACAGACCAACGCGTGTCGTCCGGTTCACGATGAACTCAACACCGAGGAGGCCGCCATGTGCATCCCACTTTCACCCGAGGTCGTGGAGACCCTCAAATCGCTTGATCGGGTTCCCGATTCCCAGGCCGATATTCCACGCGCCATAGCCGATGAACTGCTGACCCACGGGCTTGCATACGAGTCGCGCACCGGCGGCTCGATCAACATGACGGCCGCAGGCCGGCTGTGGCTGAATCGGTGTGCGGATTAGCGCGCATGCGTTGACCGGGCGGGAGCGGGGTTTTGTCCTGTACAACGATCCATGGACCCATGAGGCAATGATGAAAAGCCAAACTACACGATGGTTTACGCTGAACCGATACGCACCTGTTCGCGACGGATGGTATGAGGTGCGACTGGTGAGCGGCGACGCGGCGTTTGCGAAGTTCGGCGACGGCGAATGGACCGAAAAGCCGGTGCTCACCTTTACACGCTGGCGAGGCTTGTGCTCCGATCCGGCCAAGTCGGGCGACCAGGAGACGATTGCCGCGGATGCGACCGCTGCGAAAGGTGTCCGCGATGCGTGGGACGCGTTCTTTCCCGGCGTGGGAGACGAGCAGCACAAACCACTTGCCGCCGCGCATAGCGGCCGCCCTCGACGCATTGCGGCATTGTGATGGTCAGTCGGGAAACGGGTATCGCCGGATGTTGCCGGCACGCGCCGTCAACATCCGGTGAATCCGCATCACGTTGCCCGATCGCGCGGCGCTACAGAACCGTTCGCGCGAACACCCTACGGCCGCTTCTTGAACTGCTCTTTCGCGTCACCGAATGACGCTTGCGTCTTTCCGATGACCTGCTCGACCTTGCCCTGCATTATGGTCGATCGATTTCCCATGACCTTTCCGACCATTGCCTTGAGTCTGCCTTTCGCTTCCGCGATGCGACCTCTCATCTGATCCCTGTTCATCACGCTGCTCCTTGACATTGGTCGCCTGTTTTACCGGTGCGAAACCCTGAACCGTCGAAGCGTCGGATCGGGCGCTTTAGCGTGAAACAATCAGGAGGCCAGAACACATGCTGCGCGTCGTCGTGAAGGAAGTCGGTACGATGCCGTACGTGAATCGGCGCAGGCGCACCGTCGAATGCACGCGTGCGGCGATCGTGGCAATTGCCGCGAAGAAAGGGTGTGCCGGTTGTCTGGTTTTTCATTCTTGGTACGCTTTCGTACCGCATTCGTATTCGTCTGTGTGTAGTATCAGGGACATCCTCGAACCCCTTGGGGCGAACCGCGCAGCGACGAACATTTCCATTGAGTACGCCGGGATCGCTCCTTGCTATCGGTTTCGTGGTACCGGGATGCACGACGACCGTTACATCCGACGCCGGTGGCCAGATCGACACACGCCACATCATCGACGCAGGCGTCGACTCGACCCTTGCGCGTCCTTACACGACCGCCAAAGGCTCGCATGTCACCCGGCCCAAGTCGCTGTAACGAGCGGCGGAGGCAGGGTGGCTTCAAATTCATGTGTTGTTTTCAATCTTGCGGAGGGAGTATGCACATCCTCACGACTGCGGGCCCACTGGTTTCGCTGATTGCAGGCATACTGATTCTTGTAGTGCCCCGTCTGTTGAACTATATCGTTGCGATCTACCTGATCGTCATCGGGTTGCTCGGGCTGTTCGGCGGACACATCCACTGAACCGGGCCCCAACCCAGAAAAAGCAGACGACGAAACTCGCGGGCGGCACCCGCGATCGTCGACCCGTTGCCGTTGACAGGTCCGCACGGCGTCGACGGAAGAACGATGTGCCGCGACGTTCGCGATGACGCGCGCGCGTCCTCCGGTACGCTGCCGGACAGACTCCACGCCCGCGTCCATCTACCGTGATATCGAAAGCGTCGATGCACGTCCCGAACCGGGTGCATCGAGCATGAGTCCTGCATCAAGAAGCAGGACGATTGACGCCCGGGGTGCGCCTCAATCGAAATGCAGCACCGCCAATATCGACGCGACAGGCGACGAACGGCGGATGCGCGCGCCGACGCGGGAGCGCATGTAAGCGTATCGACGTCAAGACGGCAACATCGGTTCGAATGCATTCGGCCGGGCCGTCGGTGCGCACGCATCGCGACATGACCAGCCGGATTGATCGAGGAGAGACGACATGTCACTGGGACTTCTTCTACTGATCGTTGTCGTGCTGCTGATGGTTGGGGCGATCCCGACCTGGCGCTACAGCAATGGCTGGGGTTATGGTCCAAGCGGATTGCTGGGCTTGGTGTTGATCGTGTTACTCATCATGATGCTGCTGGGCAGACTGTGACGCGGGACATCATTGACGCTGCAGGGTCATGGAAAGACGGCAGCCCGGCACCTCGAGTGTCGGGTGTGGCGCCGCGCCGCACCGTTCGACTCCCGCACGCATTGCGCCACTGCGCACGCGCGGGATCTCACGCAAAGCGGCGCATGAGCGGCGCGGCTGAAATGCCGTGCAGCACGATCGACACGGCGACGATGGCCAGTACCCACGGCACCAGCGGCAACAATTCCGTGCGCGGCCCTTGCTCGAGGGCCAGCATCAGGTAATACAGCGAACCCACGCCGCGAATGCCGAACCAGCTGATCAACCGGCGCTGGTGGCGCGACGCACGGGAGCCGATCAGCGCGAGCTGGGTGGTGGCCGGCCGGATGACGAACAGCAGTGCCGCGACCACGGCCACGCTCGTCCAGGAGAGCATGTCGGCCCAATAGCGGGAGACAAGCGCACCGATCAGCAGGATCAGCACGGCTTCGGCGATGTGTTCCAGTTCGGACGTGAATCCCATGACAGATTCCGCGACGAACGCATGGGCTTTGTCGGGATCGGTGGCGGTGGCCTCGACATCCTCGCTGTCCACGACGCCGACCGTCTCTTTCGACGTCTTCCGGCCGCTCGTGCGATGCTCGACGCGCCGCATCGCGACGCCCGCGGCGAACACGGCCAGGAACCCGTAGCCATGAATGGCGAGCGCCACGCCATACGACAGCATGATCAGGCCCAGCGCGAAGAACCCTTCGAGGCCGAGTGCCTGCCCGTGCCGGCTGCGCAGGAATGCGACGAGCCGGGCAGTGGCGAAGCCGAGCATCCAGCCGGCGCCCACCCCGGAGGCGATGCCCCATGCAACGGCGCCGACCATGCTCCAGTGAAGCTCCGATGTCGTGCCGGAACCGCACAAAAGCAGGCCGAGCACCGCGCACGGGTAGGCCGTGCCGTCGTTGATCCCGCCTTCTCCGGACAACGAAAAACGCACCAGTTCGACGTCACCCGCGTCGCGCACGCCGACGTCATGAGCGAGCACGGGATCCGTCGGCGCGATCATCGCGCCCAGCAGTACCGCGACGCCGAGACTCAAATGCAGCGCCAGCATGCCGAGCGCGGCGATCGCCGTGACGGTGAAGATCATCGCGACGACGCCAAGCCGCAGCGGCAGCATCCAGCGGCGATCGGCGGGCGGGACACGCAGCCTGAGGCCGATCGCGAACAGCGAGATCAGCAGGCCGATTTCGGCAGCGATGCGCAAATGCGTGACGTCGTCCGGCAATGTCAGCGACAGGACGCCGGTGCCGGCCGGTCCGATCAGAACGCCGATCCCGAGATACACCATGGCCGCGCTCAGCGGCAGGCGCTTGAGCGACGATCCGATGAGTCCCATGAAAATCAGCAGGGCCCCGAAGATGAGGCATCCAATCGTTTCGGTCACTTTGAATGTCCTGCATGGATAACGTCGCGTTCGCCGCGCGGCGAGCCCGGGTCGCTATGCGGCGCCGTGGCAACTGCACGCGGCACGCTCGGGACGGCACACACTGGACCGGACGTCGATGCCACGCGTTCGTCGCACACTATCGCGCCGGTCGTACCACCTTCGCAGCGAGCCGATCTGGCGTCTGTCCGATGGCGGACAAAGAACCGGGCGCAACCGTCGCGATCGAAATGACGCGTGGCCGCGGCGAATGCGTCCGGGAAGGCGCGGCCAAAGCGGCTGGCACGCGATGCATACGCGATGTATGGTAGCGGGCAAAGCGGTGCCGTGCATCGTCATGGACCGTTCGCCGATCCTCACGACAACCGGAGCGTGGCCCGGGCCCGTACCGCAATCGAGGGCGCGCTACGTTCACTTGAACGACTCATCGCACGCGTCACGCTCGGTGAGCCGTCTCCTTGGGCCTTCTGGCGAATACGGCTGGAATCGATTCAGGAACACGGCGTCGCGGCGTCCTCGCCGACAGTGAGGCTGGCCGAGCGGACCGATCGCCTTTTCGACACCCGGCGCGTGCGGCCGCGTTCCGGATGGCAGCTCGCCGCTTTCTGCACCGCATCGATCGACAGGATGCGCAGCGTAGCCATGCAGAGCGCATCGAGTAGCGAATCTTCGGTTGTCGGGAAACAGGTTGAGCTCATACAGGTTCTCCCTGGCGTCCGGTCACGCCATATCCCGCATGGGATCGGGTTGCGTCGGCCGCCCCTCGCGAAGGTCTGCGTTATCGGTCTGCGTTCCAGTAGCCATGCTTACCGTAGAACTCATGCAGCTCGATTTCGTAGCTTCGATGAACGAGCTGTGAATCGTCGTATAGAGGGCTCCGGCGGATTGCGTCGCGCGTGAGCGTGGTCGATACCGTTTCCGTTGACCAGTCCACGTGGTCGAGCCAGTGGGTCGCGATCAGCACCTCCTTGCCGGTCGACCACCAGCTCGACGTGTCGATCGCCAGGTAGCGGATCACCCACGCTTCCTCGTCGTAAATGAAGTCCGACACGTGGCCGATATGTCCGTCCGCGGCTTCGAGCCGATATCTATCGACCTCGCCGGTGCTATGCAAATGCGTATCCGCCGGTGCGCTGGGCGGCGCGGTGCCCGAGAAAAGCGGATCGCCCGCTTCAGGATCCTGCAACGGCCCGGCGGGATCGAAAGCCGGGTACGCGCCCATTCCCCAAAGGTTCGGGCCGCCCCAGTAAGTCGGGTAGTTGTAGTAACGCAGGATCTCGATTTCGTGCTGGCGGGATACCGGCTTGTGCGTGTCCAGATTCGGGCTATCTCTCACTTGCTGTTGCGTCAGGCTGACATATAGTGTGCGGAATTCGGCATGTGTGACGGAATACGGCGAGATCAGCACCTGCCTGTCGTGTAGCCAGTCGCCCGTCTCGACGACGAGGTAACGGATGCACCAGTTGTCATCGTCGAAGTACGCCTCGCGGATGTGCCCGATATCGCCGTTCTTCGCTCGAACTGTGTCTCCGTGCAACTTTCGGATGCTTCGCAACATGATGTCCTCGCCAGAGCGATGCTCGGCGCCTCGGTAATCCTGCTGACATGCCTGCCATGCGGTGGCATCCAGCCGTTCGTCCGCTGATGCGGAGCGTTTCTTGCCGAGCGCGTCCCCTCGGATGGCCGGCATATCTGAAACGCTACACGCGACGAATGGCCGATGCGGTACGAAACCGTACAAAGTGCGAGCGGGGGCAATCGGGCGGCCAATCTACAGGCATGTCGCGACATCCAACCGGACGCTATCATGAGGATAGCGAAGAAGTTTGAGTTGACACGTTGATAAGCCGCCGGGCCTCGTTGGGTCAGCGGCGAATTCGGTCAGGTGGCATAGCTCTACGCGCGACGCGCAGTCTCAGTCTGTCCGATGCCGACGGTTTATCGGTGCGCGTGATGAGTGGAACCGGAGCGGCCCCCGAGCGTGCGCGGACCAGCATGCGTGTTTGTCAGCGCGGCCCGGCGGAGTCGAGGTCCCGGTCGATGCGATGGCAATGCGAAGCCGCGAGCGTGTTCGTGCCGCGGTGTCCGGTGTGTTTCGGCGAAACATGCGCGTGCCCGGCGGAATATTCAGTTCGGGCCTATGCTGGCATTGTGACCGGCGGCATTCCACGCTGGCGTGCGCCAGCACGCAGCCCGTCGAATCCGGGCCAGCCTCGTCCGGCACTCAGCTCCACGGAGGTGGATATGCGCAGCAGGTATCGAGAGCAGCATACGAACGGCGGCAAGAGCGAACGCAATGTCGACGAAGCGGTCGAGGGGACTTTCCCCGCCAGTGATCCGCCGTCGATCGGCGGTGTCACCAGGATGATTTCCCGACCGGCCCATCGAAAGCATCACCGGAAGTCGCCCCACATCAAGCACCGTTAGCGCAGGTTGCTCGGCGCGGGTCGGCGCGTTGCATGACCGGAATACTGGGCAGCCTGAAGGTAGCTGATCCGTCTCGTCGAGCGCGCGACGGTGTCGATCCTCCGGTTTCGCGCCTTCGGGAGCGTCACGGAAATCTGCGGTGCAGTAGCGGCTAGAGTCGCTTCAGATCGGGAAGCAGGCGATCGAATTCGCGTTTGACCACCCCATAGCATTCGCACACGCGCTTTTCGAGTCCGGGGCGGTCCAGCACTTCGATATGGCCGTAGTTGTAGCGGATGAGGCCTGCGTCTTGCAGCTTCAATGCCGCTTCCGTTACGCCCGACCTGCGCACGCCCAGCATGTTGGCGATCAGCTCCTGCGTCATGCGCAGCTGGTTCGAAGGCAGGCGGTCGAGACTGAGCAGCAGCCAGCGGCACAGTTGCTGATCGATCGAGTGATGCCGGTTGCACACCGCGGTCTGGGCCATCTGCGTGATGAGCGCCTGGGTATAGCGCAACAACAGGCGTTGCATCGCATTGCCCCGCGCTTTGTACTACGGCGCGGCTCGGCGTCGTTTCGCCGCCCATGAACAGCGACACGCCGATCATGCCCTCGTGGCCGACGATCGCGATTTCAGCGGAAGAGCCGTCCTCCATCACATACAGCAGGGAAACGATCGACGTGGTCGGAAAATAGACGTGATGAAGCTGGCCACCCGATTCGTACAGCACGTTTCCCAACGGCATGTCGACAAGGGTCAGGTGAGCGGCGAGGTGAGCGCGTTCATCGTCTGGCAGCGCGGCAAGCAGTTGATTTTCGGTAATGGGCGGGTTGTCCTGCATGCGTGGCTCCTGCGCTCGCGCGCGGCTGACGATGGAGCATCCGGCCGATATGGGCGCAGCGGGAATGGGCGGGACGGGCAATCATCATACTTTACCGATCCGACGACCGGACAGGGTGGTGGCGACAATGCGTCCTTTTTCGATGAGTTCGGAATGACCGTTCGAATGCGAATCTACCTTCAAGAATTATAGTGTCGGCACATGTCGCATCAACGTGGGCGCGCTCGATACGGAACCGATATTCCACTGCGCGATTTGCGGGAAATCGTGGTCGCGATGCGTGCGCAGCGTCGATCGCGGAAGATGCGCGACGATGACTCGGGGGCGTCGGTATTCAGCGTTGAGGTGGGGAGGGAGGTCGAGGCGGTGGATCTAATCGAGGCGCGCGAAGGCGGAGGGAACGCGAGGCACCGGCTATATCATGCCGGTTACGAATGGCATTGAAAGTCTGACGATGCAACTGCGCAAGATCATCAGGACGCGTGGTCACTTCCCGAATGATGAGGCGACGGCGAGCGACCTCCGATTGACGGAATGCCCGCAAGCGGGGCGCTTCATTTCCGGCGCCGCAGCCGACTTAGAAGCTTGAGCGCGACCATGTCAGCATCGTTGTTCATCATCTCCGCGCGCAGCAGCAAACCGCCGACACGAACGGCCTCATCCCAACTCGCCTCCGACATCGTCTGGTGATTGGTGGCCAGTTGCTCGGCAAGAGCAAGCAGCGCCGTCATCGTTCCCGGCTCGCCGGACGTTCGGCACTCTTCATGCCCTGCAACTAGCTGGAATAGAGCAAGAATTGATTCGGCAGTGATGGGAGGGGCGGCCATACGATCCTTATACGCCCTTTGCCCTTGCCGGGCGAACTTTCAGGTCTGGCCCTTGAGCTCGCCTAGTATCGCCGCGCGTACCCTTCTCGATACAGCGTCGCACCGATAGACGTCAGCAGGGCGATGTCGTCCTCGCCCAATGTGTTCCATGCCCCGGCCAGCCAACCAGCAAAGCCTGCGCAGGCGTGGTCCATGTCGACCATCGCTCTTCCTTCGGCGTTCAGTTGTTCGAAAACAGCGATCACATCGTGGGGAGTCATGAAGTGCTCCTGATGAGCTTTCAGCATACACGCTACGCCGTCCGGCGCCACCTAAATCGGCGACGCTGTTGATGTCCACGCTGAATTGACCCACCGGGGATGCGGTATGCACATGAACAAATGTGGGCGTCGAAGCGATGTGTCGTCACGACCTGTACGTCATTCGCGATTGCCATCCGTGGGGAGGCCGCCAACATGTTGAAACGGCACTCGCCGTGCTTGGTGAATCACACCGGCAGGTTTACACGCCAGCGCCGGCTGATGCGGACATTCATGCAGCGGTAGACGATGGCCGATGCGATGCAGCGGTGAGTTCTCCGTCGGAGCGGAAGGATTGACGCTTCTTGATCGGTATTCGCGATGCAAGGGCAGGTAATGCGGTTCGCGGCGAATGAATCCTGTCCGGGAACACGGCCCATTTCGCGATCGGCGAAAACTTGATCGGTGAAAGCACTGAATCCGCCCCGATTATTTCGCCGCTATAGTCGAAGCACGAACGGCAGTCGCGTGCGCCATGCGCCGCCACCGTTCAGGTAACGACTGTAGACGGATGCTGTATGAAAAACACAATCGAAAAGACCGCCGGACCTGTGTGGGGTGTAGCGGCAGGCGTACTCCTGGCTGCCGCGGGACTGAGTCTCGGCATTTTCCCGGAATCGCTGAACAGCATGGGAACCGCAAACGACTTCATGGCATCCGGCATCGCAATGCTGGGGATCTTCCTCGTCGTCTATTCCACGCACGAACTACGACGAAAGCGCCTGAACTGAGCGTCGGGGCACCGTCTCCGCGCCGAACGCTCCAGGCCGCCCGCCGGCTCAGGAATGCGCGCGCCCGTCTGCGGAGCCGGAATCGACCAGCAGGTCGTCGACGATGATTTCGCCGGCCGCCCGGCCCGCGCGCAACGCGTTGAGGGTGTCGCCGAACAGGCGGCCGCCATCGTCGCCGAGCCGGACCGGCGCCAGCAGGCGCGGCGCGCAGCCGGCCGCGCGAACCTGCACGACCGCCACGAATCCGAACCGAAGCGTGGCGGGTGGCGGCGCGTGGTCGCGCGGTTCGTCGAGCCGGAATTCGCAGCGGACATCGATGGTGTATCCGCGGTAGGTGTACGCACTGTTCATCTGCAGCTCGCTCGGAAGGGAACGCGACGACGGACCGTGGGCGCATGATATCGGCTCGTGCGCGCCGGTGGGGGTGGGGCGTCTACCTACTTGAGGATTTCGTGCCGGTAGACGAGCTCGACGATGCGCTTCGTCGGGATGCTCGCGCGCAGCGCATCGACGTTGTCGACACGAAACCACTTGCACTTCTCGATCTCGTTGCCTGCCTGGGGCGTATGCTCCGGGCCGACTTCCGCGAAGAACACGTGGTGCACCTTCGCGAGCCCGGTGAACTGCATCGAATAGACGAGGTTCTGGCCGATGATGCCGGTTTCTTCCAGCAATTCCCGATGTGCAGCCTCGAGCGGCGTTTCGCTGCGCTTGATCGTGCCGCCGGGCAACGCCCAGCGCGACGATACGCGCGCAACGAGCAAGACCTGTTCTTCGCGGTAGCAGACGATGGTCGCGCGTTCCTTGACGGGAACCGCACTGGCTTCCGGCGTATTCGTGGGGACGAGAGCTTGAGGCATGACCCGATTCTAGCGAGAGTCGGGCGCCCGTCCAAGCCGGAGCCGCCGAGCGCGACGCGGCCCGTCGGTCGGGCCGCGTTGCGATGGAATCCGTCGCGTTACTTCTGTTCGGGCAAGAACCAGTTCATCACGAGCGCGCAGATGCCGCCCGTCGCGACGCCCGATTCCAGCACGTTCTTCAGTGCATGCGGCAGGCTGTTCAGGATATCCGGCACTTGCGATACGCCGAGGCCGAGCGCGAGCGACACCGCGATGATGAGCAGCGCGCGGCGATCGAGCTGGATGCCGGACAGGATGTTGATGCCCGATGCGGCCACCGCGCCGAACATCACCATCGCCGCACCGCCGAGCACGGGCTCGGGTACGGCCTGCAGCGCGCCCGCGACGACTGGGAACAGGCCGAGCACCACGAGCATGCCCGCGATCCAGATGCCGACGTAGCGGCTCGCCACGCCGGTAATCTGGATCACGCCGTTGTTCTGCGCGAACACGGAGCTCGGGAACGTGTTGAACACGCCGGCCAGCAGCGAGTTCGCGCCGTTCACGAGCACGCCGCCCTTGATCCGCTGCATCCACACCGGCCCCTCGACCGGCTCCTTCGAGATCTTGCTCGTGGCGGTGACGTCGCCGATCGCCTCGAGCGACGTGACGAGGTAGATGATCAGCATCGGCACGAACAGCGACCACGAGAAACCGATGCCGAAGTGCAGCGGCGTCGGCACCTGGAACAGCGCGGCCTGACGCACGCCGGTGAAGTCGAGGCGGCCCAGCACCGCGGCCGCGGCATAGCCGATCACGAGCGCGATCACAAGCGCGGTGCTGCGCACCCACACGATCGGCACGCGGTTCAGCAGGATGATCGTGCCGAGCACGAGGCACGACAGCGTCAGGTTCTGGGCGCTCGCGAACGTGCCGTTGGCCATCGCGCCGTAGCCGCCGCCCATGCTGATCAGGCCGACCTTGATCAGCGTGAGTCCGATCAGCAACACGACGATGCCGGTGACGAGCGGCGTGATCAGGCGCTTGACGAACGGCAGGATGCGCGACACGCCCATCTCGACGAACGAACCGGCGATCACGACGCCGAAGATCGCGGCCATCACGGTCTCGACCGGCGTGCCCTGCTTGACCATCACGCTGCCGCCGGCGATCAGCGGGCCGACGAAGTTGAAGCTGGTGCCCTGCACGATCAGGAGGCCGGCGCCGAGCGGACCAAAGCGCTTGCACTGCACGAAGGTCGCGATACCGGAAATCACCAGCGACATCGACACGATCAGGGTCGTATCGCGGCTCGATACGCCGAGCGCCTGGCAGATCAGCAGGCCGGGCGTGACGATCGGGACGATGATCGCCAGCAGGTGCTGGAGCGCGGCGACGAAGGCGACCATCGGCGCGGGCCGGTCATTGGGGCCATAGACGAGGTCGTGCGACGAATCGGCGTCGTCGGTGCCGTGGGAGGCAGATCGGGCGGGGGAGGCGGGTTGCATGGCGAGCGGGCCGGACAGGATGGAAAGTGCGGCATTTTAGCCGAAGGGCCGGCCGGCGCCCCCCGGCGCGATGCAATGGTCGGGATTCGGAAAAGCGGTGCCGGATCCGTGTCGTCGAGTGCGCGGCACTGCCCCGGTTTGTCAGCGCGTGCGGCCCGGCGGGCGCTCCGTTGCCCGGAAGCCGGGCAACGCGGGAATCCGCTCCGTCATGAACGCCAGGAACGTGCGGGTCCGCAGCGGCAGATACCGACGCGACGCATAGACGAGATGCAGCGCGTGCGGCACGGCCATCTCCCACTTCGGCAGCAGCCGGACGAGCTGTCCGTCGTCGATCAAATCCTGAACGAGCCACGCGGGCGCGCTGCCCACCGCGTGGCCCGCGAGGAAGCATTCGCGCAAGGCGAGCGAACTGTTGACGCGATACCGGCTGCGCACGGGCACGCTGACGGCCTCCGTGCCTCTTTCGAATGCCAGCTCCGTGCCGATGCCGGCGCGCGCGTAGCCGACATGGTCGTGGTTGGCGAGATCTTCGGGGCGGCGGATCCTGGATGCCTGCGCGACATAGCGCGGCGCCGCCACCAGCAGGCGCGGCGAGGTCGCGATGCAGCGCGCGATCGCGTCCGGCGGCAGCGCATGGCCGAGGCGGATCGCGACATCGACGCCTTCCTCGACCAGGTCGATCACGCGATCGGTCAGATGCAGCTCGATCTCGATCTCCGGATACGCCGCGAGGAATTCGAGCACGAGTGCATTCAGGCGCAGTTCGCCGAGCCCCATCGGCGCATTGACGACCAGTTTGCCGACCGGCCGCAGCGTCTGTCCGCGCACGTCGGCGACTGCGCTCGTGTATTCGTCGATCACGCGCTTGCAGCGCTCATAGAAGCGCCGACCTTCGTCGGTCGGTGCGACGCTCGTCGTCGATCGATCGAGCAGGCGCACGCCGAGCGCTTTCTCGAACGCGGCGATGACCTTGCTGATCGTCGGCTGGCCGGTGCCTTCCTCGCGGGCGACCGCCGAGAAATTGCCCAGTTCGACGGCGCGCACGAACAGACGCATGGAACGCAGCGAGTCCACCTTATTCCTCCCGGGCATGAGCCCTATTCGAATTCGTCCTGTTCTGCCTCGCCGGAGCATGACCTAACGTCCGGGAATCTTCAATCCCCGACGAGGAGTCGACATGAACGAGGCAATGCAATCTGCGGCGCTGGACGGCGCGCACGTGGTGGTATTCGGTGCGAGTTCCGGAGTCGGCCTCGCGGCCGCCGCAGCCGTGAAGGCGCGAGGGGCGGCCGTCACGCTGGTCGGCCGCACCGGTGCGACGCTCGCGGCCGCCGCGCAGGCGATCGGCGGTGCGCGTGTCGCGGTCGCGGACATCGCGGACCGGGCTGCCGTGCAGCGCGTCTTCGAACCGATGACGCGCGTCGATCATCTGGTCGTCACGGCCGGACGATTCATCGCGGGCAAGCTGGCCGACGCCGATCCGGACCACCTGCTCGCCGCGCTGCAGGAGCGTATCGCCGGGCCGGTCTATGCGATCCGCGCCGCGTTGCCGCTGATGGCCGAGACCGGCTCGATCGTGCTCACCGGCGGACAGCTGGCGGACCGTCCGTCCGGGCAAGGCACGTCGGTCATCGCGGCCGCCGTGCGCGGCGTCGAGGCGCTGGCCCAGTCGCTTGCGCTGGAGCTCAGGCCGATTCGCGTGAACGTCGTCGCGCCCGGTTTCGTCGACACGCCGCTGTACGACGCATTCGGCCCGCAAGCGCGCGACGCGATCCTCGGCGGGGCCGCGTCGTCGTTGCCGGGCGGCCGCGTCGGTCGCGCCGATGAAGTCGGGGAAGCGATCGCGTTCCTGCTGGGCAACCGCTTCATGAATGCCGAGATTCTGCACATCGACGGGGGCGGCCGGCTGGTGTGAGGCGCGGGTGTTGCGTGCGGATCGTGATGCTTCAGTCGGCGGCGCCGGTTTTCGTGCCGCGCGCCCGTGCGCGCGGTGCGCGGGCCGCCGGATACGCGCGTTTGCACACGTCGATGACGACATCGCGCAGGCGGCGATGCACGGGGTCGTGCTGCATCCGCGGATGCCAGAGCGCGGAGATCAGGATCTCGGGCAGCCGGACCGGTATCGCGAAGCTGCGCAGCCCGAGCGCGTCCACGAGCCCCGGCGTGAATGCGTTGCCGAGGCTCGAGCGCGGCACGAGCGCAATCAGGTCGGTGCCGGCCGCGACGCGCATCGCATCGGGATAGCCGGGCACCACGACCTGAACGATGTGGGCGGGCGCGAGCGTGTCTGCCGGACCGTTCGCCGGCCCGCCGAAGTCGCCGAGCTGCGACGCGATCACATGACGGCAGGCCGCGTAGCGCGCAGGCGTGATCCTGGCCGCCGCGAACAGCGGATGCCCGGCGCGTGCCACCGCGACGTGTCCGTCGTGAAAGAGCTCGCGCGTGTGCAGTTCGGGCGCGTCGTCGCCGCGCTTGCCGATTTCCAGGTCGACCCTGCCGTCGCGCAGCGGCCCCGGATCGCGGTCGAGCCTGGCGACGAAACGCACGCGCACACCGGGTGCGATTTCGCCGATCGCGGCGACCACCGGGCCGGCCAGCATGTCCATGAACGACGCCGCCGCACGGATGGTGAACGTGGACGACAGCGTGGCCATGTCGGGATCGGCCGTGGCCGGACGAAGCACGGCACGGGCATCGCTCGCGATGGCATGCACGCGATCGCGCAACGCCGATGCGTGCGGCGTCGGCACGAGCCGGCGTCCGGCGCGCACGAGCAGCGGGTCGCCCGTGGCGGTGCGCAGCCGCGTGAGCGTGCGGCTCATCGCGGAGGTGCTCAGTCCGAGCCGGCGCGCGGCGCCGGTCACGCTCCCTTCGGTCAGCAGCACGTCGAGCGCGGTGACGAGGTTCAGGTCGATGTCTTCCATCCGGACAGCATACGGCATCGCACGCCATGACAGGGCGTTCGATGCAACTATGGATTGTGTTCGGTGCGTCTGGTGCATGTGATGGTGCGCGCCTATAGTGGCCGGATGACGAACGCCGGCAAAGGTGAAATCCATGCAATCGACCGTATCGAACCAAAGGGCGCCCTCGATCCTGCTCGTCGCGGCCTCGCGCGGCCTCGGGCTCGCGATGGCGGAACAGTTCCTGAACAAGGGCTGGCACGTTATCGGAACCGTGCGCGCGGCATCGGGGCGCACGCAGCTGCACGCGCTCGCCGAACGCTTCGACGGAAGGCTCGAGGTCGAGACGCTCGACATCTGCGAGCCGGAACAACTGGCCGCGCTGCGCGTGCGCTTGTCGGGCCGGCGCTTCGACATGCTGTTCGTGAACGCCGGCACGACCAACGATCCGAACGAAACGATCGGCGAAGTCACGACCGACGAATTCGTGCGCGTGATGATCACGAATGCGCTGGCGCCGATGCGCGTGATCGAGGCGCTGCAGGATCTCGTGACCGCGGACGGCCTGATCGGCGCGATGTCGTCGGGGCAGGGAAGTGTCGCGAACAACGTGAGCGGAATGCGCGAGGTCTACCGCGGCAGCAAGGCCGCGCTGAACCAGTTCATGCGCAGTTTCGCGGCGCGCCAGGCCGGCACGCCGCGCGCGATGGTGCTGATGGCGCCGGGCTGGGTCCGCACGGAACTCGGCGGGCCCGATGCGCGATTGACGATCGACGAAAGCGTGCCGAGCCTCGTGAACGTACTGATCGAGAAACAACGGCGCGCGGGGCTCGAATACCTCGATTACCAGGGGCGCACCGTGCCGTGGTAGCGGCCGGAGCAGCGGCGTGCGTGACGCGCGCAAAGCCGGCCGGCCAGGGCATCGCGCCGGCATGCGACGGACCTGCCGCGAACCGATCGCGCGAAGCGCTGCCGTCGCGTGCATGACGATGCGCTGCGCGCACGGCGCCGATTCAATACAATGCGACGTCTGGGCGTCGGCATCCATCGTGTCGGGCCGCCGACCGCCACCTTCGACGATCAACCTCGCATTGTGGAATGGCGACCCGTCATGACGGGCCGCTGGCGAATACGGAGCGCAGCATGAACGAACCTTACCTGCAGGTCATCGCGCATTACTTCGCGAAACCCGGCAACGGCGACCGCGTGATCGAACTGCTGGCCGAGCTCGCGCCAGCCACGCGCACCGAGCCGAAAAACCTCGACTATGCGTACTTCCGGTCGCCGGTCGATCCCGACCACATCGTGATCCTCGAGCGCTACCGCGATGCCGACGGCCTCGACGTCCATCGGGAAACGCCGCATTTCCAGCGGATCGGTGTCGGCGCGATCTTTCCGTTGCTCGATCGTCGCGACGTGACGCGCTACATGGTGCAGCCGGACACCGGCACGGCGACGCCACCGGGAGACGCCCGATGAACCCGTTTCAATTCCGTACCGTTCCGACGCAAATCGTCGAATTCGGCGCCGCGCGCCGGCTCGGCCCGCTGTTGCGCGAACGCTTTCCGGCGCTCGCGCGGCTATGCGTCGTCACGGACGCGTTCCTGCATCGCAGCGGCGTGCTTGCGCCCGCGCTGGAGAGCCTCGCCGCGCACGGCTGGCAGGTGACCGTGATCGACGACGTGATCGCCGATCCGCCCGAGCACGTCGTGCTCGAGGCGACCGCGCGGGCGGTGGCGGCCGATGCGGAAATCGTGCTCGGCCTCGGCGGCGGTTCGTCGATGGACGTCGCGAAGCTGATCGCGGTGCTCGCGCCGGGGCGGCAGGCGCTGGCCGACATGTACGGCGTCGACAAGGTGGCAACGTCTCGGCTGCCGCTCGTTCAGATGCCGACGACGGCCGGCACCGGCTCCGAAGTGACGGCCGTGTCGATCGTCACGGTCGGCGAGGCGCGCAAGATGGGCGTCGTGTCGCCGCACTTGTTCGCGGACGTCGCGATCCTCGACGCCGAGCTGACGCTCGGGCTGCCGCGCGCGGCAACGGCCGCGACGGGCATCGACGCGATGGTGCATGCGATCGAGGCCTATACGTCGTCGAGGCTCAAGAATCCGGTGTCCGACATGCTGGCCGTGCAGGGATTGACGCTGCTGTCGCGCAACCTGCTGAAGGCATGTGACGACGGCCGCGACCGGCACGCGCGCGAAGCGATGCTGGTCGGCGCGATGTTCGCCGGCCAGGCTTTCGCGAACGCGCCGGTCGCGGCCGTGCATGCGCTGGCCTATCCGGTCGGCGGCATTTTCCACGTGCCGCACGGGCTGTCGAACGCGCTCGTGCTGCCGCATGTGCTGCGCTTCAACGCACCGGCTGCCGCGCCGCTGTATGCGGAGCTCACGGCGATCGTCGCGCCGTCGGCGAGCGGTAGCGACGAAGCGAGGACGCAGGCGCTGATCGACGAGATCGATCGCCTGATCGTCGCGACGGGCATTCCGCGCACGCTGCGCGAGGTCGGCATCGGCGAGGGCGACCTGCCGAGGATGGCGTCGGACGCGATGCTGCAGACGCGCCTGCTCGTGAACAATCCGCGCGAAGTCACGGAAGCCGATGCGCTGGCGATCTATCGGCAGGCGTGGTGATGCGGCGCGCGTGACTTGCCGTGCGCGCGCGCATTGACGCGGGCCGGTGCCTGCACGACGCCGAGGCCGCCGCCGGCCAGGATCGTGTCGAACATCGGGCGCCAATGGCTCGTCGTCGTCACTGTCTGGATCCGCGCTGATTCGAGCGTATTCGCGCGTCTTGTCTTGGCTTTGCAGCGGCAACTGCTCTTTCGCGAGGATGCCCTTGACGCGGATGAACGGGTGCTTCACCAGATCGGCCTTCGTTTCGATCGGGCCGAAGCGGTCAAGACAAGTGTGGGCGGCCACGAGCATGCGGTCGACTGTGCCGAGCGGATGCGCGACGAACCGATACTCGGTATTGGTTCGTCGGCACGCGCCAGAGGCGCATCAGATCACCGACACCGTGAGTGAAAATCCGGTTCATGCAATCGACGGGAGGCGACATGACGCAACGTGACGAAGCACCGCGCACGCGATGCGTCGCGTGGCAGGTCACGCAGACCTGGCACGCGGCCGAATGGTGCCGGCTCGTCGAGACGCGCGCGGGCATCGACCTGTCGGGCGCGGTGGCGGGCGCGATCGACGGCACGCCGTTTCGCGTCGACTATACGATCGCGTGCGGCGCCGACTGGCTGACGCGATCGGTGCACGTGACGGTCTGGCTCGGCGCAGCGCCGGCCCTGCGATTCGCAATCGAACGCGACGCGGGGCGCTGGACGATCGACGGCGTCGACGCGCCGGCCCTCGCGGGCGCGACCGACATCGATCTCGGCTTCAGTCCGTCGACCAATACGCTGCCGATCCGGCGTCTCGGGCTGGCGGTCGGTGCGTCGGCCGTCATCCACACGGCCTGGCTGCGATTTCCCGCGTTCGAAATCGTGCGCGGCGAGCAGCGCTATGCGCGCACGGCGGAGCACGTTTACCGCTACGAGAGCGGCACGTATGCGGCCGATATCGCGGTCGACGATGCGGGCCTCGTTACCGATTACGACGAGTGGCGGCGAACCGGCGCGACGTGTTCGCCCTAAAGCGACGCAGCGTCAGCGTGCGTTGGCCACCGTCACCTTGCCGGGAATCAGCTTCAGTGCGCTGAACGCGTCTGCGATGTTCTGCTGATACGCGAGCGTCGCATCGGTGATGGGCTGCACGCCATAGCCGGTGCGCTTGAGCGCGACTTCGAGCGTCGGCGCGTCGAGGCCGACGAGTGGCGACAGTTGCGCGGCGACTTCCTGAACGTGGTCGCGTCCCCAGCGATCGACCGCGTCGACTTCGTCGAGCAGCGTGCGCAGCACCTGCGGCTGCGCGGCGGCATACTTGCGCGCCGCGAGGTAGTACTGCGTGTTGCGCACGAGCCCGTCGCCGTTCGCGACCACGCGTGCGCCGAGCTGCCGTTCGGCGGCCGCCAGGTACGGATCCCAGATCACCCACGCGTCGACGTTGCGCTGCACGAACGCGGCGCGCGCGTCGGCGGGCGTCAGATAGATCGGCTGGATGTCGGCATACGTGAGGCCCGCATGCTCCAGCGCCTTCACGAGCAGATAGTGGACGTTCGAACCCTTGTTGAACGCGACCTTCTTGCCGCGCAGCTGCGCGACGGTTCGGATCGGCGAATCGGGCAGCACGACGATCGCCTCGCCTTGCGGCGCGGGCGGTTCGTTGCCGAGATAGACGAAGTCGACGCCCGCGGCCTGCGCGAAGATCGGCGGCGTCTCGCCGACCGTGCCGACGTCGATCGCGCCGGCGTTCAGCCCCTCGAGCAACTGCGGGCCGGCCGGGAACTCAAGCCATTGGACCGTCACGCCCTGGCTCGCGAGCCGCTTCTCGAGCGTGCCGCGCGCCTTGAGCACGACGAAGTTGCCGTATTTCTGGAAACCGATGCGCAGCCGCTTGTCGCTGCCCTGCGCCAGTGCAGGCGTGCCCGCGAGCGGGCCGAGCGCGAGCCCGGCCAGTCCGGCGGCCGCGCCGTGCAGCCACTGGCGGCGTCGCGGATTTGCCGGGGTCGTTTCAAGATCTGCGTGCGGTGTGTCGTTCATCGAGGCGTCCTGCTGGCGGGTTCATGGGAGCGCACTTGCGGCGCGACCGGCACAGGGCGCAGCCGGGTGCGTACGCTGCGCGCGGCCGGCCGGCCCGCGCCGGATGCACGACGATACGGCCGCGCGAATCGGCGGCCAACCAATGAATCCGCATATGCAAATCAGCGGCCGGACGATACGTGAACGACGAGCCGGCAGGGCGCCGCCGTATTCAATCGGTGCCGAGTGGGCTTTCCTCGATCGAGTCGACGCGATCAGGGTAAAACGCGAGGTGCGCGCGAATCGATTCGACGGCCGGGTGCGGGTGCTCGTACGTCCACACCGCGTTGGTCGCGCGTTCGCCGCCGACGGGAATCGAGTAATACGCGCAATCGCCCTTGTACGGGCAGTACGTCGTATGGTCGGTGCGTTGCAGCAGCGCCATGTCGGCGTCCTCGCGCGGAACGTACAGCACGACCGGATAGCTGGCCTCGCGCAGCGCCAGCGCGTGGCGCGTATCGGCGACGATCTTGCCGGCCACCTTGACCACGACGCGCGATGGATGCGGTTCGATCGTGATCGGGTGATCGGGGCCCGGAGACTTCACCGGACGAGAGGGCGTATAGGGGCTTTTCGACATCGTGGGTCCTCCAGGAAGGGGGTGCGCGCCGACGGGCACGCCGCGCCGCAACGCGCACGCGGGCGAATCCCCGCGCGCCGGTGCTGGCGTTGACGAACCGATACGATGCGCCAATTCCGGAGAACCTGCAGGGGGCCGGAAGACCGTGCGCGAATGGCGTCGCTGCATGACGCGGAACGGCGGTGCATGGCAGCCGGAATTCGCCCGCATGTCCTCGGCGCGCGCGCGGATACTTTCATGCAGCGGCAGCGGGATGCGTCCGTCGCGATGCGCACGCTGGTCGCGTCGACGTTCGGCGACGACGTGCCGGATCTCGACATGTCGAAGCCGCGTTGAGCGCGCGTGAAGCCGGTCATGCGGCCGACAGGTTGCGCACCGCGATCGACGCGACGTCGACGCGCTTTGGCAGGATCGCATCCGCGGCTGCGCGGTCGGCGACACGCTGCAGCACGTCGATATCCGCGCCGGTGACGCCGCGCTGCGCGAGCGCCGCCCGGCGCACGATGTCGGCGGCCGCATCGCGCGGCAGGCGCGTGAGCGACGCATAGACGGCCGCGTAATCGACAGGGTGCGACAAGGCCCACTGGCCGGCGCGAGTCAGCCGCGCAAGCACGTCCGACAGCGCCGCGCGCTTCGATCGATCGTCGAGCGTGTCGACCGGCGACGTGAGGAACGCGAGCCCCGAATTGATCCCGCTGCCGTCACGCACGATGCGCGCGCCGCGCCGCACCACGTGCCCGTAATACGGATCGAAGGTCGCCCAGATGCCGATCTGCTTCGCCTCGAACGCGGCGAACGCATCGACCGGCAGCACGAAGCGCACGTCGACGTCGCCCGGTGCGAGGCCATGTTCGCGCAGCGCGCCGTACAGCTGGTATTGCGAGATGCTGCCGCGCGCCGACGACACGACGACGGTGCGCCCCTTCAGGTCGGCGACGGTGCGCACCGGCGAATCGGGCTGCACGACGATGCCGAGCGACGCCGGTGAGCCGACGCGCGTCGCGACGATCCGCAACGCCGGATCGCCGAGCGCGGCCGTGAGGACGGGCAGGTCGCCGGCCGGCGCGAGATCGATCGCGCCCGCGCGCTGCGCTTCGAACAACGGTGCCGCGCCCTGGAAATTCGCCCAGCGAAACCGGTACGGTACGCCGTCGAGCACGCGAGAGGCGTCGGCCAGCGCGCGCAGGCCGCCGGCCTGATCGCCGAGCACCAGGGTGACGTTCGACAGATCGGGGCCGGCCGCGCGCACGGGCAGTGCGGCGGTGCCGAGCAGCGGTGCGGCGGTGAGGGCGGCCACGCGCAGCAGGGCGCGGCGGCGGGCCGGGGCGGGGGAAGAAGTCATCGACGGCGGGTCCTCGGTGATCCGCGCGCACGCCGCGCGGCTGCCGGGCAGGTTACGGAATCGGTTTCGCGCCGGCAAACATCGAATCGCGAAATACTTATTCGTTTGTTCGCGTGAGTGCGGTGCGTGGCGGCGGGGAGAAGCCAAGGTCGCGGCCGCCCCGGCGCCGTTCATGTCGAGCCTGCTGGCCGGCGATCGGCGCGTTCGTTCGCGTGTCCGCATCGGCATCCGCGTCCGAGTTCGCGGCGACCGCCACAACGGCCGGCTGTGCAGCCTCCGCGTCGAGCCAGCTGCGCGTCGCTTCGGCGATCAGTGCGCGCAGCCAGCGCACGCCGTCGACGCACGATCCCGATTCGTTCCACGTGATCCGGTACACGATGTCGGGCGGCTCGGCCGGCAGCGCAACCGCGCCGAGCGGCAGCAGCTTCGCGTAGTGGCGCGCGAGCCGGTGCGTGGTGGTCAGTATCAGATCGGAGCGCACCAGCGCATGCGCGGCGAGTTCGAAGTGCGGCAGCGTGACGACGATCCGCCGCTGCAGGCCGACGCGTTCGAGCTGCCGGTCGATCGCGCCGGATGCTTCGAGCCACGACGGCGTCGGGCACAGCTGCGGCGCCTGCGCGAATTCGGCGGCCGTCATCGCGCCACGCCGCGCGAACGGATGCGTCGCACGCATCAGGCACACGACGCGATCGTCGAACAGCTCGTCCTGCCGGAACCGCGACGAGCGGGCAGGGCGGTTGTCGATCACGACGTCGAGCTCGCCGTCGGCGAGTGCCCGTTCGTCGTCGAAGCCGTCGCCGAGCGGATGGAACACGAGCTGCGCGTTCGGTGCGCGTTCGCGGAACAGCGCGACGAGCTTCGGCACGAACAGCACGTTCAGGTAGTCGGGGCAGCCGATCCGGTAGGTGCGCACCGACGTGCGCGCGTCGAAGGTCGGCTGCTGGATGCGGATGAAGTCGATCACGCGCAGCGCGTTGCGCAGCGGCTCGATCAGCCGCGCGCCGAACTCGGTCGGCACCATCCCGTAGCGACTGCGCACCAGCAGCGGGTCGCCGAGCAGCGTGCGCAGGCGCTTGAGCGCCGCGCTCGTCGCCGGCTGCGACATGTTCAGCCGCACGGCTGCGCGCGACACGGTGCGCTCGGTGAGCAGCACGAGCAGGATGCGCATCAGCCGCGCGTCCAGCACGTCGAGCGCGCCCGTTGCGTCGGACGCGTCGAGGGCAAGGCCGTTCGGTTCCGGTGCGTCCCGCATGTCGCTACGCGTTCGCGCGGCCGGTCATTTAGCGAAGGTGCCCGACCAGCCGACGATCCGCTTCGGACGCGGCGGCGCATACGTGCGGACCTTCGACGTCTTCAGCTTCAGTCGCACCAGCGACTCGGCGAGGGCGACTGCGGCCGACACGCCGTCGACGACGGGCACGCCCGTGCATTCCTCGATCTGCCGGTCGAGGCCGGCCATCCCGCCGCAGCCGAGGCAGATCACTTCCGCGTGATCGTCCTTCACCGCGCGCGCGGCCTGGTCGACGATCGACTCGATCGCGCGGGCCGGGTTCTCCTCGAGTTCGAGCACCGCGAGACCGCTCGCGCGCACCGACGCGCAGCGCGCATCGAGTCCGGCGAGCTTCAGGCGATCTTCGATCAGCGGCACCGTGCGGTCGAGCGTCGTGACGACCGAATAGCGGTGGCCGAGCAGCATCGCGACGCTCGCGGCCGCTTCGGTGATGTCGACGACGGGCACCGTCAGCAGTTCCTGCAGCCCTTCGCGGCCGTGTTCGCCGTAGCCGGCCTGGATCACCGCGTCGTAGGGCTCGTCGTAGTTCAACACGCGGTCCATCACGGCGATCGCCGCGAGGTAGCTCTCGAAGTTGCCCTCGACCGACTCCGCGCCGAAGCGCGGCGTCAGCCCGACGATCTCCGTGCCGGGCGATGCGGCGGCGCGCGCCTGCGCGGCGATGGCGTCGGTGATCGATTCGGTCGTGTTGACGTTGACTACCAGGATTCTCATCGGTGCACTCCGTATGCTGCGTTCAGTGTCGGGCGCAGGCGACCGCGATGTGTTCGCCCGAGCGCTCCTCGTATTGCCGTTTGCGATCGGCCGTCAGCCAGTACACGCTGCCCGCGACGGCCGCGCCGAGCAGCCAGGAGAACGGCGTCATCGCGCTGAACCATGTAGCCGGTGAGGTTCATGAAGCAATACACGAGCACGGCGCCGATCGCGAGCGACGCGAGCATCTGCCAGCCCGACAGGCCGAGCGCGAACAGGCCGATCGCGAACGAGTAGTTCGCGATGTTGTGCACGTCGTTGGTCCACAGCGCGAAGATGCTGTAGCGGCCCCAGGTGCGGCCCTCGGCCTTGGTCGGCGCGAGATCGGAATTGTGTAGTCGCGGGCTCAGCGCGGGATCGCGGGCGGCCGTATCGGTTCGATGCAATGCGTCGTCCGCGCCGAGCACGATGTCCGCGCGGTGGGTGGCTTCCAGTTGCACGCCTTGTCTCCTTCCATGCGCGGCGCGCGAACCGGCAGCGTGTGCACGCAGCGCGGGTCCGGCCGCCGTGGACGTTATGTCTCGGATTTGTTCGCGAGTATGGGCGGCGGGCACGGCGATGGGAAATCAAATATTCGGCTGGGCGTCATTTGAAAAATGAATGGGGCTGGATCGGCGGCGAGGCACGCGAATTGCGAATTGAAGGGTTCCATCCACATCGACATCAGCGGAGGTGTCATGCAGCGATATTCCATTCGTCACGTATCGCGGGCCGTCTTCGCCGGCATCCTGATCGCCGGTCTGGCAGCGGGTGCGGGTTGTCAGAAAAAGAGCGACACCGGCACCAGTGCGAGTTCGGACACGAGTGCCACCGGCGGCATGGCGCCGGCGCCGTCCACCGCACCGTCGGCCATGCCGGGCAGCGGCGCGGCCGGCGGCGAGGCGAGCATGCCGGGCGCGGCATCCGCGCCAACGGGCGCAAGCGGTGGTTGATCGGCGGGTGCGCGCGGCGTGCGCGGGCGGGTTGCCCGTGCCCGGCCGTGACGGCATTCCGGCTCGGTACGTGCGTCCCACGCCGCGCGCGGACGGTGCGCTGCGCGTGAAAGATTTGCAAGGACCGTTGTAGCGATTCCCGGCGCGGCGCCGGCCTTGTCATGCCGGCGCATGCCGTCGGGACCAAGGAGGTGCGATGCAGAACGCGGAATCGAATCCAACCCCGCAACAGCAGCGGGAACAGATCGAGAAGAGCCCGGTGAAGACGCCGGCGGCCGGCGACATGCCGGATGCGGCGACCCAGGCTGCCGAGGTCGCGAAGCGGCCGCTGACCCCGGAGGCGGTCGCGGCGAAAATGCCGACCGGCCTGCCGCCGATCGACGTCGACGCACATCCAGTCGACAGCGGCGACCCCGTGCGTCGCGCGGCCGGCCGGATCGTCACGCTCGACAACGCGAACATGGCGATGACCGACAACACGGTCGACGTCGACGGCAAGGGCCTGGAGGCACGCGCAGGCGCGACCGAGTGGCACGACAACGTGATCTATTCGAACGCGTCGCTCGATGACGCGGTGGACACGCCCGACGAAGGGCTCGGCGGGATCGAGAGCCGGCCGAGCGGTAACGTGCCGCAGATCGCGACGCGGCCGGGCTGGCGCGTCCGGTACGTCGGCGACGTCAATGTCGAGCACGGTAACGGCTCGCGCGCCGAGCACGTGATCCGCCTCGAGCGGACCGACTGACGTATCGACGGGTGCCGGGCGGACCGCCGGCCGGCGGTCCGCCGATGGCCATTACTGCGGGCCGAGTTCCTGCGCGGACGTGTCCGCATCGTTGCCTTGCGCGACGAGCACGTGGATGTCGTTCGGTGTCACGTCGCCGATGCCGCCCGACGGAATCGTCACCAGCAGCCAGTCGGCGTTGTTGTTGATGCTCACGGGCGCGGTCTTCAGGATCGGCGACTTGCTGCCGGCCGTCGTGACGATCACCTGGTAGCTGCCGCCGTTCAGGTAGATCGAATCCTGTCCGGATGCCGGCACGGCGTTCTGATACGCGGCGCCCGCCAGCGTCGGGCTTTGCGTGTTGATGTCGGTGCCGGGAGGCACGACGTACACGTCGACGTTCTGCGCGTTCGGCGACGCGTTGAAGCTGCGCACGCGCGCCTTGTCGGACAGGAGCTGCTTGTCGAACGGATCGTCGATCACCGAAATCGCCGACGACGTGCTGGGCAACGCGATCGTGGTGTAGTGATGGCCGTTCGCCGCGCCGAATGATTGCGACGCGACCGTCGCGGTCGTGCCCGAGATGTCGTAGCTTGCGGTCGTCGTTCCCGAGTCGATGTCGTGATAGCGGGTCACGCCCTTGTACGCGACACCCGACGCATCGACCTTCGCATTCAGGTAGTAATCGAGATTCGGGCCGGCCGGCACCGCGTTGATGAAGCGCGCCTGCGGTTTCGAGATGCCGAGTTCGGTGCCGACGTCGTTGCCGTCTCCGCCGCATGCCGCGAGCACGGAAATGACCGAGCACAGGGCCGCTATCGTTCGAATGGATTTCATTGTTGTCCTCTCGCTCAGGGAGCCTGATTGCGATGCGGTGTCGCCGCGCGAGGCATCGCGCGGTACGCAGCGCCGGATTGAAGGAAGGAACTGCCGTCCGCCGGGGCGGCGGGCGCATGGATGTCGCAAGCGACATGCCCACGCGACGGAATCGGCGCGGGCGCCCGTATGGCGAAGGTGTGGCACGCCGGGCAGTTGCGTGCCGTGCCGGATCGTGCGAGTCGGCGTTGCATGCTTGTAAAAAGGCGATGCAACCAGCGAGACAGCGACGCGCGCAGCAAGAGCGTTTCAAACGTCGACCGTTGTGCGCCGCGGGCGACGACGTTCGCGCATATCGTTGCGTGCGCATCGATATGAGGAGAATCGTGCGGTCGCGCGACGACGTGGCGTCGCCGGTGATTTCGGCGTGCGTCCGCTGATGGGGCTCAACACGAGCGTCAGCGACGCGGTGCCCGACAACCTGCTGCGTGTGCTGCACGACGGGATCGATCATCCGGCCACCGACGCGCTCGGCGACATGCCGGGCTTGCGCGACGCGTTCGAATACCGGCAGATGGCCGAGCTTGCCGCATATATCCGCGCGCGCTACGCGCCCGGTCAACCGGCGTGGCAAAACCTGGCGGAAGCCTCGGCGAGAATCCGGCGGGCGCGCTCGCATTGACCGGCGCACGTGACGAAGCCGCTCGGCGGCCGGGAAAGGCGACTCACGGGGCAACGCCACGCGCGATGCGGCCCGTAAATCTTGCCGGGATCACCCATCGTTTAACCATTCGAAACAATGTGTTCACCGAAAAGGGCATGATCTTCGGCAATCCGGCAGGCATACTGTCGCCTATGTTGCTCAATGCCGTCGAATCGACGTGCGCTTGCCCCCCATGTCTATCCCTGTACCTTTTCGATCCCTGCGAGGGTTGACCATCGCGGCTGTTGCATGCTTGCTCGCCGCGTGTTCGACCGCTTCCGACGTGACCACGACGTCGAACCCGAATGTCTTCACCGTGACGACGCGCACGCTCGGCGTGTCGACGACGTGGGCCGACGCCCATGAAAAAGCCGTCAACGAAGCGACCAACTACTGCACGCAGCGCGGCATGCGCGCGAGCCTGAAGCAGGAGTCCGTGACCGGCGGCCGCCGCGTCGACGCGCGCTCGGAACTCGCGTTCGAGTGCCATCCGACCTTCGAGACGGCGTCGAACCCGCGCGGATAAGCGCCGCGTCGCCCGTGCGGCCGCGGCCTGCGCGCCCGCGCTGCTCCGGAAGTGAATCGACCCGCGATGCCGTGAAGGGCATCGCGGGTCGGCGCACGTCCGTCGGCCGCGTTACGCGGGGTGCGCCTCGTACAGCTTCACGCAGGCGGAGAAGTCGAGCGCGCCGAGCCCCTGCTGGCTCATCGACTGATAAAGCTGCTGCGCGAGCGCGCCCATCCATACCGGCTGCCGTGCGCTGCGCGCGGCTTCGGTCGCGAGCCCGAGATCCTTCAGCATCAGGTTCGCGGCGAAACCGCCCGAGTAGCCGCGCGCGGCGGGCGCCGCGTCGTTCACGCCCGGGTACGGGTTATATGCGTCCGAGCTCCAGCAGCGGCCGGTCGATGTGTTGATGATGCCGGCCAGCACGGCCGGATCGATGCCGAGCGCGGCGCCGAGCGCCATCGCTTCCGACACGCCCATCATCGAGATCCCGAGCAGCAGGTTGTTGCAGATCTTCGCGATCTGCCCGGTGCCTGTGCCGCCGCAGTGCACGACGTTCTTCCCCATGTCGAGCAGAACGGGGCGGATGCGCTCGAACAGCGCGCCTTCCGCGCCGACCATGAAGGTCAGCGTGCCGGCCTGCGCGCCGCCGGTGCCGCCCGACACGGGCGCATCGGCGAGCAGGAAGTCGCGTTGCGCGGCGGCGTCGGCCACTGCGCGCACGGTGCCCGGATCGATCGTGCTGCAGTCGACGAACGTTGCGCCGGCGCGCGCGCCGGCCAGGACGCCGTCGTCGCCGAGATAAACCGCGCGCACGTGCTGCGCGGCCGGCAGCATCGTGATCACCAGCGCCGCGCGGGCGGCTGCGTCACGCGGCGACGCGGCCGCCGTCGCACCTGCGCGTGTTGCGGCGTCGACTGCGTTCGCGTCGAGGTCGAACACCGTCAGCGCGTGGCCGGCCTTGAGCAGGTTGGCGGCCATGGGGCCGCCCATGTTGCCGAGTCCGATGAATGCAATTTCCATGTACAGGCTCCAGTGTCGACCGGACTTGGCGCTTCAGCGCCTAGTCCGGTCCCATGCTTCGCGGTCGACCGGACTTGGTGCTTCAGCGCTTTGTCCGGTCCCATGCTTCGCGATCAACCGAACTTGACGCTTTAGCGCTCGGTCCAGTCCCATGCTTCGCGATCAACCGAACTAGACGCTTAAGCGCTTCGCCCGGTCCCATGCTTCGCAATCAGCGCAGCGCGATCGTCGTGTTCACGCCGCCTGCCGTCGCGTCGTCGTCGAACCAGCGCGCGGTGACCGTCTTCGTCTGCGTGTAGAACTGCACGACCTGCTTGCCGTACGGGCCGAGATCGCCGAGCTTCGAGCCGCGCGAGCCGGTGAAGCTGAAGTAGGGGACCGGCACCGGGATCGGGATGTTGATGCCGACCTGGCCGACGTCGATCTCGCTCTGGAACTTGCGCGCGGCCGCGCCGCTCTGCGTGAAGAGGCCGACGCCGTTGCCCATCGGGTTGCGGTTCACGAGCGCGATCGCTTCGTCGAGCGTGTCGACTTCCATCACGACCACCACCGGCCCGAAGATTTCTTCCGTGTAGATCGACATGTCGGTCGTCACGCCCGAGAAGATCGTCGGGCCGACGAAGTTGCCGTGCTCGTAGCCCGGCACCTTCACGTCGCGGCCGTCGAGCAGCAGCGTCGCGCCTTCCTTCACGCCCGCGTCGATCAGCGACAGGATGCGCGCCTTCGCCGCCTTCGACACGACCGGGCCGACGTCCGTGCCGGCTTCGGCGCCGGCGTTGACCTTCAGCGCCTTCGCCTTCTCGACCAGATCGGGCAGCCAGTCGCGCGCGCGGCCGACCAGCACGACGACCGACGTCGCCATGCAGCGCTGGCCGGCCGCGCCAAAGCCCGCGCCGACCAGCGCGTTGATCGCCTGCTCGCGATGCGCATCCGGCAACACGACTGCGTGGTTCTTCGCGCCCATCATCGACTGCACGCGCTTGCCGTGCTGGCTGCCGAGGTTGTAGACGTGCGTGCCGACGCGCGTCGAGCCGACGAACGAGATCGCCTTGATGTCCGGGTGCGTGCAGAGGCGATCGACCACCGTCTTGCCGCCGTGCACGACGTTCAGTACACCTTGCGGAACGCCGGCCTCGATCGCGAGCTCGACGAGCTGCATCGTCGACAGCGGATCCTGTTCAGACGGCTTCAGCACGAACGTGTTGCCGCACACGATGGCCATCGGGAACATCCACAGCGGGATCATGCCGGGGAAGTTGAACGGCGTGATGCCCGCGCACACGCCGATCGGCTGGCGCAGCGTGTAGGTATCGACGCCGCCCGCGACGTTCTCCGCGAACTCGCCTTGCTGCAGCGTGCCGATCGAGCACGCATGCTCGACCACTTCGAGGCCGCGGAAGATGTCGCCCTGCGCGTCAGGCAGCGTCTTGCCCTGCTCGGCCGTCAGCGTGTGCGCGATCCGTTCGAGATTGCGGCGCACCAGATCCTGGAACTTCAGCATGATGCGCAGCCGCGCGCCGATCGGCGTCGTCCTCCAGGTCTGGAAAGCGCGCTGGGCGGACGCGATCGCGGCATCGACCTCGTCGAGCGTCGCGTACGGCACGCGGCCGATCACTTCCTGCGTCGCGGGGTTGACGATGTCGCCCCATTCGGCGCTTTGCGAATCGACGAACGCGCCGTCGATCAGCAGCTTGGCGGTGGGCAGGGCGAGGGTGGTCTGGGGAACTGCGGCGTTCATGGAACTCTCCGGAAAACGATGGTGCGACGAAAAAGAGGTGGCTTGCGTCCGTCGCGCGTGCAGCCACGGCGGACGGCAAGTCGAATGGAAACCGGGTAAGGACGGGCCGGCGTGCGTCGATGCGTCAGGGACGTGCCGGACGCATCAGCGCGGTGCACACGAGCGCGAATACGCCGAAGCCGACGAGGTACGCGATCACGTAGTGCGGCTGGCCGCCGCCGGCCTTGAGCAGCGACGTCGCGATCATCGGCGCGAAGCCGCCGCCGATCACGCCGGCGAGCTGCACCGACAGCGAGATGCCGCTGTAGCGGATCTCGGCGGGGAACTGCTGCGCGAACAGCAGCGACTCCGGCGCATAAAGAATCGGGAACACGACGCCGAGGCCGAGCACGATCGCCCACCATGCGTACGACGTCTGCTGCGTGCCGAGCATCATGAAGAACGGTGCCGCGAACGCGCACATCAGCACGAGGCCGATCGCGAACATCCGGCGCTGGCCGATGCGGTCGCTGAGATGCCCGCACAGCGGCATCGTGACGAGCGACAGCGCCGCGCCGGCCGTGATCGCGTGCAGCATTTCGGCCTTCGGCAGACGCAGCTGCTGCGTTGCATAGGCGAGCGCGAACGTGACGACCATGTAGAACCACGTGTTCTCGGCGGCGCGCGCGCCGACGATCGTCAGCACCTCGCGCGGATGGCGACGCAGCGCGGCCGTCACCGGCGACTTCTCGGCCTTGCCCTGGCGCTGCATCTTCTCGAAGTCCGGCGACTCGGGCACCTTCGCGCGGATGAACCAGCCGAGGCCGACGAGCGCGATGCTCGCGAGGAACGGCACGCGCCAGCCCCACGACAGCATGTCGGCTTCCGGCAGCGCGGCCACCGCGGCCATCGCGAGCGACGAGAGGATCAGCCCGAGCCCGACGCCCGTTTGCGGCAGGCTGCCGAACAGCCCCTTGCGACCCTTCGGCGCGTGTTCGACGGCCATCAGCACCGCGCCGCCCCATTCGCCGCCGACCGCCATCCCCTGCAGGAAGCGCATCGCGATCAGCAGGGCGGCGGCCCAGTAGCCGATGCGGTCGTACGACGGGATCAGCCCGATGATCATGCTCGGCACGCCCATCAGCAGCAGCGTGATCATCAGCATCGACTTGCGGCCGATGCGGTCGCCGAAGTGGCCGAATACGATGCCGCCCATCGGCCGCCCGATGAAGCCGACCGCGAACGTGCCGAACGCGGCGAGCGTGCCGACGACGGGGTCCAGCGACGGGAAGAAGATGCGGTTGAACACCAGCGCGGCAGCCGTGCCGTAGAGGAAGAAGTCGTACCACTCGATCGTGGTGCCGGCCATGCTGGCCCAGCCGGCCAGCAGGTAGTGCTTCGCGGTGCGGGCGGGGGCCGGCGCCGCGACGGCTGCATGCTCATCGAGGGTGGATCGTGTCTGCATGGTGTCTCCGTATTGATTGCCCGCGGCTCATGGTCCTCAGGTCACGGTCGAGTATAGTTATGCGCAGATCCACAATGTACCGACAAGAAAACCGGTTGGATGTGCATTTATGCATATCGACGGCCGGCCCGGAGATTCCTGCCCTTTTTCCCGCAAATGCGACATGCCACCGAGCCGGTTTCCGGCAACCTGAACTGGGACGACCTGCGCTTCTTCCTCGAGGTCGCCCGCACGCAGCGCGCGAGCGGGGCGGCGAAGCGTCTGGGCGTCGACTACACGACCGTCGCGCGGCGCATTCGCGCGCTCGAGGCCGCGATGGGCACGCTGCTGTTCGACAAGTCACGCTCCGGCGGTTTTACGCTGACGGCCGAGGGGCAGCGGCTCGTCGCGTATGCGGATGCGATGGAGACGACCGTGCAGTCCGCGTGCGATCAGGTCGCGAATACCGGCGAGGCGCTGTCGGGCCACGTGCGGATCGGTTCGACCGAAGGGTTCGGCTGCTTTTTCCTTGCGCCGCAGCTTGCGCGGTTTCGCGTCGCGCATCCGCACGTGACGGTCGATTTGCTGCCGGTCCCGCATTTCGTCAACCTGCCGAAGCGGGAGGCCGACCTGGCGATCACGCTCGAGCGGCCCGAACGCGGGCCTTACGTGGTCACGAAGCTGTGCGACTACCAGTTGCGGCTCTATGCGACGCGCGACTATCTGGCGAACCACGCGCCGATTACCTGCACCGACGATCTCGCGCACCATGCGTTCATCAGCTACGTCGACGATCTCGCGTTCAGCAGCGAGCTGCTGTACCTGGAGCGCGCGGTGCCCGGCGCGACCGCCGGATTGCGCACGACGAGCGTGATCGCGCAGGTGTTCGCGGCGTTGCAGGGCGGCGCGCTCGCGATCCTGCCGTGCTTCATGGCGGCCACGCAGCCGGCGCTGGTGCCGGTGCTGCCGGACGACGTGGTGGTCACGCGGTGCTTCTGGCTGACGTGTCGCGAGGACTTGCGCAAGCTGCGCCGCGTGACGGCGCTGTGGGATTACCTGCGCGCGGCGGCGGACGCGAATCGGGCATTGCTGATGGGAGAGTCGGAGGAATTGCGGTTCGTCGGGGACTGAGCGCGGCGGTGCGTCGCGGGCGATCCGTCCCGTGTCGATCAGCTACGACGACGAACTTGACCGCGCCGCGGTGACGCTTGCACGTTCACGTCGCGAACGACGTCCGGGCACGTGGCCGTGCGTCAACCCGGACAACCGAGCCGGTCCGCGAGTTCGTGCAGGTCCTTGACGTCGAAATCCCACGCGCCGTCGGCTTTCAGATCCGTCGTCTGGTTCGGCCCGTGTTCGGTCGGCCGCAGCACGAACGCGGTCGCGAGCCCCAGTTGCTGCGCGGCGGCCAGATCGCCGTTGTGCGCGGCGACCAGGCACAGCTCGGCCGGCGCGACGCCGAGAATCTCGACCGCATCGGTATAGACCTTCGGCGACGGCTTGTACGCGTGCGCGACTTCGGCGCCGAGAATCGCGTCCCACGGCAGGCCGCCGTGTTTCGCGACGTCGACCATCAGCCGGATGTTGCCGTTCGACAGCGGCGCGATCACGTAGCGCTGTTTCAGCCGCTGCAGCGCGGCGACGGAATCGGGCCACGGATCGAGCCGGTGCCACGCGAGGTTGAGCGCGTCGATCTCCGCGTCGGGCACGCCGTCGATCCCGTAGCGGTCGAGCGTGCGCACGAGGTTCTCGCGATGCAGTACGTCGAGCCGCACGTAGCGCCTGCGCCCGCTGCGGATTTCCTCCATCGACGGCGAATATTCGCGGCGCCATGTATCGGCGAATTCGAACGGATCGCGATCCGGCGCATGGCGCGCCAGGAACGTGGCGGCTTCGCGCGCGACGCCGTTTCTCCAGTCGACGATCGTTCCGAACACATCGAAAACGAGCGCCTTGATATCGGCAGGGTTCGTCATGGGATTCCGTGCAGGTCGGTCGAGGGAGGCGCGATGCGCGGCGGGGTGGCAACGCGCGACGCCGGTTCGAACCACATTGAAGCACGTATCCGCGAACGCGGTTGGCCGTGTCGCCGCGAGTGAAGCGCGCGGTCCGGCATCGAAGGTGCCCGGGGAAGGGCGCACGGCGTCCGGCGCGGAGCTCGGGGCCGCGCTGGAGATGGCTTACCCGTTGGCGAGCGACCCGCCTGGGCCGACCGGATCGGGCCGACGGGCTCGGGCGGGTCACGTCACGCAACGCGCGCTTGCGGCCGCGGCGCGTATCGGGTTCGCGCCGGAATCAGCTCTTGTCGTACGCGAACTGGATGCCCGCGGTGCCGCCGGTTTCGATGAACAGCTTCATGAACGCGGGAACGGTTTCACTGCGCGCCCAGTCGCGCTGCAGTTCGCAGAACAGCTGCGCGACGCTGATCATCTGGCCGCCGGCCTGCTCGATGCGACGCAGCGCGGCTTCGTGCGCGGCGACCGACGTGCCGCCGACCGCGTCGACGACCACATAGACTTCATAGCCGGCCTTCAGCGCGTCGAGTGCCGGGAAGGTCAGGCATGCCTCGGTCCACAGCGCGGTCATGATCAGTTTCTTGCGGCCGGTGGCCTCGACGGCCTTGCGGAACTCGACGTCTTCCCACGAGTTGATGCTGGTGCGGTCGTAGGTCGGATAGCCTTCGAGCGCGGCGCGCAACTGCGGGATCGGCGGCTTGTTCAGGCCGGTCTTCACGTTGACGGTCGAGTGGACGATCGGCAGGTTGTACGCGACCGCGGCCTTCGATGCGCCGACGATGTTGTTGATCAGCAGCTGGCGATCCATCGACGCGATGGAGTTCACCTGGACCGGCTGGTAATCGATGACGATGAACGCCGCGTTCTGCGGGGTGAGCAGGTGGTCGTTCGCGGGATCGCGAATCGGTTCGCTTGCCATGGTTGCCTCCAGAGACAGAGCAGGAAGTGAGAGAAATCCCGACGGTCCGGGGGTGGGCCGCCGCGGCGTCGGGATCGTCGTCGCGGCGGTACGCCCGTGCCGTCGCAGACGTCCGATGCGGTTGCACGGCGGGCGAATGCTGCCGGCTTGGCCATCGAATAAAGATGCTATTCGCGCAACAACCGGCTTTCCAGCCCCTTAAAATGCCGTCAGTGTTCTATGAGTGGAACAATCATGGATGACCTGAACGACCTCTACTATTTCGTGAAGGTGGTCGAGCACGGCGGATTCACGCAGGCGGGGCGCGTGCTGAATGTCCCGAAGTCGACGCTGAGCCGGCGCATCGCCGCGCTGAAAGCGCAATACGACGTGCGGCTGCTGCAGCGGACGACGCGTCGTTTCACGGTCACGGAAACCGGCCGCGAATTCTACGAGCGTTGCCTCGCGGTGCTGGTCGAAGCCGACGCGGCACGCGAGGTGATCGAGCGCCGGCACGCGGAGCCGCGCGGGATCGTCCGGGTGAGCTGCCCGACCGCGCTGCTCGAATATCGCGTGAGCGAGCTCATCGCGCGCTTCATGGCGATCCATCCGGCGGTGCACGTGCATCTCGAAGCGACGAACCGCCGCGTCGACCTGTTGAGCGAAGGCTTCGACCTGGCGCTGCGCGTGCGTTTCCCGCCGCTGGAGGACAGCGATCTCGTGATGCGGATCCTCGGCGACAGCCCGCAGCGGCTGGTGGCCGCGCCGCAGTGGCTGAACGGGCGCGCCGTGCCGGCCGAACCGGCCGAGCTGGCCGGCGAACCGAGCCTCGACTGGGGGCCGCCGCGGCATCATGTGTGGCAACTGATCGGGCCGAACGGCGAGCAGGCGCAACTGCGTCATCACCCGCGCTACATCTCCGACGACATGCACGCGTTGCGCGACGCGGCGGTGCACGGCGTCGGCATCGTGCAGCTGCCGTGCATGGTCGTCGAGGATGCGCTGCGCGACGGCACGCTGATCGACGTGCTGCCCGGGTGGGCGCCGAAGGGCGGCGTGATTCACGCGGTGTTTCCGTCCCGGCGCGGGCTCCTGCCGCGCGTGCGGTTGCTGATCGACTTCCTCGCCGAACATATCCGCAAGGACTGACGGCGGCGCAACCATCAGACGAATCGGGTTCCGGCGGCAGGCCGGCCGCGACCGCGCGTAAGCCCTGATGCGCAGGGACGCGCAGGGCTTCACGGATTGGTGTTAAATGTCTTTTGGTGCGCAGCAGGGGCGCGCCCGAATGGGGACGCACCGGGGTCACATGAGACCGGCGCGGAAAACGGCACGAAGCATCGCTCACGAATCGGGCGCATCAGACCCGGTCGAACTGACGGCAGGATTCAGCTTGAATACCGAACCGCAAAGTTCTCGCTACAGCCTCGGCCTCGCGGCGGAAGTGCTCGCATCCGAGCAAAGCGTGCTGAGGCTGATCACGCGCAACACGCCGCTGCCGGAACTGCTCGTCGAAGTGTGCCGGCGCGCCGAGGCACTGCTCGGCGACGGCGCCTCGTGCACGATCCTGCTGCTCGACGCGGACGGCGTGCATGTGCACGTCGGCGCCGCGCCGTCGCTTCCCGCGCAGTACAGCGCGGCGATCGACGGGGCATCGATCGGGCCCGCCGCGGGCTCGTGCGGCACGGCGATGTTCGAGCGGCGGATGATTGCCGTCGAAGACATCGAAACCGATCCGCTGTGGGCCGACTTTCGTTCGCTCGCGTTGCCGCTCGGCCTGCGTGCGTGCTGGTCTGTGCCGTTTCTGGACGACGCGGGCACCGTGCTCGGCGCGTTCGCCGTCTATCACCGCGCGCCGCGGCGGCCCACCGACGCGGAAACCGACCTGTTGCGCGATATCGGCAACAGCGTCGGCCTCGCGGTGCATCAGGACTCGATCGCGCGGCAGCTCGTGCGCAGCGAGGAACATCACCGCCTGGTCGTCAACAGCCTGAACGAAGGGATTCTCGTCGTGTCGCCCGACGGCGTGGTGGTCGCGAGCAATCCGAGCGCGAACCGGATGATGCGCGTGAAGGGCGACCTCGTCGGCCGCCGGCTGTCGACGGTGATCCTTTTCAAGCTGTACGAGGACGGCACGCCGGTCGCGCCCGGCGACTGGCCGAGCCGGCGCGCGTTCACCACGGCCATGCCGCAGCTCGACTACACGGTCGGCTTCGGGCTCGCCGACGGCGACGTCATCTGGGTGCGCGGCAACGCGGTGCCGATCGTGAAGCCGGGCGAGACGCAGCCCGAATCGGTGCTCGTGTCGTTTCACGACATCGGCCCCGTGCGCGAAGCGCAGCAGCAACTGCGCTACCTGGCGACGCGCGACGCGCTGACGGGCCTCTACAACCGGCGCTGGCTCTCCGACCGGATGCGCGAGCTGTTCGGCGCGCGCGATGCGGCGGCCGGGTCCGCGCGTGTCGCGATCCTGTTCATCGATCTCGTCGGCTTCAAGAAGGTCAACGACACGGCCGGGCACGACGCCGGCGACACGCTGCTGCGCAGCGTCGCGGCGCGCCTCGCGGCCTGCGCGGGCGGCCGCCATTCGCTCACGCGCGTCGGCGGCGACGAGTTCGTGATCCTCGTCGACGACTGCGACGATCCCGACGCGCTCGCCGTGCTCGCGCGCGAGGTGATCGACACGATCGCGAAGCCGTTCGCGATCGCGAACAACGAGTATTGGCTCGGCGTGTCGATCGGGATCAGCGTCGCGCCGCGCGACGGCGACGATGCGGCCACGCTGATGCGCAACGCCGATTCCGCGATGTACGACGCGAAGCAGCGCGGCCGCAACCACTTCACGTTCTTCACCGCGCAGCTGAACCTGCGCCTGCAGCGCCGCTTCGCGATCGAGCAGTCGCTGCGGCGCGCGATCGCTTCGGATGCGCTGCGGCTGGTCTACCAGCCGGTCGTCGACGCGCGCAGCGGCCGCACGGTCGGCGCCGAAGCACTGCTGCGCTGGACGAGCCCGGAGCTCGGGCCGATGTCGCCTGCGGAATTCATCCCGGTCGCGGAAGATTCCGGGCTCATCGTCGCGATCGGCCAGTGGGTGCTCGAAACGGCCTGCCGGCAGGCCGCCGAATGGCGCCGCACGATCGCACCCGACCTGATGCTGGCGGTCAACCTGTCGCCGCGCCAGTTCCACGAGGGGCTCGTCGAGTCGGTCGACCGCTGCCTCGAACAGACGCGCCTCGATCCGGGCGCGCTCGAACTGGAGATTACCGAAGGACTGCTGATGAACGACACGGACACGGTGCTGCCGATGCTCGAGGCACTCACGAACATGAACGTGCGGATCTCGGTCGACGACTTCGGCACCGGTTATTCGTCGCTCGCATACCTGAAGCGTTTTCCGCTGCACAACCTGAAGGTCGACCGTTCGTTCGTGTCGGGCGTGCCCGATCATCGCGACTCCGTCGCGATCACGCAGGCCGTCGTCGCGATGGCGCATTCGCTCGGGATGAAGGTCACGGCGGAAGGCGTCGAGACCGAGGCGCAGTCGTGGTTCCTGCAGCAGATCGGCTGCGACATGCAGCAGGGTTACCTGTTCGGCAGGCCGCTCGATCCGGCCGACTACGCACGCCGGCTCGTCACCGTCTAGGGGTTCACGCGAAACCGCCGCCGTCCGGTGGGGCAGCGGGAGCCGGCGGTGCGGGAGGCGCATCGATCTCGACGCGATTCTTGCCGTCGTGCTTCGCGCGGTACAGCGCGCGATCGGCCGCCTCGATCAGCGACGTCGTCGGCAGGCCGGCGGCCGGCACGATGCTCGCGCCGCCGATGCTGATCGTCACGTGGCGACCCGTCGGCGAGTGCACGTGCTCGAGCCGCAGCGACTCGACCGCGAGGCGGATCTTCTCGCCGAGCAGCCGCGCGGCGCCCGGCGACGTGGCCGGCATCACGACCGCGAACTCCTCGCCGCCGAAGCGCGCGGCGAGATCGCCGGACTGCCCGAGACAGCGTTCGATGGTGGCCGCGACCTGTTTGAGCACGCCGTCGCCCGACACGTGGCCGTACGTGTCGTTGTACAGCTTGAAGTTGTCGACGTCGATCATCAGCAGCGACAGCTCGCTGCGCTCGCGCGTGCCGCGCCGCCATTCGTCGGCCAGATATTCGTCGAGATAGCGGCGGTTCGACAGCCCGGTGAGGCCGTCCGAATGCGTGAGGCGCCGCAGCTCGAGATTGGCCTCCAGCAGTTGCTGCTGCGATTGCCGCAGCGCGCGGTAGGCCTCGTCTCGCTGAAGCAGGTTCATGTACGAGCGCGAGTGATAGCGGATCCGCGCGATCAGCTCGATGCGGTCCGGCAGTTTCACGAGGTAGTCGTTCGCGCCGGTCGCGAACGCGGCGCTCTTGATCACCGGCTCTTCCTGCGTCGACAGCACGATGATCGGCACGTCGCGCGTCGCCGGATTCGCGCGGTACGTCTTCACGAGGCTCAGCCCGTCGGTGCCGGGCATCACGAGATCCTGCAGGATCACGGTCGGCCGCGTCTCGATCGCGGTCGCCAGCGCGTCGTCCGAGCGCGGGCAGTAGTGAAAGTCGATGCCGTCCTCGTCGAGGAGCGCGCGCCGGATGGCTTCCGCGACGATCGTCTGGTCGTCGACCAGCAGGACCATCGCGGGGGCGTCGACATGCGGCGCGGGTGCCGCGTGCGCGGTGTCGAACGCGGCATGCAGGCCGCCGGGCGCGCGGGTGAAGTCGCTAGTCATGATTGATGCGGGGTTGCGCCAGGGCAGCAATGGGTGTGACAGGGTTTCATCGGGATCAGATCCGCGCGAGTGCCACCAGCTCGCCCGCGATGCGCTCGAGCGGCAGGATCGCGCGCGCGGCGCCGAGCGTCGCGGCCGCCTTCGGCATGCCGTAGACGGCGCTGGTCGCCTCGTCCTGCGCGATCGTGTGACAGCCTTTCATCCGCAGCGCCTTCAGGCCGATCGCGCCGTCGCGTCCCATGCCCGTGAGCAGCACGCCGATCACGCGGCCCGGCCAGCGCTCGGTCAGGCTGTTGAAGAATACGTCGACCGACGGCCGGTACGGCGTGGCGGCCGGTTCGCGCGTGTATTCGAGCGTGCCGGTGCGCGTGATGCGCAGGTGATCGTCGGTCGCCGCGAGCAGCGCGACGCCCGGCTGAGGGCGGTCGCCTTCGTGCGCGACGCGCACGGTCAGCGGCGTCTGGCCGTGGAGCCATTGCGCCATTCCTTCGGCGAACGCGCGATCGACGTGCTGGACGATCACGATCGGCGCGCTGAAGTCGGCCGGCAGGCTGCCGAGGATCGACGCGAGCGCGCCGGGGCCGCCGGCGGACGCGCCGATCGCGATCAGCGGGCCGCCGCTCGCGCGCGAGGCCGTGCCGGGCGCGCGGACACCGCCGGGCGCCTCGAGCAGCCGGCCGATCTGGTCGATCTTCGCGAGCAGCAGCCGCGCGGTGTCGCCGCCCGCGCCTTCGCCGAGGCGCGGCGTGTCGACCGCATCGAGCGCGCCGGCGCCCATCGCTTCGAACACGCGCCACGCGTTCGCGCCGATGCAGCTCGTCACG
Organism: Burkholderia sp. FL-7-2-10-S1-D7; assembly: GCF_001524185.1. NCBI lineage: Bacteria > Pseudomonadati > Pseudomonadota > Betaproteobacteria > Burkholderiales > Burkholderiaceae > Burkholderia > Burkholderia sp. FL-7-2-10-S1-D7. The sequence continues at coordinate 145,670 of NZ_LOWY01000011.1, read as the reverse complement.
ATCAGGATCGCGCACGGGCGGCTGGAACGCATGATCCGCCGCGTCGCCTCGATGCCGTCGAACTTCGGCATGATCAGATCCATCAGCACGACGTCGGGCGGTTGCGCGGCGCACAGTTCGACGGCCTGCGCGCCGTCGGTCGCGACCCACAGCACGCGATGTTCGGGCCGGTGCGCGAGCGCACGGCGCATCGCCTCGACGGCAAGCGGGAGGTCGTTGACGATGCCGATGTTCACAAGCGGGATACTCCGGTCGGTTCGTAGTGTTGGATGTGGGCCGGGTTCATGAAAGGCAGTGCCGGGTCGGCGCCGCCGAACGGCATCGGCGGGCGGACGGCACGGAATTCTTTTGGACTGGCGACGCCCCGAATGCTGTCATGCGGCGCGAGCGGCGGCAATCGAAAAAATTGCGCATTGCGTCGATTCCGACCCTTACCTCTATGGCCAAGTGGCATTTTTTGCCGCCCGGGAGGCCGGACAGCGACGTGCCGGATGATGCTGCAGCGCGGCGATCCGTCGCCGACGCGTTGGTGACGGCGGGAAGGGCGGCGCCCGGCACGGGCGCACGCGCAGGCACCGGCGAGCCGGCCGAGCAGGCCGGCACACCGCGCCCGGTGCGCGTTCAGTCGTTCAATGGCTGCGCGCGTACCCCTGGATCAGCGCGCGCATCATCCCTTCGACCGTTGCGTCGAGCAGGTCGGCTTCCTGCTCCGATTCCTCGACGAGCGCGGCATAGGCGGTCGCGAGCGTCACGCGATCGACTTCATGGCGTTGTTCCATCAGCGTCACCATCCCGTCCTTCGCCAGATGAGCGGAGAACGCGCGGCTGCCGATGGTCTGGAATACGTCAATCATGGCGGCTCTCCCGAACGTTGCGATGCCTTCCAGTGTAGTCGTCGCACCGACGCTCCGCCATGCGCGGCGGGGCGCGGGCCGTCCCCGCACGTCGGCCGGAATCGTGCGCGCAGCGCGCGCGTTGCCGGCGCCCGCCGCCCGCCGCGAATCGTTCCGCCGAAACACCGCGGACACACGGGCGACGCAACGTGGCGTTGATTTCAACGTTTACCCCAAGCCGCAAATTGTCGACTTTTTATCGATAAAGTCTCGTGTTAGATTTTGCCGCCTGAACCCGGTCGAAACCGGGCTGGCGGCGCGCCTTCACGGCGCCGCGCATCCATCACAAGGAGGGGCAATGCTGGTGCTGATTGGGGTGCCGATCGTCGTGATCGGTTTCGCGCTGCGCTTCAATGCGCTGCTGGTGGTCACGATCGCGGGGCTCGCGACGGGGCTGGCGGGCGGGCTGAATCTCGTCGACATCGTCAGCGCGTTCGGCAAGGCGTTCACCGAAAACCGCTACATGGGGCTGATCTGGCTGACGCTGCCGGTGATCGCGCTGCTCGAGCGCAACGGGCTCAAGGAGCAGGCGAAGCGGATGATCTCGCGCGTGCAGGCGGCCACCACGGGCCGCGTGCTGATGCTGTACTTCGTGCTGCGCCAGGCGACGGCCGCACTCGGCCTCACGTCGCTCGGCGGCCATGCGCAGATGGTGCGGCCGCTGATCGCGCCGATGGCCGAGGCCGCCGCCGTCAACCGGCACGGCGAGCTGCCGGAGTCGGTGCGCCAGCAGATCCGCGCCCACGCGTCGGCCGCCGACAACGTCGCCGTGTTCTTCGGCGAGGACATCTTCATCGCGATCCAGTCGATCCTGCTGATCAAGGGCTTTCTCGAGCAGAACGGGATCGCCATCGAGCCGCTGCACCTGTCGGTGTGGGCGATTCCGACCGCGATCGCCGCGCTGCTGATCCACTGCGCGCGCCTCGCGCTGCTCGACCGCCGGCTGGCGCGCGGCTGCGGCCTGCTGGCGCAGGAGGGCGCGCGATGATCGGCCTCGAATCGCTGTACACGCTCGCCGGGCTGATGTTCGCCGCATTTGCATGCTTCAACCTGACCGATCGCACGAACCCGCGCCGCGTCGTCAATTTCGCGTTCTGGGCGATCTACGCGCTCACGTTCCTGTTCGGTGCGCTGCTGCCGCATTTCGTGACGGGTTGCCTCGCGATCGCGCTCGCGGTCATTGCCGGCTCGGGCAAGCTCGGGCGCGGCAAGTCCGACGAAGCCGGGGAGGCCGCGGCCATGCGGCGCGAGACGCTCGCACAGCGTTTCGGCAACAAGTTGTTCCTGCCCGCGCTGCTGATTCCGGTCGTCACGCTGATCGGCACGTTCGCGCTGAAGCGCGTGCCGTTCGTCGACCAGAAGAGCGTGACGCTGATCTCGCTCGTACTCGGCACGCTCGTCGCGTTCGCCGTCGCGCTCGCGATGCTGCGCGATTCGCCGGTGCATGCTGTGAAGGAGGCGCGCCACACGATGGACGCGGTCGGCTGGGCCGCGATCCTGCCACAGATGCTCGCGGCGCTCGGCGCGTTGTTCGCGGTCGCGGGCGTCGGCGGCATGGTGTCGGGGCTCGTGAAGGAGTGGGTGCCGATCGATTCGCCGTTCGCGGTGGTCGCGGCCTACACGGTCGGCATGGCGTTGTTCACGATGATCATGGGCAACGGCTTTGCCGCGTTCCCGGTGATGACGGCCGGTATCGGCCTGCCGCTGATCGTCCACCAGTTTCACGGCAACCCGGCGATCGTCGGCGCGATCGGGATGCTGAGCGGCTTCTGCGGTACGCTGATGACGCCGATGGCCGCGAACTTCAACATCGTGCCCGCGGCGCTGCTCGAGCTGAAGGACAAGAACGGCGTGATCAAGGCGCAATGGCCGACGGCCGTGCTGCTGCTGGCCGTGAACACGCTGCTGATGTACGCGTTCGCTTTCCGCTTTTGACTCCGCTTCCGAGTCCGCTTCCGACTCCGCTTTTGACCCGATGGACGAGATGCTCATGACTGACCGACTCACACCCGAACTCGCCTCGACATTCGCGTCGCTCGCACTCGCGCACCTGACCCGCGAATACCCGAACAAGCTCACGCATTCGCTCGAAGGGCCGCACGACGTGCAGGGGCCGCGCGCGCTGCACCCGATCTTCTACGGCAGCTACGACTGGCACTCGTGCGTGCACGGCTACTGGCTCGTGCTGCGCATGCTCGAACGCTATCCGGCGTTGCCCGAGGCCGAACGCATCATCGCGATCGTCGATGCGCACTTCACCGATGCGAACGTCGCCGGCGAGCGCGCGTATCTCGCGCTGCCGCACAACGCCGGCTTCGAGCGGCCGTACGGCTGGGCGTGGCTGCTCGCGCTCGCCGCGCAGCTCGAGCGGCTCGCGCTGAAGGGCGCGCTGCCGCAGGCCGCGCGCTGGGCGAAGACGATGGCGCCGCTCACCGACCTGTTCGTGGCGCGCTTCGAAACCTTCCTGCCGAAGGCGACCTATCCGCTGCGCGTCGGCACGCACTTCAACACCGCGTTCGCGCTGGCGCTCGCACTCGACTTCGCGCGCGCCACGCAGCGCGACGGGCTTGCGGCGCTGATCGTCGATACCGCGAAGCGCTGGCACCTGAACGACGTCGCATGCCAGGCGTGGGAGCCGTCGGGTGACGAATTCCTGTCGCCGGCGCTGATGGAAGCCGAGCTGATGCGGCGCGTGTTGCCGGCCGCCGAATTCGACGGCTGGTTCGCGCGTTTCCTGCCCGATCTTGCGCGCGGCGAGCCGGCGACGCTGTTCGAGCCGGCAACGGTCAGCGATCGCAGCGACGGCAAGATCGCGCACCTCGACGGGCTGAACCTGAGCCGCGCGTGGTGCCAGCGTTCGCTCGCCGGCGCGCTGCCGGAAGGCGATGCGCGACGCGCGAAGCTGCTCGATGCGGCCGACCGGCATCTCGCGAGCGCGCTCGCGCACGTGGCCGGCGACTACATGGGCGAGCACTGGCTCGCGACGTTCGCGGTGCTCGCGCTGGAGGCGTAGCGCGCGAAACCCCGCGAGGCGCCGGGCTACCGGCTCGAACCGACGCCGTTCGGCGGCGTGAAGGATTCGGGGCTTGGGTACAAGGAAGGCGTGCAGGAAGCGATGAAGCGCTTCACGAACGTGAAGACGTATTCGCTGCCGTGGTGAGCGAGGCGGGGAGGGGCGTGCCACGCCCTCCCGCCGTCAATGGCGTTACTGATAGAAGTTGAGCGTGACCATCGCCGAACGGCCCGGCGCCCACGTCGCGTAGATCGGATACGCGCTCGCGTAATACTTCTTGTCGAACAGGTTCTGCACGTTGAGCTGCACGTCCATCGTCTTGTTCACGCGCCACGTCGCGGCCGCGTCGAAGCGCGCGTAGCCGGGCGTCCATTTCTTCGTCGTCGCGGATACCGACGCGTAGGTCTGGCTCATCACCGTCGCACCGGCGCCGAGCGTGAGCTTCGGCATCACGTCGTAGCTGGTCCACAGCGTGAAGTTGTGCTTCGGCACCATCACCATCGGCAGGCCCGATGCGCCCGGGCTGCCGGGGCCCGCGTCGGTCGTGATCGCGTTCAGGTACGAGTAGCCGCCGAACACGTGCCACTTCCGTGTCAGGTTGCCCGCGAAGCCGAATTCGAAACCGCGCACGCGTTGCTTGCCGGCGTTGACCGTGTGACCAAGGCCGTCGCTGACGCGCGCATTGGTCTTCTCGGTCTGGAACAGCGCCGACGTCAGCGACAGCTGGTCCTGCAGCACGTCCCACTTCGCGCCGATCTCGATGTTGCGCGAGCGCTCGGGGGCGAGATCCTGGTTCGTCGCGGTGATCTGGTCGGTGCCGCCGCCGAGGCCGCCGTTCGACCCCGGCGGGTTCGACGACGTGCCGTACGACGCATACAGGCTCACGTTGGTCACCGGCTTGAACACGAGGCCGAACTGGTAGCTGAACAGGTTCGACGTGTTCGACAGGTCGGCCACGCCGGCCTGCTTGCCGGTTGTGTCGTAGCGGTCGAAGCGCAGCCCGGTGTTGAACTGCCAGCGCTCGGACAGCTTCACGGTATCGAAGATGTACGCGGACACCGTGTCGGTGCGCGTGTTCGTCGTCGGGCCGGGGAAGCTCTTGTCGCCGTTCAGCACGATGCTGCCGGTCCACGGCATGTTCGGGTTCCAGCCGCCTGCGAGCGGCGTGCAGTTGCCGGCCACCGAGCACGGGCCGCCCGAGCGGATGTTGTTGCCGGCCGAATCCGACACGAGGTAGCCCTCGTAGCGCGCCTGTTCGTGGCTGAACTCCACGCCGGCCGTCATCGTGTGCTTCATGCCGAACAGGCTGGCGCTGCCGGTCACTTCGGTCTGGTTCGAGAAGCCGTTGAGCGCGTACTTGCCGCTCTTCGCCTGCAGCGCGAGCATGTTCGGGTTCGACGCGAGGATCTGCGGATTCGTCGCGACGTAGTCGAGCGTCGAGCGCCCGAACATCGTCGTGTTCTTCAGCTTCCAGTCTTCGTTGATCTTGTGCTCGACGCGCACTTCGGCGGTGTCGGTCTGCCCGTAGCGGTAGTCGCGCGTGTTCAGCCCGAAGAACTGCCCGCGATCGGTCGGCACCGGCGTGCCGCCCGTCGAACGGAACGGCACGCTGAAATCCGGCATGTCGTACGAGTTCATGTGGTAGTAGCTGACCGTGACCGTGGTCGGCGTGTTCAGCCCGAACACGATCGACGGCGCGACGCCCCAGCGCTTGTTGTACACGTCGTTGCGGCCGGCCTGGTTCGCGTCGTGGCCCATCACGTTCAGGCGCACGGCCGTCGTGTCGTTGATCTTGCGGTTCGCGTCGACCGTCGCGCGCTTGTAGCCGTCGGTGCCGAAACCGATGCTGCTGTTGATGAAGTCGTCGTTCTTCGGCGTCTTCGTGACGATGTCGATGCTGCCGCCCACCGAACCGCGGCCCGCATAGACCGAATCGGGGCCCTTGATCACGCTGATCTGCTCGACCGCGAAGGTCTCGCGGTTCTGCAGCCCCGAGTCGCGCATCCCGTCGACGAAGATCGAGTTGCGCGATTCGAAGCCGCGGATCACCGGACGATCGGCCGACGGGTTCGCGGCGGCGTCGCCGCCGAGGAACGTGATGCCCGGCACCGAACGCAGCGCATCCGCGAACGACGTGACGTTCTTTTCCTTGATCAGCTGTTCGGGGATCACCGTGACCGAGCGCGGCGTGTCGAGCAGCGGCGCGGTGAACTTGTACGACGGCGAGCGCTTCACCTGCATGTCCGACAGCGCGGACGACTGGACCGCGATCGTCGGCAGCGTCGCCGACGTATCGGCGGCGGCCGGCTGGGCGGCAGGGGAGTCGGGTGCGGGAGCGGTTTCGGCGGAAGCGAGCAGCGGCGTCAGGAAAACGGAGCAGGTCAGTGCTGACACGAGGGCACGGGGCCTCGTCTTGAACTGGGCAGGCATGGCGAGAGGCAGCGGAAGTATCGGTGATCGGATGCGTCGTCGCGATGCCGGCGGGCAGGCCCGCGACATCGGAAAACGTCAATGTAAATGCAAATGATTCGCGTTAGCGATCGCAATTGTACGAATTATAGTGAGATATGTAAACAATCGAATGGTCGTTGTATTGAACCTGTCAGGCTTGCGTGGCAGGCGCGACGGCTTTGCATCCGACGCAATACCGCTTTCCACGGGGCGTCCGGCTCGACCCGGCGGCAGAGTCGATACACTGCCGTACCGGTTGCACGGGCCCCGGCAATCAGGCCCCGACGAAGGAGACAGAACAGATGGACACTCAACGCGCTGCGGTCGTGACGTACCGCGGCAATGCGATCGAGAACACGCACGTCGCCGATGTGGCGGTGGTGGATGCCGGCGGCAGGCTGCTGTTCCGGCTCGGCGATCCGTTCCGGATGACGCTCGCGCGCTCGGCAGCGAAGCCGGCCCAGGCGCTGTCCGTGATCGAGACGGGCGCGCCCGAGCGGTTCGGCTTCGACGAAGCGGACATCGCGCTGATGTGCGCATCGCACAGCAGCGAGGAGCGGCACATCGCGCGCACGCGGGCGATGCTGGCGAAGGTCGACGCGCAGGAGTCGGATTTGCGGTGCGGCGGCCATGCGCCGTTGTCGGACGCGGTGTACCGGTCGTGGATCAAGCGCGACTACACGCCGACCGGCGTGTGCAGCAACTGCTCGGGCAAGCACGTCGGGATGCTGGCCGGCGCGCGGGCGATCGGCGCCGCGATTGCCGACTACCATCTGCCGGCGCATCCGATGCAGATGCGTGTGAAGCAGGTGGTCGCCGATGCGTGCGGCCTGCCCGACGACGAGGTCGACTGGGCGATCGACGGCTGCAACCTGCCGACGCCGGCATTCCCGCTCGATCGCCTCGCGCGTCTTTATGCCTCGCTGGCAGACGGTGCGGACAAGGTTGAAGCCGGCGGCGCGGCGACGACCGATCGCGTGCGCGCGCTGGCGCGCATTCATCATGCGATGACGGGCCATCCCGAGCTGGTCGCCGGAGAAGGGCGCTACTGCACGGTGCTGATGGAGGCCTTCGAAGGGCAGGTCGTCGGCAAGCTCGGCGCGGATGCGTGCTACGGGATCGGCGTACGCGCATCGGCGCGCACGCGGGAACTCGGCGCCGACGGCGCGCTCGGCATCTCGGTGAAGATCGGGGACGGCAACATCGACGTGCTGTACATGATGGTCAGCGAACTGCTCGAACGGCTGCGGATCGGCACGGACGCGCAGCGCGCGAGGCTCGCCGCGTTCCACCGGCCGCGGATGCTGAACACGCAGGGCGTCGAGATCGGGCACGCGACGTTCCCGTTCGAACTGCAGCCGGCCTGACGGGGGCGGTCGTGCCGATGCCGCGTGCCCAACGTGCGCGCGGCATCGGTGCTGGCTTGCCGGCCCGCGCGACGGCAGCCGCTACGCGCCCGCGTCGCGAATCTTCGTCAGCTCGACCTCCGACAGCTCGCCGATGTGCGCGAGATGCTCCGCGAGGAATTCCTTCAGCACGCGCAGCTTTGCCGAGCTGCGCCGGTTCGCCAGATATGCGATGTAGATGTAGTCGCCCGTGAGCTTGTTCTGCAGCCGGTAGCGCGGCAGCACGGCTTCGAGCCGGCCGCTCGCGAGCAGGTCGCGCACCAGCCAGATCTCGAATTCGGCGATGCCGAGGCCCGAGCAGGTCGCGTCCAGCAGCAGTTCCGAATGATCGGTGACGAGGTTGCCGGCCGGCAGCACGCTGTGCCGTGCATTGCCGCGCACGAGCTCCCAGCGCGGATCGCCCTCGGGGTGCACGTAGCGCAGGCAGTTGTGATGCTGCAGGTCGTCCGGCGTCGCGGGGCGCCCGCAGCGATCGAGGTAGCCGGGCGTCGCGCACAGGATGCTGTCGTTGCGCGACAGCCGGTGCACGACCAGGTTGTCCAGGTAGTTCTCGCCTTCGTGAATGTCGAGGTCGTAGCCGCCGGCGACGAGGTCGTTGTGGTTGTCGGTGAGCCGCACGTCGAGCTGGATCGTCGGGTAGCGCGCGAGAAACGGTGCGATCAGCGGTGCGAGATGACGGCGACCGAACGCAACCGGTGCGGTGAGCTTCAGCGGGCCGCTCGGCTGCGAATTGAGCTCGGCGACGACGCGCAGCGTGTCGTCGAGATCGGCGATCAGCGTGACCGCGCGTTCCAGGTAGATGTGGCCGGCCTCGGTCAGCGTCACGCTGTGCGTCGAGCGATGCAATAGCGCGACGCCGAGGGCGTCCTCGATCGCCGTGATCTTGCGCGCGACCGTCGACGTCGACACGTGCATCTCCTTCGCGACCGCGGAAAAACTTCCCATTTCGACGACCCGCACGAACGCGCGCATCGCGCCGAGGTGATCGATGCCGGTGTCTCTCGCCGTTGTTTTCATTCGTCTCTCGCTGTTGCGTCCCACGCAAAACCGCTTTCGATAATACAGAAGCGAGGTTCTTTATGCAAAGGCATAGAATGCGATCCCGTCGCACGGGGAAGCGGTGAACGCAGCCGGTTTTCCGCGACGGCAGAGACAATTCAGGAGGGGCACCATGACGGAAAACGGCTTCCGCATCGAGGCAGATCTTTTAGGGAAACGAAGCATTCCCGATTCGGCGTACTACGGCGTCCATACGCTGCGCGCGAAGGAGAACTTCAATATTTCGGGGCGCACGATCGCGTCGCTGCCGTACCTCGTCATGGCGCTCGCGGCGGTGAAGGAAGCCGCGGCCGATGCGAACTGCGAGCTCGGGCTGCTGCCGGACGCGTATCGTGACGCGATCGCCGCCGCCTGTGTCGAGATCCGCGAAGGCCGGCTGCACGATCAGTTCGTGGTCGACATCATCCAGGGTGGGGCCGGCACGTCGACCAACATGAACGCCAACGAGGTGATCTGCAACCGCGCGCTCGAAATCATGGGGCATGCACGCGGGCAGTACGAATACCTGCATCCCAACGAGCACGTCAATCTCGCTCAGAGCACGAACGACGTCTATCCGACCGCGATCCGGATCGCGACCTGCTTCGCGGTCGAGCATCTGCTCCACGCGATGGCGCGCCTGCGCGATGCGTTCGCGGAGAAGGCCGACGCGTTCTCGGGCCTCCTGAAGCTCGGCCGCACGCAACTGCAGGACGCCGTGCCGATGACGCTCGGCCAGGAATTCTCGACCTACGCGGTGATGGTGACGGAAGACATCGCGCGCCTGCAGGAAGCCGGCAGGCTGATGCGCGAGATCAATCTCGGCGCGACTGCAATCGGCACCGGCATCACCGCGCATCCGCAGTACGCGGAGAAGGCGCTGGCCGCGTTGCGGCGCATCACCGGCCTGGACCTGAGCACCGCCGCGAACCTGATCGAGGCGACGCAGGACTGCGGCGCGTTCGTGCAGATCTCCGGCGTGCTGAAGCGGATCGCGGTCAAGCTGTCGAAGATCTGCAACGACCTGCGGCTGCTGTCGAGCGGCCCGCGCGCGGGGTTCGGCGAAATCAACCTGCCGCCGGTGCAGGCCGGCTCGTCGATCATGCCGGGCAAGGTGAACCCGGTGATTCCGGAAGTCGTGAACCAGGTCGCGTTCGAGGTGTTCGGCAACGACCTGACGGTGACCTTCGCGGCCGAGGCCGGACAGCTCCAGCTCAACGCGTTCGAGCCGGTGATCGCGAGCGCGCTGTTCAGCAGCTTCAGCCACCTGACGGCCGCGTGCACGACGCTCGCGGGCCGCTGCGTGAGCGGCATCACCGCGAACCCCGAACGGCTGCGCGAAACGATGGAGCGCTCGGTCGCGCTCGCGACCGCGCTGAACCCGTACATCGGCTACAAGCGCGCGACGGCCGTGGCCGCCGAAGCACACGAGAGCGGCAAGTCGATCCGCGAGGTCGTGCTGGATCACCAGCTGATGACCGCCGCACAACTGGACGAAGCGTTGCAGCCCGAAGCGCTGATCCGCCCGCGCACGTACTGATTCCGGCCGTGCGGCCCCGGCGCATGCCGCCGGCGGGCCGCGCGCGGCCGTTCCCGCAGCGTCCTGCCGACGGGCGCGACACATCAACACACATCAAGAAACGGAGACATACCATGAAGCAAGCCAGCGAGCGCCCGGTCGACCCGGCCGGCGGCGCCGATCCCCGTCATGCCGACCGCGATGCGATGTTCGCGTCCCACGAGTCCGGCTACGAGCAGAAGTTGAAGCCGCGACACGTGCAGATGATCGCGATGGGCGGTGCGATCGGCACTGGCCTCTTTCTCGGCGCGGGCGGCCGCCTGCAGAGCGCGGGGCCCGCGCTCGCGGTCGTGTATCTCGTGTGCGGCGTGTTCGCGTTCCTGATCATGCGCGCGCTCGGCGAGCTCGTGATGCACCGGCCGACCAGCGGTTCGTTCGTGTCGTACGCGCGGGAGTTCATGGGCGAGCGCGCGTCGTTCGTCGCGGGCTGGATGTACTACCTGAACTGGGCGACCACCGGCATCGTCGACATCACCGCGGTCGCGATCTACATGAAGTACTGGGCCGTGTTCACCGACGTGCCGCAATGGGTGTTCGCGCTCGGCGCGCTGGGGATCGTGTCGGTGATGAACATGATCGGCGTGAAGGTGTTCGGCGAGATGGAGTTCTGGTTCTCGATCGTCAAGGTCGGAACGCTCGCGCTGTTCCTCGCGATCGGCGCCGTGTTTCTCGCGAGCGGTCATCCGGTCGCCGGGCAGATGCCGGGCCTGCACCTGATCGCGGACCACGGCGGGATCTTTCCGCATGGCATCTTGCCGGCCGTGCTGATCGTGCAGGGCGTCGTGTTCGCGTATGCGAGCATCGAGCTCGTCGGCGTCGCGGCGGGCGAGACCGCCGATGCGCGCAAGGTGCTGCCGAAGGCGATCAACAGCGTGATGTGGCGCATCGCGCTGTTCTACGTCGGCTCGGTCGTGCTGCTGACGATGCTGCTGCCGTGGACCGCGTACAGCGCGCACGAAAGCCCGTTCGTTACGTTCTTCAGCAAGCTCGGCGTGCCGTACGTCGGCACGGTGATGAACGTCGTGGTGCTGACCGCCGCGCTCTCGAGCCTGAACTCCGGCCTCTATTCGACCGGGCGCGTGCTGCGTTCGCTGGCAATGGGCGGCTCGGCGCCGCGCTTCGTGTCGCGGATGAACGCGCGCGGCGTGCCGTACGGCGGGATCCTCGTCACGGTCGCGGTCAATGCGATCGGCGTGCCGCTGAACTACATCGTGCCGGCGCAGGCGTTCGAGATCGTGCTGAACATGGCGTCGCTCGGGATCATCACGACCTGGGGCTTCATCGTGATGTGCCAGATCCTGTTCCGCCGCGCGGTCAATCGTGGCGAGCTGAGCCCCGTGTCGTTCCGGATGCCCGGCGCGCCGTTCACGTCGTGGCTCACGCTCGGGTTCCTGGTCAGCGTGCTGGTGATGATGGCGTTCGATTACCCGGGCGGCACGTGGACCGTCGGGATGATCCCGGTCGTCGTGCTCGCGCTCGTGGTCGGCTGGAAGCTGGCGAAGCGCGGGGCCGCGCGGGAAGCGGCGGCTGCCCATGCCGCCGGCGCGCCGCTCGGCGTTGATCCGGCGAGCAACGTCTGACGAGACGCACGGGCGGGTCGACCGCCCGCGCGCTCAGTTCGATCCGGTGCGTGCGCCGACCCAGCGGCCGAAGTCGCCGGCCATCTCCGCCGTGAGTTCGTGGCCGGCGTCGTAGAGGCGCGTGTCGTGCGCGACGCCGAGCGCCGTCAGCTTCGCGTCGGCGGTTTCGGCCCACGCGACCGGCAGCTTGTCGTCGAAGCGGCCATGCATCACCAGCGCGTGGAGCGCGCTCAACGCATCGCGCGATGCGATCAGCGGATCGATCTCCGGCAGGATGCGGCCGCACAGCACCGCGAGCGCCGCGACGTCGGCCGGCGACGTGAGCGCGACACTCGCGCTCATGATGCCGCCCTGGCTGAAGCCGGCGATCACGGTGGGCAGTGCGGCGTGTTCGTCGTCGGTGCCCCGCGCGCGCAACGCGCGCAGCAGCGCGATCAGCTGCACGCGGCTCGCATCCGCGCGGGCCGCATCGATCTCGGGGCCGTTCGGGCCGAAGCGCACCGGAAACCACGCGTGCTGGTTCGGGCCGAACGTCAGCGGGCCGCGCACGAACGCGATTTCGATGCGCGGGTCGATCGTGCCGGACAGGTTCAGCAGGTTGGTTTCGTTCCCGCCGACGCCGTGCAGCAGCAACAGGCGGGCCGCCGGGCGGCCGGCGGCCGGGCGCAGCAGGTACTGGAGGCCGGATTCGGAGTCGGTGGTCAGCGGCAGGACGTCGGTCATTGCAAGGGTCCGGTGGGGAAGTGATCCGACAGTCTAGAACGCGCGGCCGAAGAGGTGAATCGCCGGATGGCGATTGATTGTTTCCTGGTAGGAATGAATCGGCTGCCGCGCAGCAGAAGGTGCTTAACCGATTCGATTCGTCGATAATGCGCAAACGTTTTACCGGTATTCAACCGGATCGAATTGCCGGATCGCAAATAAAAGGATGAATATCCGGATTCGATTTATCGAGGCTGCCAGGAAGACCCGCCGGGTCGTTAAGACCAGAGGTTAACGGTCGATTCGAGAAAAACTTTAGGAATTTCTCGCCACAATTATTCATTGCGATTTTTTCAATGACCGATTGATTTTCAGTCATCGGACGGTCATACACCATCCCCGATAATTCGGCGCTCACATTCTTTCAATAGGCCAGAAGGCGATCGAAGTCGGATTGCTGCGGGGAGCTGTACTCATGACCATTCGTCATCGCATTACGCTGCTAGTCGTCCTGACGTTTTTCGCGCTGTCCGCGATCGGCGTGTACGCCGTGTACCAGACACGCAAGAGCGCGTCCGAGGTGCGTCAGGTTACCCAGGGAATCGTGCCGAGCGCGCTCGCGTCGGCGGATCTCGTCGCCGACGTGAAGAACATCCAGATCGCGACGATGACGCTGGTGTATGCGCCCGACGCGAACACCGCCGCGCAGGCGGGCGACGAGCTGAAGGCGAAGCAGGCCGCGCTGCGCGCCGCGCTCGACGCACAGGCGAAATCGGCGGTCGGGCAGGCGCAACAAGGACTCGTCGAGCAGGCGAAGGACAGCGCGGCGAACTACTTCGCGGCGATCGGCGACACCGTGAAGATGAAAGCCGACGGCAAGCCCGAGATGGCGCAGGCGTACCTGTTCGCGAACGTCGCGCAGTATCGCGACGAGCTCGAAAGCATCGTCGACACGCTGCGCGTCGAGAAGAACCGCCAGAAGGACGACGCGATCCGCGCGCTGAACGGCATGCTGTCGACGACGGCGACCGCGATCGCGGGCGTCGCGGGCACGGTGGTCGTGCTGCTGACCGCGCTCGGCTTCGTGCTGTATCGCCAGATCACGCGCCCGCTGATCGGGATGCAGACGGCGATGAGCGAGATCGCGACGAGCCAGGACTTCACGCGCCGGGTGCCGGTGGGCCGCATGGACGAGATTGGTCATTCGATCGTCGCGTTCAACGGGATGATCGAGAAGATCCAGGAGAACGCCGCGCAACTGAAGCAGAAGACGGCCGACATCCAGGCGATGCTGCAGAACATGCAGCAAGGGATCCTGACCGTCGTCGAAGGCGGCGTCGTGCATGCGGAGTATTCGGCATACCTCGAGACCATCTTCGAGACGAGCGACATCGCGGGCCGCGACCTGATGGCGCTCGTGTTCGACGATTCGAGCATCGGCTCGGACGCGCGTTCGCAGGTCGACGCGGCCGTGCATGCGTGCCTCGGCGAGGACAGCATGAACTTCGCGTTCAACGAGCACCTGCTCGTCAACGAAGTCGCGAAGCGGATGCCGGACGGCCGCGAGAAATGGCTCGACCTGAGCTGGTCGGCGATCACCGACGAGACCGACACGGTCGTGCGGCTGATGCTGTGCGTGCGCGACGTGACCGAGATCCGCGAGCTGACCGCGCAGGCCGGCGAGCAGCAGCGCCGGCTCGAGATGATCGGCGAGATTCTGTCGATCAGCCAGGACAAGTTCCACGACTTCGTGCACAGCGCGAAGGGTTTCCTCAGCGAGAACGAGCGGATGATCCGCCAGCACGAACGCGCGGATCACTCGATCGTCGCCGCGCTGTTCCGCAACATGCACACGATCAAGGGCAATGCGCGCACGTACAGCCTGCAGCATCTGACCAACATCGTGCATGAGGCGGAGCAGGCGTACGAATCGCTGCGCCACGCGGACGGCGGCCCCGAGTGGAACCGCGATGCGCTGATGGACGACCTGGCCCGCGTGCGCGAGGCGGTCGAGCATTACGCGACGATCAACGCGGTCACGCTCGGCCGCCAGGGCGAAGCGGTGCAGCACGGCGGTGCCGACTACCTGATGGTCGAGCGCGCGCACATCAGCGAGAGCCTGCGCATGCTCGACGGCGCCGATCTGGCGAACGCAAGCGACTGGCACGCGGCGCGCGATTCGGTGCGCCGCCTGCTGAGCCAGTTCGGCACGCAGGGCATCGGCGATGCGCTGGGCGGCGTGATCGAATCGCTGCCGTCGCTCGCGGCCGAACTCGGCAAGCCGGCGCCCGTCGTGCATATCGACAGCAACGGCCATCGCGTGCGCAGCGAGATCGGCGCGACGCTGAAGAACGTGTTCATGCATCTGCTGCGCAACGCGATCGACCACGGGATCGAAACGTCGGAAGAGCGGCGCGCCGCCGGCAAGGCGCCGGCCGGCAAGATCGACATCGCGGTCGATGTCGAGAATGACACGTTGCGTTTCGTGCTCGGCGACGATGGCCGCGGCCTCGCGCTCGACCGGATTCGCGGGATCGCGCGCGAGCGCGGCTGGATCGACGCCGGCAACGAAGCCGCGCTGACCGATGAGGCGGTGGCTGAGCTGATCTTCCGTCCGGGGTTCTCGACCGCGCGTGCGGTGACCGAAGTGTCGGGGCGCGGCGTCGGGATGGACGCGGTGCGCAACTTCCTGAAGCGCGACGGCGGCGACATCGCGCTGCGCTTCACCGACGATCGTACGGGCTCGCCATATCGCGCGTTCGAGACGATCGTGTCGCTGCCGGCACGTTTCGCGGCGGACAGTGGTGCGGTGCAGGACGTGGGGCAGCCGGCCCGCACCGGCATCGCGAACGTCGACGCAACGGAGTGATCGTGCAAGCGTGGATGATTCCGGTCGGCGCCGCGCTGGCGGGCGGCCTGGCTGTCGCGGTGATCGCCGCGATCGTGAGCCGCATCGCGCGCGCGCGGCTCGTTGCCGCGATGACGCGCGAAGCGGACGCATTGCGCGATGCGCTCGGCGCAGCCGACGCGCGTGCCGCTGAAGCACGGGCGGCGCATGCCGAGGCGGCCGACGCATGGGCACGCCGCGAAGCGGAGCTCGAGCAAACGCTGGCGCGCGAGGCGGCCGGTACCGGCGAGCAGCGCGACGCGCTCCAGGCGCTCGCGGCCGAGCGGGCCGTACTGTCGCAGCAGGCGACGAAGCTCGCCGACGAAGCCGCGCGACTGCGCGGGCTGGCCGGCACGTTCGAGCGCTGGCACGAGCAGATGATCTCGCTGACCACGCAGAACCAGGACATGCGCACGAAGAACCAGGAGCTGTCGGCGATCGTCGCGCACGTGTCGATCGTGTCGCTGAACGCGTCGATCGAGGCCGCGCGCGCCGGCGCGGCAGGGCGCGGCTTCTCGATCGTGGCGAGCGAGGTGCGCGGGCTCGCCGCGCGTTCGCAGCAACTGTCGAACAGCTATCGCGACAGCCTGAATCGCAACGATCTCGTCACGGCCGCGACGTTCCAGGACATCCAGGCCGGCGGCAAGATGATCATGGCCGCGCTCGCGACGCTCGAGACGCTGGCCGGGCAGTTGCACGCGCGGCTGGAAGGAGCGGCGGCGTGATCAGTGCGCAGGCCCGGGCCGGCTTCGAACGGATCTTCTTCGACGCGGCGCGCACGCGGCTCGCGTCCGGCGGTGCGTGCGAGATCCGGCCGGCCGCCGGCGATGCGCACGACGCGTCGCATGATCCGTCACGCGCGAAGTCGCGCGCGACGCCGAAGCTCGCCGAGCACGTTGCCGTGCTGACGATCTCGGCGCTGCACTTCCGGCTGCTGCTCGCGCTGCGCTTTCGCGACGACGATGCGACGCGCCGCCATTTCGCCGCGGCAGCGTCGGGCGCGAGCACGCAGCGGCCGCTGACCGAAGCGTTCATGGAAGTCGCGAACCTGTGCTGCGGCGCGATCAACCAGGCGCTGACCGCTCCGTTCCCCGATCTCGGCATGTCGACGCCTTACCTGCTGAGCGGCGCGAGCGTCGACTACCTGCTGGCGCTGAACCCCGATCACGTGGCCGCATACGACGTGACGCTCGACGGCGACGTGCGGATCGGCGCGACGCTGTGCGTGTGCGCGAACGCGCCGGTCGATTTCCACGTGCCGGAAACGGCGAGCGTGGACACGGGCGGCGAGCTCGAACTGTTTTGACCGATTCAGAGGATTTCGTGAGATGACCGTAGACCAACCCGTCAGCAAGGTGCTCGTGCTCGACGACAGCCGCGCGCATGCGGCGACGATCAAGCGCTTTTGCGACGAGCACAACCTGGTCGGCCTGACCGTGCGGCGCAACCGGCTGCTCAAGGTGCTGCGCTCGAACATCGATCTCGGCGCGATCCTGCTCGCCGAGGACTACGGCGGCTCGCCGGCCGAGAGCGCGATCATCGCGACGCAGATCGATGCGCTGCGGCCCGAGCTGCCGATCATCCTGCGCCGCACGTCGGATGCAGCGGACGCGTCGCGCGACGCGCTGCCCGATGCGCTCGCGCGCGTTGCATGCGCGGCCTACGTCGCCGACGACCTGACACCGCTCAAGCGCGCGATCGACGAATACCTGTTCGGACGCGACTACCCGAATGCGCTCGTGCGCGGCATCGCGGAGATCACGGAGGCGCGGCTCGACAGCCTGTTTCCGGGCATGACGATCGAGTGCGACAGGCCGTGCATCGTGCGCGACCAGATCATCTTCGGCGAGGTGTTCAGCCTGATCGCGCTGGAAAGCGCGTGGTGCCGCGGCTACATGTTGCTGCAGACGAGCGAGCAGCCGCTGCTCGACATGATCGGCGGCACTCGGGACGACGGCCGGGCACCCGATTTCCGCGACGTGAACAGCATGCTCGGCGAGTTGACCAATCTCGTGTGGGGCGCGTTCAAGAACCGCTATCTCGGCGACGCCGAGGCGCTTGCGCGCCATCCGGTGCAGGTTCCGCTCGTCGTCAATCACAAGCAGAAGTTCATTTCGTTCGGCGGCGACTGTCCGCAACTCTGCTTCAAGTACCAGATGACCGATCCCGCCTCGGGGCGGTCGGTGCGGCTCGACCAGCGCTTCGTGTTCAGCCTGAGCTGGTCGCCTGAGGATTTCCGCGAATTGGTGCAGGACGTCGGGCCGATGGTCGAGTCGGGCGAACTCGAACTGTTTTGAATTTCGACTGTTGAAGTCGGCAACAACGAAAGGGAAAGACGATGGCAAAGATTCTGGTGGTTGACGATTCGGGCACGGTGCGCGACGAAGTCGCGGGTTTCCTGCGCAATCACGGGCTCGACGTCGCGACGGCGGTGGACGGCAAGGACGGGCTTGCGAAGCTCAAGGCGACGCCCGGCGTGCGCCTCGTGATCAGCGACGTGAACATGCCGAACATGGACGGCCTGACGATGGTCGAGAAGATCCGCGGCGAACTGGCGAACACGTCGGTCAACATCGTGATGCTGACGACCGAAAGCAGTCCGGCGATGAAGGAGCGGGGCAAGGCCGCCGGCGTGAAGGGCTGGATCGTGAAGCCGTTCAAGGGCGACGCGGTGCTCGACGCGCTGAAGAAGCTCGCGGGCTGAGCCCGCACGCGGGCGATGCGTCGCCGTTGCGCGGCGATCAACGGGCAGCCGGCGCGGCCTTCGCTTCGCGGGGAGACGGCGTGCGAGCCGGCTTCGCCGGCCGGCCGGGCGGCTCCGCTGGACGCCGCGCGCAATGTGGAGGACGATTCGTGATCATGTCGATCGCGAATCCGGGCGTGTGCCGCCCGTGCTATCGGTTCGCGCTCGATCGAACCCCGTCGAGCGGAGCATCATGGAATCCCGTCACGAAACACCCGAGCCGATCCTGTTGCGCGACGTGCGCGACGGCGTCGTCACGCTGCGGCTGAACCGGCCGCAACAGTTCAACGCGTTGTCGGAGGCGATGCTCGCGAGCCTGCAGGACGCGTTCGATTCGCTGGCTGCCGATCCGCACGTGCGTTGCGTCGTGCTCGCCGCGGCGGGCAAGGCGTTCTGCGCGGGCCACGACCTGCGGGAGATGCGCGCCAGGCCCGAACTCGATTACTACCGCGCGCTGTTCGCGCAATGCAGCCGCGTGATGCTCGCGATGCGGGCATTGCCGGTGCCGGTGATCGCACGCGTGCACGGCATCGCGACGGCTGCCGGCTGCCAGCTCGTCGCCGCGTGCGATCTCGCCGTCGCAGCCGACACCGCGCGCTTCGCGGTCTCCGGAATCAACGTCGGGCTGTTCTGTTCGACGCCTGCCGTCGCATTGAGCCGCAACGTGTCGGCGAAGCGCGCGTTCGACATGCTTGTCACCGGGCGTTTCGTCGATGCGGCGACGGCTGCTGCCTGGGGGCTCGTCAACGAGGCCGTGCCCGAGGACGCGCTCGACGCGGCCGTCGCGCGCAAGGTCGCGGAGATCGTCGCGAAGAGCCCGGCGGCCGTGCGCTACGGCAAGCAGATGTTCTACCGGCAGCGCGAACTGCCGCTCGACGACGCGTACGCGTTTGCGGGCGACGTGATGGCGCGCAACATGATGGAGGAGGATGCCGGCGAGGGCATCGATGCGTTCCTGGAGAAGCGCGAGCCGGTGTGGCGTTCGTAGGCGCACGCCGCGGATGTGCCTGTCAAGCGGCGCGGAAGCGCCGTAACCAGCGCGTTTTTTTCGGCGCGGGTTTCCCGTCCGCCGCAACGCAAACGGGCCGCCCGAGGCGGCCCGCATGTGAGGCGGCACGCGCGGCGGCGCGCTAGTGCGCCGCAGCATCGGCGTCGATCAACGCCCGTGGCTGCCCGTGCGCAGCGCCGGCTGCACCGCCGACGCGCCGAGCGGCACGGTCACGACCGGCACGCGGAGCGCGAGTGCGCACATCAGCTCGTAGCCGATCGTGCCGCTGGCTTCCGCGACGTCGTCGACCTTCACCTGATCGCCCCACAGCTCGACGCTCGAGCCGATGCCCGCGTTCGGGCACGGCGTCAGGTCGACGGTCAGCATGTCCATCGACACGCGGCCGACGACGCGCGTCATCACGCCGTCCACCGCGATCGGCGTGCCGGTCGGCGCGTGGCGCGGATAGCCGTCCGCGTAGCCGCATGCGACGACGCCGATCCGCATCGGCTGGTCTGCCTTGAAGCGACGCCCGTAACCGACCGTTTCCTCCGGCGCGAGCGTCTGCACACCGATGATCTTGCTCGTCAGCGTCATCGCGGCGATCAGCGGCGTGTCGGCGATGTGCCGCGCCGCGCCGGTCGGCGACGCGCCGTACAGGATCGTGCCCGGCCGCACCCAGTCGCGATGCGCGCGCGGATGCCACAGCACGGCCGCCGAATTCGATGTCGAGCGCTCGCCCGGAATCCCTGCGGTGGCCGCATCGAACTGCTCGAGCTGCCAGTCGACTTCGCCTTCGTCGGCGTTCGCGAAATGCATCATCAGCGTGATCTTGCCGATCGACGGCGCGGCCGCCGCGCGTTCCCACGCGGCGCGGAATGCGTCGGGCCGGTAGCCGAGCCGGTTCATCCCGGAGTTCATCTTCAACTGGATGTCGATGGGCTGCCGCGGCTTCGCGGCAATCAGCAGGTCGAGCTGCGCGTCGCAGTGCACGGCCACCGTCAGCCGGTGGCGATCGGCCAGTTCGACGTCGGCCGGCTCGAAGATCCCTTCGAGCAGCAGCACCGGCTTGTCCCAGCCGAGCTCCCGCACGCGCACGGCTTCGTCGAGATCGAGCAGCGCGATGCCGTCGGCGGCCGCGAGGCCCGGATAGATCCGCTCGATCCCGTGACCGTATGCGTTGGCCTTGACCACGGCCCACACGCGCGATTGCGCGGCGGTGCGGCGGATGAAGTCGAGGTTGTGGCGGACGGCGTCGGGACGGATATGGGCGACGATGGGACGGGGCATGGGCGGGCTCGGTTCGAAAGTCGTTCGGCGCGCGCAGTGGCGCGGCGCGGGTAAGCAGGCTGGCGCGGCAACACGCCAAGCCAGTGGTGAGCGCTATCTTATTGGTGTTCGACCAGTTTTAATTAACGTTTTTATCGGCGATTTGGTGGAAATTGTGGCACCAGATCCATGCCGCCACAGCCTTCGGCAGGCTGCCTTGCTGAGGCTCCCGTCTAGAAAACCGGTGCGCGAACAGTTCGACGCAATGCTAAGCTCTGCGCGACCCTGTCATTGATCAATGTAATCATAAAGGAGGAGACTTTGATGACGACGTCCCAGATTTGCCTGTTCATCGTGGCGCTGTTGCCGTTCCCGATGACGTTCCTGGCCAAGGCTCGCAAAGGCTACGACAACCACGCGCCGCGCGAGTACCTGGCGAGGCTCGAAGGCTGGCGCGCGCGGGCGCAGGCCGCGCACCAGAATGCCTGGGAAGCGCTGGCGCTGTTTACGGCCGCATTGGTCGTCGCGTGGCACAACGGCGCGAATGCGCATCACGTCGACCAGCTCGCGATGGGGTTCGTCGCGATTCGCGTCGTCTATGCGCTGATGTACCTGCTGAACTGGGCGTCGCTGCGCTCGCTCGTGTGGTTCGCGGGGATGGCCTGCGTCGTCGCGCTGTTCTTTGCCGCGCCGTGACGCGAGGATGAACGGGGGCGCCCGCGCGGGCCTGGCGCGCGGGCTCGCTACGCACCGCCCGCGCCGCGCGCGTGACGGTCGTTGGATGCGGGCGCAACGATCTTCGCGAGCGGGAACGGCAGGTTGGCCGTCGCGGTGCCTGCGCGCGCTCGCGAAGGAGCCGGTGACGGTGGCGGTACACGCCGTTCGTTGAGCCTCGCCAGCGGTGGCCGGCATCACGATCGCCGCGGTGCCGGTGCGCATGGGGCCCTCCGGTCGCGCCGAATGACCGGGCGTGCGCCCGTCCGATCATGCGGCGGCGCACACCATCGTTGTCGTCGCGCGCGAGCCGGCACGGCGACACGTCCACTCGCCGAGGCGGACGGCCGCGCCGCACGTTTCCCGCTTCCACACCATTGCACCCTCGCCGCGTGGCGCAATCCCGCAGCACATTCCCGCCACGGCTGCCGCACGCCCGTCCGCGCACACCTTTCCTCCGATCAATCCCGTCCGTCCGGTTCGGGTTTCTCTCAACGCATTTTCCTGTTGAGTATTTTTTTGTTGTCGTAGTATCCGTGTTGACAACACTTGTTGCACTAATGTTTAATTCAACATCGCATGTTGCGGTGCGGCTTGATGTCGTCGTTCCCCGGCCAGCCGGCCGGTTACCTCGCTCAACCATGCGGAGAAAAGTCATGAGTCGCCGTTCCTTCCTGAAAGCCGTCGCGGTGGTTGCCGCGCTCGGCGCCAGCATCGCGCACGCGGATACCAGGACGCTCGTCGTCGGGACCGATACGTCGTTCATGCCGTTCGAGTTCAAGCAGGGCGACAAGTACGTCGGCTTCGATCTCGACTTGTGGGCGGAGATCGCAAAGGACCAAGGCTGGAAATACACGATCCAGCCGATGGATTTCGCCGGTCTGATCCCGGCGCTGCAGACGCAGAACATCGACGTCGCGCTGTCGGGAATGACCATCAAGGAAGAGCGGAAGAAGGCGATCGACTTCTCCGCGCCGTACTACGACAGCGGCCTGGCGGCGATGGTGCAGACGGACAACACGACGATCAAGTCGATCGACGACCTGAACGGCAAGGTGATCGCCGCGAAGACGGGCACCGCGACGATCGACTGGATCAAGGCGCACCTGAAGCCGAAGGAGATCCGCCAGTTCCCGAACATCGACCAGGCGTACCTCGCGCTCGAGGCCGGCCGCGTCGACGCGGCGATGCACGACACGCCGAACGTGCTGTTCTTCGTGAACAACGAGGGCAAGGGCAAGGTGAAGGTCGCGGGCCAGCCGGTCAGCGGCGACAAGTACGGGATCGGTTTCCCGAAGGGCAGCGCGCTCGTGCCGAAGGTCAACGCGTCGCTCGTGAAGATCCGGGCCGACGGCCGCTACGCGCAGATCTACAAGAAGTGGTTCGGCGCCGAGCCGCCGAAGATGTGAGCGTGACGGCACAGCATGGCGCGGCGCAGGTGGCCGCGCCGGTCTTGAATCGGACGGGGAGCGACACGTGAATTTCGATTGGTCTGCGATCTGGGCGGCGTTGCCGGACCTGATGGACGGGGTCCGGCTGACGGTGTTCATCGCATTTTTCGGGCTGGTGGGCGGATTCGTCGTCGGGATGATCGCGGGCATGTTCCGCGCATACGGACCGAAGGCGATGAACGTGCTCGCACAGGTTTATATTGAATTGATCCGCGGCACGCCGATCGTCGTGCAGGTGATGTTCCTGTACTTCGCGTTGCCGCTGCTCGCGCATATCCGGATCGACGGCCTGACGGCCGCGATCATCGCGATCACGGTGAATTCGGGCGCGTATCTCGCGGAAGTGGTGCGCGGCGCGCTGCTGTCGATCCCGAAGGGGCTGACGGAAGCGGGGCTCGCGATGGGCCTGTCGATGCCGCGCGTGCTGCTGAAGGTGGTTGGGCCGCTCGCGTTCCGGCGCCTGATTCCGCCGCTCGGCAACCAGTGCATCGTGAGCCTCAAGGACACGTCGCTGTTCATCGTCATCGGCGTCGGCGAATTGACGCGCAAGGGGCAGGAAATCATTGCCGGCAATTTCCAGGCGGTCGAGATCTGGACCGCAGTGGCTGTCATCTACCTGCTGCTGACCGGCGCGATGACGCTGACGCTTCGGCTCGTCGAAAAGAGGATGCGGATCTTATGAGCATGATCGAATTCCAGAACGTGTCGAAGAGCTTCGGCCATGTGCCGGTGCTCAAGCATATCGACCTGAAGATCGATGCGGGCGAGGTGGTCGTCGTGATCGGTCCGTCGGGCTCGGGCAAGTCGACGATGCTGCGCTGTATCAACGCGCTCGAGAAGATCACCGGCGGCGAGCTGCTGGTCGACGGCCAGAGCGTGCGCGGCAACGCGTCGACGATCCGCAACATCCGGCTCGAAGCGGGCATGGTGTTCCAGCAGTTCAACCTGTTTCCGCAGATGACCGCGCTCGAGAACGTGATGTTCGGGCCGATCCAGGTACGCGGCGCATCGCGTGCCGATGCGCGGGACCAGGCGATGGCGCTGCTCGACAAGGTCGGCCTCGAATCGCGCGCGAATCATTACCCGTCGGAGCTGTCGGGCGGCCAGCAGCAGCGCGTCGCGATCGCGCGCGCGCTCGCGATCCGGCCGCGGCTGATGCTGTTCGACGAGCCGACGTCGGCGCTCGATCCGGAATTGCGCCACGAAGTGCTGAAAGTGATGCAGGATCTCGCGAACGAAGGGATGACGATGATCGTCGTCACGCACGAGATCGGCTTCGCGAAGCGGGTCGGCACGCGGTTGCTGTTCATGGATCAGGGCGGCATCGCCGAGGACGGCCATCCGGTCGACCTGATCGACCGGCCGCCGACGCCGCGCCTGAAGGAATTCCTGAAACACGTGTCCTGAACGAAACCGAACCATCCGACATGCCGCTTTCCCTTTCTCCCGTCATCGCCGGCGCGCCGTTCGACATCGGCGTGCGCCTCGGCGAGCTTGCCCGCCCCGTGTTCGATGCGTACATGCAGCAGAGCAGCGCATGGCAGGCCGTGCGCCGCTGGCGCGGCCATCCGTTCGTGGCCGCGCTGCGGCAGGCCGCACTGGCCGCGTACCCGGAACTCGTCGCGGAGCTGGACGGGATCGCGGCAGGCGTCGGCTGGCCGGCCGAAGACATCTTTCTGTGGAACTGCCGCGGCGAACTGATCCATCACGCGCCGGACGGCTGCACGACGCTCGCCGGACGCGACGCGCACGGCACGCGCTGGATCGCGCACAACGAGGACGGCGATCCGTACCTGCGCGAGCGCTGTCTGCTGGTCGACGTGCAGCCGCAGGGCAAGCCGGGCTTCATCAGTTTCTATTACCCGGGCTCGCTGCCCGGGCATACGTTCGCCGCGAACCGCGCCGGCATCGCGCAGGCGATCAACAACTTGCGGATCCGCACGCCGGCGGCCGGCGTGCCGCGGATGATCCTCGCGCGCGCCGTGCTCGACGCGACGTCGCTCGATGCGGCCGCCGACGTGCTGCGCACGCATGCGCGCGCAAGCGGCTTTCACCACACGCTCGGCGCAACCGGCGATACGAGGCTCCTGAGCATCGAGGCGAGCGTCGCGCGCTGTTCGGTCGTCGACGTTGCGCGTCTTGCCGGTCATGCGAACCATCTCGTGCATCCGGGATGCGAGGGCGAAGCGCAGATCGTCACGCAATCGTCCGGTGATCGTCAGCGGCGTGTCGATGTGCTGACGCCGGGCATCGACGCGATCGACGAAGCCGCGCTGCTGCGCGTGCTCGGCGACCGCGCACCGCAAGGGCTGCCGATCTATCGCGACGATCCGGCCGACCCCGACCATGAAAACACGCTGGCGACCGCCGTATTCGCGATTCGCGACACCGCGATCGACTTCGCCATTCACCAGCACGGCACGCAGCGTTTCGCGACGCGCATCGTGCCGACCGCGCACGCGCGCAGCGCGTCCTGATCCATGAGGCAACGCATGACGACCGTTTTTCATCGCGCTCCACGCGCCACCTTGCCCGTCGCCGTCGCAGGCGACGGCATCGAGATCATCGATTCGACCGGCAAACGCTACATCGACGCGTGCGGCGGCGCGGCTGTATCGTGCCTCGGCCACAGCAACCAGCGCGTGATCGACGCGATCAAGCGGCAGGTGCAGCAACTGCCGTACGCGCATACGTCGTTCTTCACGACCGACGTGGCGGAAGAGCTGGCCGACCGGCTCGTCGAGGCCGCGCCGGCCGGTCTCGAACACGTGTATTTCGTGTCGGGCGGCTCCGAGGCGATCGAAGCCGCATTGAAGCTCGCGCGCCAGTATTTCGTCGAGAAGGGCGAGCCGCAGCGCCGCCATTTCATCGCACGTCGCCAGAGCTATCACGGCAACACGCTCGGCGCGCTCGCGATCGGCGGCAACGCATGGCGGCGCGAGCCGTTCCTGCCGCTGCTGATCGAAGCCCATCACGTGAGCCCGTGCTATGCGTATCGCGACCAGCACGCGGGCGAAACCGACGAAGCCTATGCGGAGCGCCTGGCTGACGAGCTGGAGCAGAAGATCGTCGAACTCGGTGCGGAAAACGTCGCGGCATTCGTCGCGGAAACGGTGGTCGGCGCGACGGCCGGCGCGGTGCCGCCGGTACGCACCTACCTGAAGAAGATTCGCGCGGTGTGCGACAAGTACGGCGTGCTGTTGATCCTCGACGAAATCATGTCGGGGATGGGGCGCACCGGATACCTGTTCGCATGCGACGAAGATGGCGTCGCGCCCGACCTGCTGACGATCGCGAAAGGGCTCGGCGCAGGGTACCAGCCAATCGGCGCGACGCTGGTGAGCGATCGCATCTACCGGACGATCGTCGACGGATCGGGTTTCTTCCAGCACGGCCACACGTATCTCGGTCACGCAACGGCCTGCGCGGCCGCGCTCGAGGTGCAGCGCGTGATCGCCGAAGATAAGCTGCTCGACAACGTGAAGGTGCGCGGCGAGCAACTGCGTGCGTCGCTGCGCGAGCATTACGGCGCGCATCCGCATGTCGGCGACGTGCGCGGCCGCGGGCTGTTCGTCGGCGTCGAGCTCGTGCGCGATCGCGACAGCAAGGCGACGTTCGATCCCGCGCTTAAGCTGCATGCGGCGGTCAAGCGCGAGGCGATGCAGCGCGGCCTGATGGTGTATCCGATGGGCGGCACGATCGACGGCGTGCACGGCGATCACATCCTGATCGCACCGCCGTTCGTCTGCACCGCGCAGCAGATCGACACGATCGTCGAACGGCTGTCCGGCGCGATCGATGCCGCGCTCGCCTCGGCCGGCGCGTGAACCACGACCTCACTCAATCCTCACCATGACCGACAGACTGCCTCCCTTCGATCCCGCATCGGCCACCGACGAGCAGAAGGCCGTGCTCGCCGACATTCTCAGCGGCCCGCGCGGCAACCTGAACGGGCCGTTCCTCGGCTGGATCGCGAGTCCCGAACTCGCGCAGCACGCGCAGCGGCTCGGCGCATTCTGCCGCTATCGCACGGGTTTGCCGTTGCGCCTGTCGGAGCTCGCGATTCTCGTGACGGCCGCGCGTTGGCGCTCGCAGGCCGAGTGGCACATCCATCATCCGATCGCGCTCGATGCCGGTGTGCCGGCCGCCACGGCCGACGCGATCCGCCGGGGCGTCGAGCCGGCGTTCGAATCGGACGACGATGCGCTGATCCATGCGTTCGCGACCGAGCTGTATGACACGCGGCGCGTGAGCGATGCGACGTTCGCGCGCGCGCAGGCGCGTTTCGGCCACGAGACCGTCGTGAACCTCGTCGCGCTGCTCGGCTATTACGCGCTCGTGGCGATGACGCTCAACACGTTCGGTATGCGCGCGGACGGACAAACTGATCTGCCGTTTCCGGAGTAATCGCACGCTTGCGCGTGCGTCGGCAGCCTGCCGCGTGCGCGTTCCGATTGCGTCGAAAAGCCGGTCTGCATGGGATTTTTGGTGTTTTGGCACGGGCTGAGTGACATCCTCGCGACGTCTTGCCGATGCACGTCGCATCGCCTGCACGTCAGCGCGGGAAGTCTCCCCCGGACCGTCCGATGAAATATCGTAAGGTGCAACGCATCAACGACACGGGCGACCGCACGGGCAGGCTCAATCGTGCATGCAAGTACCTGCGTGTGCGATTCGCGGTGTCGAACCGTCTGACGATAGGGCGGCGCGGTGTTGCAAGGCCTCGCCGCGCTGGGGTCGACATCAATGAAACGAATTGTATTCGTGCGGGATCAGCCGCGATCGCACGCGTATGATGGCTTGTTCACGTCGATCAGATCGGTGAGCAAGCATGACTAGTACCCGCAAGACATTGATGATCGCCGGCGGCCTGCTGGTTGCCGCGGCTGCCACAGGCTACGTGATGCTCCTGCGTGCGGACCACCGCGCGATCGCGGAGGCCGGCATCGGCGATTCCGCGGCCCCTGCTGCCGCCGTGGCGGCCGCGAACGACGGCCACGTCGCGCAAGGCGCGATCGCGCCACCTGCGCCCGTCGTCGCCGCGCCGGCGGCACCGGCCAAGACGAGTGCGCCGCCGCCGATCGTTCACGTCGTGACGGTCGAGCCGGAGGATGCGACCCCGCCGAAAGCCCAGGCCGCTCAGCCGGCCAAGGCGCCGGTACAAGCGGCGCAACCCGTGCAATCGACCCCGCCGGTCCAGGCGACGCAGGCTGCTGGGCCGAGTCAGCAGGCCGAGCCGCCGACCCAGCACGCGGCGCGCAAGCGCGACGGGCTCGAGCGGCACGTGGCCGCGACACCCGCGAGGAAATCCGAAACGCCTGAAACCGCCGCACTCGTGCGGGAATCGGCAAAGCTCGATCCGTCGTTGCCGCCGCCGCAATACGTGGCGACGCCGAGCGCCGATCGGCAGCACGCGTCGACGGGCGCGAATCCGGTTGCCGCCGCGATGACCGATCAACTGGTCAGGCAGTCGAGCAGCTTCAAGTCGGCTACACCGGCGAGTGCCGGGCCCGGCGGGGCTCAGTGAGAACGGAGCGGCCGCGCGCGCGCAGCGCCGCTCGACGCCGGATGAAAAAGGGCCCCGCACGCCGACCAGGGCATGCGGGGCCAAGAGAGACAAGCCTGTGCGGTGCGTCGCGCGTTACGCGGCGATCGCTTCTTCGGCCTGCGGCGCGTCGGCGGTAGCCGGCGTCGCGTCTTGCCGGATCAGGTGATCGAACGCGCCGAGCGATGCCTTCGCGCCTTCGCCCACCGCGATCACGATCTGCTTGAACGGCACCGTCGTCACGTCGCCGGCGGCAAACACACCCGGCACCGACGTCGCACCGCGCGCATCGACGACGATCTCGCCATGCTTCGACAGTTCGATCGTGCCTTTCAGCCACTCGGTGTTGGGCACGAGGCCGATCTGCACGAACACGCCTTCGAGATCGACGCGCTTCGTTTCACCCGAACGCAGATCCTTGTAGACGAGCCCGTTCAGCTTGCTGCCGTCGCCGGTCAACTCGGTCGCCTGTGCCTGTGTGACGATCGTCACGTTCGGCAGGCTGCGCAGCTTGCGCTGCAGCACTTCGTCCGCGCGCAGTTGCGCGCCGTATTCGATCAGCGTGACTTCCTTCACGATGCCGGCCAGATCGATCGCGGCCTCGACGCCCGAGTTGCCGCCGCCGACCACCGCGACGCGCTTGCCCTTGAACAACGGGCCGTCGCAGTGGGGGCAGTATGCGACGCCACGGTTGCGGTATTCGCGCTCGCCCGGTACGTTGATTTCGCGCCAGCGCGCGCCGGTCGCGAGAATGATCGTCTTCGCCTTCAGCACCGCGCCGTTCGCGAGGCGGATCTGGTGCACGTCGCCCGGAATCAGCGCGTCGGCGCGTTGCACGTCCATGATGTCGACGTCGTACTGCTTCACGTGCTGCTCGAGCGCCGTGGCGAACTTCGGTCCCTCCGTTTCCTGCACCGACACGAAGTTCTCGATCGCCATCGTGTCGAGCACCTGGCCGCCGAAGCGCTCGGCGACGACACCCGTCGCGATGCCCTTGCGCGCCGAGTAGATCGCGGCGGCCGCACCGGCCGGGCCGCCACCGACGATCAGCGTGTCGAACACCGGCTTGTTTTCGAGCGACTTCGCGGCGCGGGCGCTCGCGCCGGTGTCGAGCTTCGCGAGGATTTCCTTCACGCTGCTGCGGCCCTGGCCGAACGATTCGCCATTCAGGAACATCGTCGGCACGGCCATGATCTGGCGCGCTTCGACCTCGTTCTGGAACAATGCGCCGTCGATCGCGACGTGGCGAATGCGCGGGTTGATCAGCGACATCACGTTCAGCGCCTGCACGACTTCCGGGCAGTTCTGGCACGACAGCGAGAAATACGTCTCGAACGCGTAGTCGCCGTCGAGCGCGCGGATCTGTTCGATCACGTCGTCGTCGAGCTTGATCGGATGGCCGCCCGTCTGCAGCAGCGCGAGCACGAGCGACGTGAATTCATGGCCCATCGGTATGCCGGCGAAGCGGATACCGGCCGGCTTGCCGGGTTCGCCGATCGAGAACGACGGCTTGCGTTCGGCATCGTCGCGGCGTTCGGTTACGGTCACGCGCGACGTCAGCGACGCAATCTCGTTCAGCAGCGCAAGCAGTTCCTGCGATTTCGCGCTGTCATCGAGCGATGCGACGAGTTCGATCGGGCGCGTGATCTTTTCGAGGTACGCCTTCAGTTGGTTCTTGAGATTGGCGTCGAGCATGGCGTTTCGGATTCCGTATTGATTATACTGGTCGGGCACGTCGTGCCGGAGGAGGGTGCGGGCCGCACGAAGCGGCCCGCATTCGCGTGACGCGCGCGCCTCGTGCGAGGCGCGCGGCGCGATCGTCAGATCTTGCCGATCAGGTCGAGCGACGGGGTCAGCGTCTCCGCACCCGGGGTCCACTTGGCCGGGCACACTTCACCCGGGTGCGCCGCGATGTATTGCGCGGCCTGCACCTTGCGCAGCAGTTCGCCTGCGTCGCGGCCGATGCCGTTGTCGTGGATTTCGCACAGCTTGATCTCGCCTTCCGGGTTGATCACGAACGTGCCGCGCAGCGCCATTCCTTCTTCCTCGATCAGCACGTCGAAGTTGCGCGACAGCGTGAGCGTCGGATCGCCGATCATCGGGTACTTGATCTTGCCGATCGTCTCCGACGTGTCGTGCCATGCCTTGTGCGTGAAGTGCGTATCGGTCGACACGCCGTAGATTTCGACACCCAGCTTCAGGAATTCCGCGTAGCGGTCGGCGAGGTCGCCCAGCTCGGTCGGGCAGACGAACGTGAAGTCGGCCGGGTAGAACACGACGACGGACCACTTGCCCTTGAAGTTCTCTTCGGACACGGGCACGAAATCGCCGTTGTGGTATGCGGTTGCCTTGAACGGTTTGATTTGGGTGTTGATGATCGGCATCTTGCGAGTTCCTTTGCTTGGGTGTTGATGAAGTGTTGCCAGTATCCGGGTTCACCCCTGGTTTGTGAAATTGCTTGTGTTAATCCGCGGCATCGGGAATTTCTATCTGCTTCCGGCCCCGTCGCGGCGGGCCGTCCGGTCGGCCCGTGCCATCCGGGCCGGGCCTTCCGGCGGATTTCGGCCCGAAGGCGCTTCTGACACATTGGGCGTGCGGGAGGGCGCGGCGCCGGGCGATGGCGACGCGCCCCGCGCAAGGGCCCGGCGCCCGTTCGGCACGAACGGTTGCGCGGTCGTCAGACACTCTCCGTCCCACTGCCGCCATGAATCTCTTTTCCGGACGCGCAATGCGTGCACTGCCCGCATGGTTCCGCGAGATCGCTCTCGAGGGGCGATGCCTGCATCGGCTCTTGCGCGGTGTGGCCTGCGTACTCGTGACCGTGTCGTGCGCCGCGCCGGCGCTCGCCGTCGATGCCTCCACGCCGGCCGCGACGGCGACACCGGCCACCACGTCGACCGGGCTCGTGCAGATGCCCGACGGCCGGCTGCTCGCGCCCGAGTTCGCTCGCATCGTCACGCGCGGCACGCTCGTCGTCGCGGTGCTCGGCGTGGATCAGCCGCCGTTCTTCATGTCGCGCAACGGCGCATTGGCGGGCGTCGATATCGATCTCGCCGACGAACTCGCGAAAAAACTCGGCGTGTCCGTGCAGTTCGACCGCGCTGCGCGCACCTTCGACGACGTCGTTCAGCTGCTCGCGACCGGGCAGGCCGACGTCGCGATCAGCAAGCTGTCGCGGACGTTGCCGCGTGCACAGGTGGTCCGCTTCAGCACGCCGTACATCAACCTGCGGCGCGCGCTGCTGATCAACCGCGTCAGCTTCGCGGAACTCGCGAAAGGGCGCCCGCTGCCGGAAGTCGTGCGCGATTACCGCGGCACGATCGGCGTCGTCGCCGGGTCGGCCTACGCGGAATACGTGCGCAACGACTTCCCGGCTGCGCGGGTGCGCACCTACCCGAGCTGGCCGGCGACGCTCGACGCACTGAACGCGGGCGCGGTCACGGCCGTGTATCGCGACGAACTCGCGATCAAGTTCGTGATGCAGGGCGACCCGACCGCGCCGATCCGTTTGCGCGTCGCGACCTTCGACGACCTCACCGACGCGCTTGCCGTCGGCGTGCCGGTGTCCACGCCGACGCTGCTCGCGTTCGTCAATCAGTTCCTGGCCGAGCGCAGCAAGCGGCTCGACGTGAAATCCTTGCTCGACGCGATGGGCCGCTGACATGAACATGGACGAGAACATCAGGATCATGCCCCGCGTCGCGCGGCTGCATGCGCTCGCGATTCATCCGTTGACGGTCTTCGGCAGCCTCGCGCTCGGGATCATGGCGGGCGTGCTGTGGCCGGCCGCCGCGCCGCAGTTCGACTACGTGGGCCAGGTGTACGTCGGCCTGCTGAAGATGACCGCGCTGCCATTCATGACGGCCGCCGTGATCTTCAGCCTGCAGCGACTGCTGCGCGATGGCAGCGCGTCGGATCTCGTGATGCGCGTGATCGCGATCTTCGGCTGTGCGTCGGTGTTCGTCGTGGCGGTCGGCGCGGTCGTGCTGGTCGCGATGCGGCCGGGCGAGCATCTGTCGAACGCGACGCTGAAGGCGTTCGGCGCGCTGGTCGGCAGCGACGGTGCGGCGAGCGACACCGTGATGACGCTGTACGGCTCCGATCCCGCGGAGAAGTCGTCGGGCCTTGCCGACATGCTGATCGCGCTGGTGCCCGGCAACTTCTTCGCGGCGCTCGCGAGCGGCGACACACTGAAGGCGCTGGTGTTCTCGCTGTTCTTCGGCTTCGCGTCGGGACGCGTGCCGGCGAGCATCTCGGCGGCGCTGAGCCAGACGCTGGAGACCGTCTATTTCACGTGCCAGAAGATCATGCATTGGCTTGCGTATCCGACGCCGATCGTGCTGTTCTGCGGCGGCGCGGCACAGATCGGCACGTCGGGATTCGGGCCGCTCGAGGCGATGGTCCGCTTCGTCGCCGCGTTCGCCGTCGTCGCGCTCGTGCTGATCGCGGCCGCGATCGTCGTGATCTGGAAGCGCTCGGGCGCGACGCTGGCCGGGACGCTCGCCGGGTTGCGCACGCCGTTCGCGATGGCCCTCGCCACGCGCAGCAGCGTGGCGTGCATGCCGAGCATGATCGAATGCCTGGCCGACGGCTTCGGCTTTGCCCGCGCGCGCGTCGAGTTGGTCGTTCCGCTTGCCGTGTCGCTGCTGCGCGTCGGGCCGATGGTGTATTACGCGAGCGCGACGCTGTTCGTCGCACAACTCTACGAACGGTCGCTTGGCCCCGGCGAGCTTTGCGTCGTGTTGGTCGCGTCGGTGCTCGCCGGATTCGCGTCGACGGGCACGTCGGGCGTCGTGACGGTGTCGCTCGCCGGCATGGTGTGCGCGGCGCTGCACTTGCCGTTCGAGGCCGCGTTGGTCTTGTTCGCGGCGATCGATCCGTTTTGCGAAATATTTCGGACGCTGTTGCTGGTGATCGGCAACGCAGCCGTCGTATCCGCGATCTGCGCGCGGCCGCCGCGCGCGTGAAGGAGGCATCATGGCGCTCGTCGGTGTACTGGGCGGAATGGGACCGCTGGCCACGGTCGACTTCATGCATCGCGTGATTTGCCTGACACGCGCGCGCTGCGATCAGGAGCACCTGCCGATGATCGTCGCGAACCTGACGCGAACGCCCGATCGCTCGCGCGCGATCATCGACGGCGGGACCGATCCGCTGCCGGCGCTGCTCGATGGCATCGGGCTGCTGAACCGCTGCGGCGTCGACGTGATCGCGATTCCGTGCAATTCGGCGCATCACTGGTATGCGCCGCTGCGCGAACACAGCGCGGCGCCGATTCTGCATATCGTCGATGCGTCGGTGGCCGCGTTGCCGGCAGGCGTGCGGCGCGTCGCGGTGCTCGCCACGGGCGGCACGCTGGTGTCGGGCTTCTACCAGGCGGCGCTGCGTGCGCGCGGGTTCGAGCCGGTGATGCCGGGCGTGGCCGCGCAGCGCGATATCGCCGCGTGCATCGCGGCGGTCAAGGCGGGGAAGATCGCCGCGTCGGTGCGGTGCCTGTCGCGCTCGCTCGCGGCGCTGGCAAGACGGGACGTGGGTGTGGCAGTGATGGGCTGTACGGAAATTCCGATCGCGGCGCGCGCGTTGCGCGATGCACCGTTCGCGCTGGTCGACAGCACGCAGGAGCTGGCGCGCGCGACGGTCGCCCATGCGGTCGAGCGCGGATGGGGGCGGGCGGTGTGACGCAACGGCGGGCGGCCCGCGCGCTTATGCAGCCATCCGCCTGAGCCATTCCGCCAGCCGTCTCGCGCCGTCCGGCATGTCCGCGTCCGCGCGCGTGCACAGGTAGTAGTCGCGCCCGTCGTCGAGCGCGTGGTCGAACAGCTTCACGAGTTCGCCGTTCGCCAGTTCGCGCTGGACCAGCGGCGCGCGCAGCAGCGCCGCGCCGAGATCCGCGCGTGCCGCGCTCAGCGTCAGTTGGCCGTCCTCGAACATCGGCCCCACCGCGTGCGACACGTGCCGCACGCCGGCGCCCTGCAGCCAGTTGACCCAGGCGCTGCGATCCTCGTCGTGCACGAGCGGCGCCCGCGCGAGATCGGCCGGTGTGCGGAACGGCCCGTGGCGCTTCAGGAACGACGGGCTGCACATGGGCACCATCGCGCCCGGCAGCAGCCGCTCGCAGCGGTAGCCGGGCCAGTCGCCGGTGCCGAAGCGGATCGACAGGTCGGACGCGTCGCTTCGATAGTTGCGGTGATGCGCATACAGCACGGTCACGTCGACATCGGTGTTGTCGGCGAGGAACGCGTGCAGCCGCGGAATGAACCAGCCGATGCCGAGCAGCGGAATCAGGCTGATCGTGATCTGCCGCAGCGACGACCGGTCGCGCACGAAGCGCGTCGCGCTGCGCAGCACCGAGAACGCGGCGCTGATCGAGCGGTAGTAGTCGCGCCCCTCATCGGTGAGCGCGAGCAGCCTGCCTTCGCGCACGGTCAGCGGCGTCTGGATGAACGCTTCGAGCAACTGCAGCTGGTGGCTCACCGCGGACGGTGTGATGTCGAGCTCGTGCGCCGCCGCGGTGACCGAGCCGAGACGCGCGAATGCCTCGAACGCGCGGACGGCGCGTAGCGGTGGATCGTGAGGCAATTGTTCGATATTTTTCATGTGTCGAATTTTATCGAAAAATCAGGGTGAACCACAACACGAAAATATCCTGTATTTACAGTGAATTACGTTATTGTGTCGGGAATGGCATAAGCATCCAACAATTGAGTATTTGGGGTGCCGATGATGAATATTTAATATTTTTCATGTTTTGAGCCAAATCACCGATCTCCGCACATGAAAATCGCTTTTCTTCCCGCCGGCCTCGCATTCTCCGCGGCCGCGCTGATCGCCGCCGCTCCCGCCTACGCGCAGTCCGCGCCGCTGACGATCCTGATCGGTCTCGCCGCGCCGCTCACCGGCCCGTCCGCGCGGATCGGCAAGGACTTGCAGAACGGCGCGCAGCTTGCGATCGACGACGCGAACGCGAAGCATCCGAGCATCGGCGGCAAGCCGGTCGTCTACAAGCTCGTCGCGGCGGACGATCAATCCGATCCGCGCACGGCCGTCGCGGTCGCGCAGCAACTCGTCGACCAGCACGTGATCGGCGTCGTCGGACACTGGAACACGGGCTGCAGCGTGCCGGCGTCGCGTATCTACCGCGATGCGGGCATTCCGCAGATCGCGCCGGCGTCCACCGGCCACCC
The DNA here is from genome assembly GCF_001524185.1 of Burkholderia sp. FL-7-2-10-S1-D7. Lineage (NCBI taxonomy): Bacteria > Pseudomonadati > Pseudomonadota > Betaproteobacteria > Burkholderiales > Burkholderiaceae > Burkholderia > Burkholderia sp. FL-7-2-10-S1-D7. Next base: position 110,227 of record NZ_LOWY01000011.1, on the reverse strand, counting down.
GTACACGCAGCAGGGCTACGCGACGGCCTTCCGCATCATGGGTCACGACGATGCGGGCGGCAACTTCACCGGCGCCTATGCGGTGAAGACGCTGAAGGCGAAACGCATCGCGGTGATCGACGATCGCACGTCGTTCGGCGCGGGGCTCGCCGACCAGTTCATCAAGGGCGTGCAGGCGAACGGCGGCACGATCGTCGATCGCCAGTACGTGAACGACAAGACGACCGACTTCAGCGGCGTGCTGACCGCGATCAAGGGCAAGCGCGCGGATCTCGTGTTCTTCGGCGGGCTCGACGCGCAGGCCGCGCCGATCGCGCGCCGGATGCGCCAGCTCGGCGTGAACGCGCCGCTGCTCGGCGCCGGCGGCTTCGTGAGCCAGACCTTCCTGTCGCTCGCGGGCAAGGACGGCGACGGCGTGACGGCGCTCGAACCGGGCTTGCCGCTCGACCGGATGCCGGGCGGCAAGGCGTTCGACACGCAGTACCGCGCACGCTTTCACGCGCCGATCGAGCTGCACGCCCCGTTCGCGTACGACGCGGCTGCCACGCTGATCGCGGCCGCGCAGAAGGCCGGCACGACGCAGCCGGCGAAGCTGGTCGCGGCCGTGCACGCGATCGACCGGCCCGGCGTGACCGGCCGGGTTGCGTTCGACGCCGAAGGCAACCTGAAGGACCCGGCATTCACGATCTACCAGGTGCGCGGCGGCAAGTGGACCGTCGTCGACGTGCTCGGCGGTGCACACCCGGCAACGAAATGACGACGGAGACGAATCCCATGACCAACACGACACATGCATCCACGGCGGCACCCGAGGACACGCGGCTCGGCATCCTCGCGCGGCGCCGCATCGAAGCGGAAATCATCAAGCCGATCTACGAGTTCATGAAGCGCGAATTCGGCACCGAGCGCGCGCAGGCCGTGATCGCCGAAGCCGTGCGCGGCGCGGCCGTCGACGCGGGCCGCACGTTCGCCGCGCAGGAGCCCGACGGCACGAGCGTGCGATCGTTCGTCGCGCTGCAGGTGCTGTGGGAGAAGGACGATGCGCTCGACGTCGAGGTGCATCGCGCGGACGACACGCACTACGACTACGACGTGCATCGCTGCAGCTACGCGGAGATGTATCACGCGATGGGGCTCGGCGAGATCGGCCACCTGCTGAGTTGCGCGCGCGACAGCTATTTCATCCAGGGCTATGCGCCGGACATCGCACTCACGCGCACGAGCACGATCATGCAGGGCGGCAAGCGCTGTGATTTCCGTTATGCGCTGCAGGCGGCGCCGCGCGACGATGCCCCGGAGGCCGGCAATGCGTGACGATCTCGCGGGCGCGCCGCGCGTCGACGGTGCGCGGCTGTGGGCGTCGCTCGAACGGATGGCGCAGATCGGCGCGACGCCGAAGGGCGGCGTCTGCCGTCTCGCGCTGACCGACCTCGACCGCGAGTCGCGCGACCTGTTCGTGCAGTGGGCGCGCGATGCCGGCTGCACGGTGCGCGTGGACCAGATGGGCAACGTGTTCGCGCGCCGCGCGGGCCGCAATCCCGACGCCGCGCCGGTCATGACCGGATCGCACGCCGATTCGCAACCGACCGGCGGCCGCTACGACGGCATCTACGGCGTGCTCGGCGGCCTCGAGGTCGTGCGCGCGCTGAACGATGCGGGCATCGAGACCGAGCGTCCGATCGACGTCGTGATCTGGACCAACGAGGAAGGTTCGCGCTTTGCGCCGGCGATGATATCGGCCGGCGTGTTCGCGGGCGTCTATCCGCTCGAATACGGGCTGTCGCGCACCGACGGCGCAGGCAGGACGATCGGCGAGGAACTTGCGCGAATCGGCTACGCGGGCGCCGAGCCCGTCGGCGGCTATCCGGTGCATGCGGCGTACGAGCTGCATATCGAACAGGGCGCGATTCTCGAACGGGCCGGCAAGACGATCGGCGTCGTGACGGCCGGGCAGGGGCAGCGCTGGTACGAGGTGACGCTGACGGGCGTCGACGCGCACGCGGGCACGACGCCGATGGAATTCCGGCGCGACACGCTGGTGGGTGCCGCGCGGATGATCGAATTCGTCGATGCGCTCGGCCGTCGCCATGCGCCGCATGCGCGCGCGACGGTCGGGATGATTGAGGCGCGGCCGAATTCGCGCAACACGGTGCCGGGCGGCTGCTTCTTCACGGTCGAGTTTCGTCATCCTGACGATATGGTGCTCGACGAGCTCGATACGGCGCTGCGTGCGGAACTGGCGCGCGTCGCGGCCGACGCCGGCCTCGGTGCGCGGATCGAGCAGATCTTCACGTACCCGCCGGTGCCGTTCGCGCCGCGCTGCATCGACGCGGTGCGCGATGCGGCCCAGGCGCTCGGGCTGCCGCACATGGACATCGTGTCGGGCGCGGGTCACGACGCGTGTTACATCGCGCGCGTCGCGCCGACCGGCATGATCTTCGTGCCGTGCGTCGACGGCCTGAGCCATAACGAGGCCGAGGCGATCACGCCGGAATGGTCGGCGGCGGGCGCCGACGTGCTGCTGCGCGCGGTGTTGCGGAGCGCGCAGGAGCCGGGTGCGTGATGAGCGCGTGACGGGCGCGGCTTATTTGCCCGCCTTGCGCCGCGCCATATACGCGAGATACGCGACGATCTGGTCGAGTTCCCGGTCGCTCAGTTGATCGGTCGGGAACGCCGGCATCACGCGGCCCGGCCAGTCGCGCACCGATGCCGGGTTGCGGATGTAGCGGCGCAGCGCGGCGGGCTGGAAGTAGTCGACCGGATTCATCGGCGCGTTCAGGTCGGGGCCGGCATGGCTGCTGCCCGCGCCGTCGAGGCGATGGCACGCGAAGCATTGCGTGACGAACAGGCGCTGGCCCGCTCGGGCCGGATCGTTCGCCGGCAGCGTCGGATCGACGGCGAGCGACGGCCAGCGCGCGAGCGGCGACGATTCGATCGTGACGCGCACGATCTGATACGGCCACTGCTCGCCGCGCACCGACGACGCGTCCGGCCCGAGCCACACGAGATAGAAGGGCCCGGCGCCGACCTGCTTGCCCGGCAGCTTCGGCCACGGATGCGCCGGGTCCTCGATCGCGAGCCACGCGACGGCGCCGCCCGGCGCGCGGCGGCGCACGAGATCCAGCGGCAGTTGCGCGGCGAAACCGTCGGCTGCGCGTGTTTCGAGCACGCCGTTCGCGGGAAGCGGCGTGTCGCCGAGCAGGGCGGCGAACGGCACCGCGCGGAACGTCATCGGCCGGCCGTACGCAATGTCGTGCGGCACGTGGATGTCCGTTGCGTCGACGCGCGCGAGCAGCGCCTGGCGCGTCAACACTCGAGGCGTGCCGTCGGTCTCGAGTTCGAGCGCGTCCTGCGCGGACGCGCGCGTCGCGATCAGGCACACCGTCATCAGCAACAGCGAAAACCACCGGCGCTTCAGCATTCGTTCTCCGTGGGGGCGTACCGGCGGCGGCAGGGGGCGAGCACGCGGCCGATGGATGGAATCGGGCGACAGTCTATCCGGTACGGGCGCCGCTGGCGACTTCGACGCGGGGTCGGCGCAGTGGCAGGGATCGCGCCGGCTGGCGGGAGCGTGCGGGGCTATCGAGTTGCCTGACGCGAGAGGGATCGTGTTGCGCGATTCGGCCGGCCGCTCAATCTCACGGGGCGTCCGTGCCGGTCCGGACCCGTTCGCGTTGCCGTCAATGCGTCGAACACTGCGCGTCGGCCTTCGGCAAAGGCGTTTCCCGTGCCGTATCGAAATCGGCCTCGCGCGTCCCGGATGGCGTCAGCGACACGAAATGCATCGTCCCACCGCGTGCCGTGAACCCGGCGATGCCGGTCGTGCCCCACGGAATCGGCGAGCGCTGCGCGCCGCTCACCGACATGCCGGTTGGCGAAAGCGCTAGCGTCAGCAGCCGTCCGTCGCGCGTCGGCACATACGCATGCGTGCCGTCGACGCCGATCCCGGATTCCCGCACCGACGCCGGCAGGCAGTCGAGCGTCGCGAGGCGGCGGCCGTCCGGGTCGATCAGTGTCGCGACGCCGCGATTGTCCGCCGTCGTCGTGACGACGACGAAGCGGTCGATCGCCGGCACGTAGGCGGACGAATACACGTAGTACTGGATCGCGTCGCTCAGCGGCCCGAGCTTGTCGAGCTTCGCCGTGACCGGATCGAACATCGCGTATTCGAGCGTCGCATCCGTGCTGCCCTCGATGTATTTCTGCCAGACGAGCAGCGCGCGGTGCGGCGAGCCGGCGACCACGGGCCACCATTCGCGGTGGTGCGGCGCGACCGGCACGTGATTCAGCACGCGTCCGTCGGCATCGTAGGTTTTCACGTAGACGCCGTTGCCGGTGCCGAGGTTGTCGACGCCGCCGCCGTCGATCCAGTCGGTCGAATAGAACACGACGAAGCGTTCGCCCACCGAGGCGACATGCCCGGAGTGACCGCCCGCCTCGACGTCGTTCGGGTAGGGCTTGATCGGCTTGAGGTCGCGCCGATAGACGCCATAGCGCTGGCTGACCTCCTGCGGCGTATTCCAGCCGTCCTCGAACGTGACGAAGATGTCGCCGCGCGGATTCTGCGCGATCGACACGGGCTCCTGCGCTTCCGGACGGCTGATGAATGGATGGACGCGCAGCAGGCGCGGCTTGCCCGGCAGCCATTCGCCGACGTACACGTCGTGCGGCCAGTTGCCGTTGCGCAGCGCGCCGCGCGGCACGATGCCCGAACTGCTGAAGAACACCCAGCGCCGGCCGTCGCCGGCGTCGGCGACGCCGATTCCGTGCATGAAGCGCCGCGGGTCGCCGCTGTCCTGCGGCGATGCGGGCGCCTGCACGGTGACGGTGTGCACGACCGGCGTGCCGGCAATCGCGCGTGTCGGTGCCGCGACGGCGCAACACGCGCCGCAGAGTATGGTCGCGACACGCCACGCGGCGGCGCGCCCGCGCGCATGCGAGCGCACGGTGGCGACCTGCGTCGTGACCGGCCGTTGCATCATTCGACGGTGACCGATTTCGCGAGGTTGCGCGGCTTGTCGACGTCGGCGCCGCGCGCGCACCCGACGTGATACGCGAGCAGCTGCAACGGGATCACGTTGACGATCGGCGACAGCGCGTCGCCCGATTCGCGCACGCGGATCAGGTGCGTGTCGCGGTCGGCGTCGATCTCGAGATGATGGCCCGCGAGCACGTACAGCCGTCCGCCGCGTGCGCGCACCTCGGCCATGTTGGACTTCAGTTTCTGGAAAAGGCGATCGTCCGGCGCGATCGTCACGACCGGCATCGCGCTCGTGACGAGTGCGAGCGGGCCATGCTTCAGTTCGCCGGCCGGATAGCCTTCCGCATGGATGTACGACACTTCCTTGAGCTTGAGCGCACCTTCCAGCGCGATCGGATAGTGAATGCCGCGCCCGAGGAACAGCGCGTTCTCGGTGCGCGCGAACTTGGCGGCCCAGCCCATGATCTGCGTTTCCAGGGCGAGTGCGTGACCGATGCGCTCTGGCAGTTCGTGCAGTTTCTTCAGGTGCATCGCGACATGCGCCGCATCGAGCCGGCCGCGTTGCTGTGCGAGCGTCAGCGTCAGCACGAACAGCGCGACGAGCTGCGTCGTGAACGCCTTGGTCGATGCGACGCCGAGCTCGATGCCGGCGCGTGTCAGGAAGCTGAGTGGCGCGCTGCGCGCGATCGAGCTGGTCGCCACGTTGCAGATCGCCATCGACAGATCCTGGCCCATCGCGCGCGCACGCTCGATCGCGCCGATGGTGTCGGCGGTTTCGCCGGACTGCGAAATACCGACGACCAGCGTGCGCGGATCGGGCACGGTGTCGCGGTAGCGGTATTCGCTCGCGATCTCGACCTGTGCCGGAATGCCCGCGATGCTCTCGAGCCAGTATTTCGCCGTCAGGCCCGCGTAGTAGCTGGTGCCGCAGCCGAGCAACAGCACGCTCCGGGTCTTCGACAGCAGCGCACGCGTGCTGTCGCTGCCGCCGAACAGCGCGGGCGAGATCGTGTCGATGCCATCGATCGTGGCGGCGATCGCCTTCGGCTGTTCGAAGATCTCCTTCTGCATGAAGTGCTGATACGGGCCGAGCGCGGCGTCGTTGTCGCGCGCCTTGACCAGGCACAGCGGACGCTGTACCTCGCTCCCGATCGCGTCGACCACGTCGATGCGGTCCGGCGTGATCAGCGCGACGTCGCCGTCTTCCAGGTAGACGAAGCGGTCGGTCAGGTCGCCGAGCGCCGCGCAGTCCGACGCGAGGTAGTTCTGTTCGGCGCCGATGCCGATCACGAGCGGCGAGCCGGCGCGCGCGGCGACGAGGCGCTGGGGCTCGCGCGCGCTCAGCACCGCGATCGCATACGCGCCGTGCAGCCGCTTGGCGGCATGCCTGACCGATTCGAACAGGTCGTCGCGATAGAGGCTGTGGATCAGGTGTGCGATCACCTCGGTGTCGGTCTCGCCGCGAAACGTGTAGCCGCGCGCCTTCAGTTCGGCGCGCAACGCATCGTGGTTTTCGATGATCCCGTTGTGCACGACCGCGATCGTGTCGCCCGACATGATCGGATGCGCGTTCGTTTCCGACGGCGCGCCGTGCGTCGCCCAGCGCGTGTGCGCGATGCACGTCTGCGCTTCGAGGCCCAGCGTCAGCACGCGGTCCTGCAGGTCCGCCACGCGCCGCAGCGTGCGTTCGCTGCGCAGGCGGCCTTCGTCCTGCACGGCGATGCCGCACGAATCGTAGCCGCGATACTCGAGTCGGCTCAGTGCATTGACGAGTTGCGGCACCTGATTGTTCAGGCCGCTTGCTCCGACGATTCCGCACATGATTCACCTCGTCTAAAGGAAGTTGCCGGCCGACGCACGACACGCGACGGCGCGAATTCAGGAGCGGTGTCGCGTCGCGCGGCACGCATCGCGTCCGGCGCGGCGCGTCTCCGCTGACTTACTCGCGGGGCTGCGGCCCCGCGTGGGCTACCCATTCGATGCCGGAGATCGAGCCGTTCGCGTCATGCGACGCGACGAGAATGCGCGTCGTGCGCCGCGCGCCGCGCCGGTGGGCGCCCGCGAGCGCGGTCGGCGGCAGCGAGCGCATCTTCACGCTGGCCGAGCGCCGCAGCATCTTCGATACGCGCAGCCGGTACGCGAGCGGATGCACGACGCGTCCCGCGATCAGCCACGTGACGATCGTGCCGGCGATCAGCGCGATGCTCGTCACGTAGAACACGATCTGCTCGATCGGCATCTCGGCCTGGTTGAACGGCAGCAGGTAGCGGTACGTATAGATGCAGATCGACGCCCACACGCCTCCGACCAGCGCGGGCCGCACGAGGCGGAACCACACGACGAGCACGGGCCCGACGACGCTGCCGTGTTCGGCGATCAGTTCGCTCGGGGCGCGCAGGGAAAGGTCAATAATCGGTGCGTTCTTCATGTTGAATGCCTCGGTCGGGACTGATCCAGACGGCGCGCTTGCCGCGGCCCCGCAATACGACGGCGGGCAGGGCGACGACGGTGGTGATCATGCTGATCAGCCAGAACGCGACGGGGTACCAGACGGTGTCAAGGAAATACATCAGGAGTTTTTCGTCGTAACGACGATCGATCATGCTGCCGACGATCAGCTGCAGGATGCAGGTCGCGACCAGCAGCATCCCGTGCCAGTGCGGCACCACGGACACGTGCCAGTTCTGCGGAAGCGGGTAGACGATGTCGACCAGCGCGAGCAGCAGGATGAACGACATCGAATAGGCCCACGCGATGCCGATCAGATACTCGACGAACAGCGGCCACATCATCATCTGCGTCGGTCGCGCGAGCGTGCCTGCGTACTTGAGCAGCACCTGGATGCCGCCCTTCGCCCAGCGCAGCCGCTGCCGGTAGAGCCCCTTCAGCGTCTCGGGCATCAGGATCCAGCTGAGCGCGTGCGGCTCGTACACGACGCGCCAGTCGCGGCACTGCAGTTTCCAGCTGATGTCGATGTCCTCGGTCAGCATGTCCGAGCTCCAGTAGCCGACATCGGCGAGCGCGGTCTTGCGGAACATCGTGATCACGCCCGACACCGTGAAGATGCGGCCGTACACCTGCTGCGTGCGCTTGATCAGCCCGACGATCGACGAGAATTCGCCGACCTGCATGCGCCCCAGCAGCGACGTGCGCGTGCGGATGCGTGGGTTGCCGGTGACCGCGCCGACGCCCGGATCGGTCAGGAAATGCTCGAGCATCCAGCCGATCGCGTCATGTGCGAGCAGCGCGTCGCCGTCGATGCAGAGCAGGTATTCCGCATTCGATACCGCCGCCGCGGTGGTGAGCCCGACCGCCTTGCCTTCGTTGCGCGCGTGATGGATCACGAGCAGCCGCGGAATCTCGACGGCCAGCTCGTTGAGGATCTCGCCCGTGCGGTCCTTGCTGCCGTCGTTGACCGCGATGATGTCGTAGTTCGGGTAGTCCATCGCGTTCAGGTGGCGGATCACGCTGCGCGCGTTCGCCGCCTCGTTGAAGCACGGCACGACGATCGAGATCTTCGGGATGCCGCTCGCCGCGATCGTGCGCGTCGACAGCTCGCGGCCTTCCTCGAGCAGGAAGTAGTGAACGACGCCGCCGATCATCCACAGGTACGACATGAAGAACGGGTAGTAGAAGACGAAATCCTGCAGGCGCTGGATGATGTTGTGGGTGGTCATGGCGTCTTGGTTCCCTGCGCATGCTGCATCTGCATCAGCGCGTTGATCGACGTCGGATCGAGGCGCGACTTCAGCGACATCACGTCGCGCATCGCGTCGAGCTCCGGCAGGCCGTTCAGGAAGTTGTCCGGGTAGTAGCCGAAATTCACCGCGCCCTCGCTGCGCAGCCGCTGCATCTGTGCGAGCAGCGTGCGGGCCGGCACGTCCTTGTGCGCGTGCCAGTCGTACGACTGCAGCTCGAACACGGTGCGCTGCAGGCCGCGCTGCTTCGCACGGACGGCGCGCACGAGCTGGTCCAGCCAGCCCTCGGGGTCGTTCGCCTGCTCCATGTACGGCATCGCCATCAGCGCGACGTAGTCGTAGTTGGCAAGGAAATCGTCGTAGTTCTGCGCGTACCAGGCTTCCGACTCGGGCTTGAGCACCGGCATCGCGAAGATGTTGCGCGCGCTCAGCACGTCGCCCACGTTCTGGTGCGCCAGCACGATCTGTTCGAGCTGGTGCGTCAGGTCGATCAGGTAACGCGATTTCTGGCGCGTCCAGCGTTTCATCAGGTCGGGGTTCTCGCGGATCTTGCCGACGTCGGCCGGCAGCCCCCATTGCGAATAGGTGTGCAGCGCATGCCGGCCCGCATCCTCGTAGTCGTCGAGCACGGCGTCGTCGCTGAACAGGATGCCGCTGAACGACGCGTACTTGCTGAGATCCTCGTAGATCTGCTGGATCATCAGCCGCGCTTCCGGATCGAACGGGCTCAGCCGGAACACGCGCGTGCCGTTCTCGCGGGCCGGCGCGCCGCCGTATGCGCTGACGGCCTCGAGGCCCTGACGCTTGTCCGGCGGCGGCCGGAACGCGAGCACCGGCATCCACGCGTACACCTGCACGTTGGCGCGCGTGCTCAGCTGCCACGCGGCGCGCGAGAACAGGTCGGCGCGCATCGGCAGGTGCCGATTCGGGAAATACACGGCTTCGGCCACGCCCGTGCCTTTCGGGTCGGCATAGGCCTGCAGGTACACCGATTTCGGCTGCATCCGGTAGATGCGCTCGATCAGCTTTCCGAGATTCACTTCCTGCCGCGCGGGATCGGGATCGTAGACCTGGTCGAGATCGACCTGCACGATGCGCTCGGGCACGTCGACGTCGCCGCGGTTGGACGCCGGTTCGCGCATCGAGCGCTCGAACCCGCCGATGTCGACGTCGTACATCATCAGGATCCGCCTCAGCCGGTCCAGCGGCACGTCCGGCGTATTCGGGCCGGCATCGAGGCTGAACTGGATGTCCATGCCGAGCGACGTCGATATCTTGCGCACGGGCTGGTTTTCCGCGCCGTATGGCCACACCATCGAGCGTGCAACGATGCCGGTGCGTTCGCGGATCTGCCGCACGCATGTCTGCAGGTCGTCGTGCACGCGTGCTTCGAATTCGGCGTCGGTTTCATAGCGCTTCTCGTTCTGCAGGTAGAGGTGCGACGTGGTCGCCGGCAATTCGTTGCCTTGCGGATTCGCGACCGCGCCGTGATGGAGGTTGTGGGTGTGGCAGCCGAGCTCGACGAGGTGCGATTCGCCGAGCTTCTGCACCTCGTCCCACGACATGAAGTAGTCGCGCGGCACCTGGACCTTGTCGCTGATGCGGATCGGCGCATCCAGCGGCGCATCGATCCACGCGGTGACGATGCCCATCACGGCCGGATACTTGAAGCGTTCGAGCAGCGGCAGCACTTTCGTGTAGTGGCTGCGGTAGCCGTCGTCGAACGTGAGGAGCACCGCGCGCGGCGGCAGCGGTTTGCCGCCGTGCCGCGATTCCTCGATCTGCCTGACCGTGATGGTGTGGTAGTTGTTGGTCTGCAACCATGAAAAGATCGCGGTCAGCGTGCCGGTGTCGACCGCGAACGGGTCGACCATCGCCGACGCGGCGGAAAACGACGCCATCAGGTTGTCGCGCACGTCATGCATGCAGATCACGCGAAACGTCTTGCCGTCGGCCGGGTCGGACGGCGGCAGCAGGTCGATCATGCGGGCGTTCGACACGCCCGGGAACAGCGAACAGGCGGCGAACGTGCCGAGGCATCCGCACATGAAGGTCCGTCTGGTTTGCATTCGCGATCTCCTTGCTAGAACGGCAGGTTGACCGACATGAAGCCGGTTTCGGAGCGCTCGCGCTGGCCGTCGTACGCGTGGCTGCTGACCTCGACGCCATAGCTCAGCGTGATGTCGTGCTTGAACGTCCACGCGTGCTCGAGGCGCGCGCTCCACAGCGGGCTGGTGCCGAAGCCGCGCTCGTTGTACGCGCCGCCCGACACCGATATGCGTTGCTGCAGCCCCATGTCGCCCTTCTTCCACAGCGTCAGCTGGTGCATGACGGTCGCCGCGGCCGCGTAGTCGCGGCCCGGGCTGAAGTAGGGCGCGTCCTGGCGCGTGTTGCTGTCGGTGCCGAGGTCCAGCGATACGTTGACGAGCTGGTTGGCGGTCGTATACACGCGCTGCGTGGCGGTTGCCGAGATCTCCTGGTGCAGGTTCGAATCGCTGTAGCGGCTCACGCCGTAGCTCAGCTTGACCTCGCGGCGGTCGTTCTGCCTGTATACGACCGAGACGTTCGCGGAGCGGCCCCAGATGTGCGCGGCATACGCCTTCCACGGCAGCGAGTTGTCGTTGGTGTCGAGCCCGGCGCTGACCGTCCAGTAGTCGTTCAGCGCGTACGCGATGGACCCGCGGCCGCCGGTCCGGCCGTCCGAGCCGAACGAGCGCGTGACTTCGCCCTGCACGGTGAGCGGCCCGTGCCGGTAGTCGCCGCCGACGCCCGTGCGCGTGCGGCTGACGTTGCCGGAGTCGGTCTGCGCGTGGCCGAAGAAGGTGTGCGAGAAGACGCGCCAGTTGTCGCCGAACGGTTGCGAGTACACATAGCTGTCCGACGTGAAGCTGTTGTCGGCCAGCGCGCTGTTGCCGTGCTCGTAACTCAGGTCGGTCGTGAACACGGGGCTGCGGTATGCCTTGTAGTCGCGCTTGAAACCGCGCACGGCGCCGCTGTCCGGAAAGACGTCGTCCACGGTCTGGTCGACGTACTTCGCGGTCGCGTAGTCGTCCGCCACGAGCGCCGCGCGGCCGAGGCCCGCCAGCATTTCGACGCTGTCGGGGTGGTCGGTCAGCGAAGCGCGATACATCGCGATCGCCTGGCGCGGATGCGCCTGGCCCGACACCGCGTCGGCATGCGCGGCCCGGACCTCCGCGTTGAACGGCACCTGCTGCTCGAGCTGCTCGAGCGCGGCGATCCCTTCGTCGACGCGGCCCGTGTAAATCAGGTATTGCGCGCGCAGCCGGTAGTAGCGCAGAAAGTCGCTTTCTTCCGGACCGTAGTTGCGCACCTCCTTGGCCGGCGGCAGCGACTTGCCGATGTCGTCGAGCACCTGCTGCGCGTCCGCGGCGCGTCCCTGGTCGACGTATGACCAGAACAGCCCTTCGCGCAGTTCGATCGGACGCGTGCGCGCGCCGTACTGGAAGCCGCGGGTCGCGCGGTCGGTCGGCGCCGCGGTCGCCTGCTTCAACGCGCGCTGGTACACGGCGTTCGCCTTGGCCGGTTCGCTCAGGTAGAGGTAGGCGTCGCCGACGGCCGCCAGCGCGTCGATCGAGATCTCCGCGTCGGGCGGAATCGTCTCGAACGTCGCGACGGCCGTCTTCATGTCGCCGCGCGCCGCAAGGGCGACGGTGCGGTCGCCCGCGAGCGCCGTCCTGACCGGCGAATAGTCGGGCGTGGCCGGCATCCGCTTGTCGAGGTCGTCCGCCGCGCGCAGCGCGCTGTCGAGGCCGTCGAAGCGGTCGGAACTCGTCATCGAGCGGGATTTGTCACGTCCGCCGCGCACCTGCTGGCGAATCGCCAGTTCTTCCAGTTGTGCAACGTCGACGGCGGAGAACGCATCGGGCCGTGCCTTCGCTTCTTCGAGCGCCTTGATCGCGCCGCCGCTCGCCGCGAGGCCGAACACGTCGTTGCGCACGGTCGCGACGTCGGCGGTCCGCAGATTCGGCGCCTGCGCATTGGGCGCTTCGACGTCGGGGCCTTGCGATCGTTGCGTCGGTTCGCCGGGCAACTGGGCGCCGGGCGTCTGTGAATTCGGCGCCTGGGACGACGGGGACGGTGAGCCCGGCATCGGGGTTCCGGAGGCCTGCGCGGTTTGCGTCGGTGCAGTCGGCGGCGTAATGGTTGCGGCCTGCGAAGGCTGCGGTGGCGGCTCCGGCGTGTGCGCGTCCGGGGCGGGTGAACTGGACGCAAGTGTGCCGGACGTTGTCGCGGTGGTTTGCACTGGCGTTTCGGGCGGCTGCGGGTTCGCGGCCTGCGCGATCCCGATCGGCGCGTCCGATGCATGCGCGACGGGGGCCGGCGTGTTTGACGGCGCGGTGTCGGATGCCTGGGCCGGCTGCATCGCGGCACTCGGCGTCGGTTCGGCCGGTGGCGGCCTGCCTGCCGGCGCGGTATCGGTCGCCTGGGCGATCGGGATCGGCGCGCTCGACGGCTGCGCGCCCGGCGCCGGTTCGCTCGGCTGCGCGACGTCCGGGTCCACCACGACCGTGGTCGGCATCGTCTGCGGTTGCGCATCCGACGCCTGCGCGATCTGCATCGACGCATCCGATGCCTGCGCGATCGGCGTCGGCGCTTGCGGGGGCAGGGCGCTTCGACCCTGGGCGACCTCCCGCGCCGCCGCCATCGGTTGCATGTCCGACGGCAGCGTGTCGGGCGCGCCGCGGGCCCCGGCGATTTCGCTCGTGCCGCCCGGTTCCGCATCGCCTTCGGCGGCAAGGCAGGAGCCGGACGCAACGAGCAGCAGCAGCAATGGCGCATGCAGGAGGATCCGCCGGTTGGGCGGAGCGGCGATGGTGCATTGTTGTCTACGATTGTTGGCCACGATGCTCCTCACTTTGAAACGATCACATCGGTTGCACGCCCGGCGACGCCCGGTTCACAGGCGATTGCGGATCGCTTGTCCGAGCAGCGCGCGCGATTCGCTGTTCGTCGGGTCGATGGCGAGCGCGCGGCTCGCGTTCTGCTCCACGCAATTCCATTCGTCGATCCGTGCGCACCAGCGCGCCCGGGCCAGTGCGCGTGCGCCTTCCAGTTCGCCGTGCGTGACGCTGGTGGCCTCCATGTGCGCCGAATCGGCGATATACGATTGCGGCTGCCGTCGCGGCGTGCGGTCGGTGTGTTTTTCCATGCGCGCCAGCGTCTGCGAACGCGACGTCCGGTACGTGTCGCCGGGGCGCGCCGCGCGGCCGCTGGCCGATGCGGCGTGCGCGCTGGCCGCGAGCGTCGTGGACGGCACGTGCGCGGGATGCGGGTGTTTCGCGGCGGCGCGGGCGGTCGTTCGTGGCGGCACGGTCGATGTTGCCGACGCATACCGCGTACCCGGCACGGCAGGCGTAACCGGCTCGGCCTGCGCGAGGGTCGACGCCGCGCCGGAGGCGCTGGCCGTCGCAGTCGCGATGGCGTTGCGATACTTTCCGACAGCGGTGCCGATCATGTCGGCAATGTCGTGCGTCATGGTTGCATGGCCGACTCCCGCGTCGCGCTGGACGTACGCAAAGCCGCCGAAGATCGCGGCAAATGCAACGATGCTGAGCGCCGCATTCTTTCCGGGGCCCCAGGCAGGTTTCGGCTGACGGTTGGGCGAGCCGTCCGGTCGTTCTGCACGAGTCATTCAATCCTCCTCGATTCGACGGATTGCAATGCACGAAGCGAGCACGTGCCATCGCCACGCGGATTCGACTGACCTTCACCACCGCAACTGCGTGGTGAGTGCGCCCGTTTCGACGACCGCGAACTGGGTGGCGCCCTGATAAGTCCCTTCGACCCGATAACTGGCATCGGGTACGCTGAACAGACAGCGCGGCCCCGTTGCCTTGAATTCGACGAGCACGCGTCCATGCCGTCGCAGCCGCACCTGCACGTTCGACAGCGGTTGCCCGCTGGCGCCCGACACGAACGAAACACCGAGGTTGTAAGGACGGCCATCGGGGGGAAGCGGCGCGGTACCGTCGATTCGCGCGTCGCCGCAGATATACGAAATCACGTATCGGCCGGAGCCGGGGTCGGACGCGGGTGCCGGGGCCTGGGTCTGTGCCACGGCATTGATGCAGAGTGCGGATACGACGATGCCGAAGAGCGGGCGAGCATGCTGTTCAAACGGGGAAGACATTGCAACCTCCATCCGAAATCGCTGGCAGCGTATTTATTCAGATTTGAAATTGGCGACGTTCTTTTCGCGACACGGTATTGATACACGATGGATTTTGAACAAACAACCGCGTGTGGCTCGAATGGGACATGCTTTAAATGTCTTATTTAAATAGGATTGTTGATGATTCGATAAAATGAATTGAGACTGAACAAAGTCGATATTGCCGGACATGAAATTTGCTCACCGGTCGAGATGACCATTTCGCAAATTTACGACGTAAGTGGTATCGAATTTTGTGCCGAAAAATAACGACTGATAAAAGGAAGAATTGCCTCCGTCATTGAGGCTTCGCGATGAATTCGGGCGCGTACGGTCAGGTAAATCGAAAGGGCTGGTATGACGTTTCTGGCGAGAATGTCGTCACATGAAAATAGAAACTTTTGATATGTTGTGTAACAGGGTATTTCCGTCATGCGAGCCGGCAATTCACCGGGATTCGCAAACGTTTGGCATTATTGCGGAATCGATCGAGCGTGCGGAACGAATATTGAAGACGAAGCGGGATCAAAGAATGCTTCGCCATCGCGAAAATGGAATAACGGAGCGCCGCGCGAATGGCATCCGCGCGGCGTTCCGGCGAGTCGGGCGATGAGGGAACGGTGAAGGGCGTTACCGGCTGCCGCCGGCGCTGCGGCGCGCGATGCGCACGGCCGGCTCGATCGACTGCCCGGGCGCACGCGTGCCGTCGGCCGCGACGCGCGGGCGGTTCATGATGTAGGTCCACAACTGTTCGGCCGCGAGCCCGCGCTTGCGCGCGGACCGGTACAGGCGAATCTCGAGCTCGGTGATCCAGTCCGCCGAGCCCGCACGAACGAGCGAACCATCCGCGAGCTCCTTCGCCACGCAGCTTTCGGGCAGCCAGCCGATGCCGTGCCCGGCCACGACCATCCCCTTCAACGCCTCGGACATGTGCGTCTCGAAGCACCGGTGCAGCGCATACGATTCCGACGCATTCAGCAGCAGCATCTCGACGACGTTCCCGAGGAACGCGCCCGACGAATACGCGAGGAGCGGCAGCGGCGCGTCCGGCGTGCCGGGCAGTTCGAATACCGGCTTGCCGCGTGCGTCGGGCGTCGACACCGGCAGGATTCGCTCGACGCCGAGCGTGACGAACGGGAAGTGGTTCGGATCGAGCACGATCGGCAGTTGCGGATGGTGATAGCCGAGCAGCAGGTCGCATTCACCTTCGACGAGTTGCTGCACGCCTTCGGGCACGTTCACCGCGTTTACGCGCGCGGTCACGTGGCCGACTTCGCCGTTCAACTGCTTGAGCCATTCGGGGAACAGCGTGAACACGAGCGTATGCGCGACGGCGAAGCGCACCACCTGGTCGCTTGCCGCGAACTGGTCGTAGCCGTTCACGAGGTTGCGTGCCGCATACATGCTGCGCAGGATGTCCGCGGCCAGCCCGCGGAACATCTGTCCGGCCGGCGTCAGCGTGATCGGGTTGATGCTGCGGTCGACCAGTTTCGCGTCCATCCATGTTTCGAGCGCGGCGATTCGTCTGCTGAATGCCGACTGCGTGAGGTGCCGATGACGCGCGGCCCGGGAAAAGCTCTTGGTATCCGCAAGGCTCAGGAAATCTTCCAGCCACTTTGCTTCCATGTTGATCTTCGCTTTTTATAGTCGGCGCCGGAACGCGGCGGCGCCATTTCACTGAACCGCTTTGGTAGCGTACCGCGCCTCGCGCATCGGGGCCGATGTTTTTTTTCGATTGGTGTCAGTCGAAATATGCATGGGCGTTGTCGGCGGTATTACGGCTACATACGGTTGAGGTGCCGGACCCGGCTAACTGGTTAGTTCACCGCGTCGAACTGCCCGACTTGCCGCAGACGGTACTTCCCCCCAGGGCCGGCCGCGCACCTGCGCGCGCCGGCTCGCCTTTCCGCTATTCCGCCCGGGCAACCGAAGGAATGTGGCGCAATCCCCGTCGCGGTGCAGGGCGGGCCGCCGCAACGGGTCGCCGATGCCGCGTCGCGCTTCGCTGCGGTGCGGCAAGACCGGGCGGGAAGGTGGCGGGGCGCGGGCGACCGCACGGCGGCGGGAAGCCCTGCCGACGCGGGCGCGGAACCGCTGCCGGCCGGCAGCGCGGTAATCGAGGAGGCCGCCGGGCGGGGAAGGAATGGTGCAGTGCAGATTGCACAGTCGTGACACGCAGGGGAACTATGTTTGACAGGCGCGGTGCAGCAGAGGCCGTGTGCGGGCATGGCACGCCTCTGGCGCGTCCAGTGTCGTGCGCATCGCACCATCATGGTGCGGCATGCCGCGGGGGCGTGCCGGCTGCGCGACAAAGGGGGGAACCTGAGGGGATATCGCAAGGCACGTTCCTTGCAAGGCAAGTCAGTACGCCGGTCCGGCATGCGCAATGCCGGGGAAAACGATCGATGGAGAAAAGATCGATGAAGCCATTCGATGAAATGCTGCAATCCGGCGACATGGTGAGGGCGCCTTACGCGCGCCTCAAGCAGTGGCTCGACACGCAGAATCCCGCGAGCCTCGCCCAGAAAGCTCACGACGCGGAAGGCGTGTTCCGCAGGACGGGCATCACGTTCGCCGTGTACGGGGACGCGCAGGCCGCCGAGCGGCTGATTCCGTTCGATATCGTGCCGCGGATCATCTCGGGCGCGGAATGGAGCCGGCTGTCGCTCGGCATCGAGCAGCGCGTGATGGCGCTCAACGCGTTCCTCGACGACATCTACCACCGTCAGGAGATCGTGCGCGCCGGCATCGTGCCGAAGCACCTGATCGCGCACAACGAGGCGTTCATCCCGGAGATGATTGATTTCCGGCCGCCCGGGAACGTTTACACGCACATCATCGGCGTCGACATCGTGCGCACCGGCGAGAACGAGTTCTATGTGCTGGAGGACAACGCGCGCACGCCGTCGGGCGTGTCGTACATGCTGGAAAACCGCGAGACGATGATGCAGCTCTTCCCCGAGCTGTTCCAGCAGGTCAAGGTGCGCCCGGTCGAGACCTATCCGCAGATGCTGCGGCAGTCGCTCGCGGCCGTGTGCCCGCCGGGCGGCAACGCCGACAACCCGACCATCGCCGTGCTCACGCCCGGCATCCACAACTCCGCGTACTACGAACATTCGTTCCTCGCCGACCAGATGGGCGTGCACCTCGTCGAGGGCAGCGACCTGCAGGTGGTCGACGGCCGCGTCGCGATGCGCACCACCGAAGGCTTCCGACCGATCGACGTGCTGTACCGCCGCGTCGACGACGCGTTCCTCGATCCGCTCACGTTCCGCCCCGATTCGGTGCTCGGCGTGGCCGGGATCATGGACGTCTACCGCGCCGGCAACATCACGATCGCGAACGCGCCCGGCACCGGCATCGCCGACGACAAGGCGATCTACTCGTACATGCCGGAGATCGTCGAGTTCTACACGGGCCGCAAGGCGCTGCTGGAGAACGTGCCGACCTGGCGCTGCGGCGAGGCCGACAGCCTGAAATACGTGCTCGAGCACCTCGACGAACTGGTCGTGAAGGAAGTGCACGGCTCCGGCGGCTACGGGATGCTGGTCGGTCCGTGTGCATCGAAGGCCGAACTCGAGGCGTTCGCCGCGAAGTTGCGCGCGCGTCCCGCGAACTACATCGCACAACCCACGCTGGCGTTGTCCACGACGCCGATCCTGACCGAAGCCGGCCTCGCGCCGCGCCACGTCGACCTGCGGCCGTTCGTGCTGGTGTCGGACCGGATCCGCATCACGCCGGGCGGGCTCACGCGCGTGGCGCTGCAGGAGGGATCGCTCGTCGTCAACTCGAGCCAGGGCGGCGGCACCAAGGACACCTGGGTGCTGGCCGACTGAGCCGGGCACGACCGCGCGCGCCGCAGCCGGCGCGCGAACCGAACGAAGACGGAGTGGACACGAGATGCTTCTGGGACGAACTGCGAGCGGTCTCTACTGGATGTACCGCTATATCGAGCGCGCGGAGAACATCGCGCGCATCGTGGATGCCGGGCTGCGGATGGCGCTCACGCGCACGTCCGACGCGCCGGCCGAATGGTCGTCGGTGCTGGTCAGCTCGGGCGCGGACGACGGCTATCGTCAGAAGTACGACGCATATGCCGCCGATACCGTGACCGACTACCTGCTGCGCGACCGCGACAACCCGTCGAGCGTGCTGTCGTGCATCGAGGCTGCGCGCTCGAACGCGCGCATGGTGCGCACGGCGCTCACCCGCGAGGCGTGGGAAAGCGTGAACGGCGCGTGGCTCGCGCTGCGTCACGCGCTCGCGCAGCCGGTGCCGGAGAGCGGACTGCCGGCCGTGCTCGACGGCGTGAAGCGTGAAACCGCGCTGATCCTCGGCAGCTTCTACAGCACGATGCTGCGCAACGAGATCTTCGATTTCGCGCAGATCGGCGCGTTCGTCGAGCGCGCGGACAACACCGCGCGGATCATCGACGTGAAATACCACCTGCTGCTGCCGTCAGTGTCGCACGTCGGCACGATCCTCGACAACTACCAGTGGGAGACGATCCTGCGCTGCGTGGCCGCGCACCGGTCGTACCGCTGGGTGTACGACGTGCAGTACAAGCCGATGAACATCGCCGACTACCTGATCCTGAACGGCCGCATGCCGCGTTCGCTGCGCTATTGCTACGGGCGCGTGGTGTCGAGCCTGAACCTGCTCGCGAAGGATTACGGCGTGACACACCCGTGTCACGACACGGCCGCGAAGATTCTGCAGATGCTGTCCGACACCTCGGTCGAGCGGATCTTCAAGAGCGGCCTGCACGAGTTCCTGACCGACTTCATCGGCCGCAACAACAGCCTCGGGATCGATATCGCCCAGGCCTACAACTTCGACTGAGACTTGCCATGCGACTCGCCATCCGACACATCTCGCGTTATCAGTTCGACGATCAAGCCACCCATGCGCTGCAACGGCTGCGGCTGCGCCCGCAATCGGGCCCCGGGCAGACGGTGCGCGCGTGGCAGGTCACGATCGAAGGCGTCGAGCCGGCGCTGTCCTACACGGACGGGCTCGGCAACCGGATCGACCTCGTGCGCCACGACCGCGGCGCGAAGAACGAGATCGTCGTCGTCGCGGCCGGCGTCGTCGAGACGCAGGACCGCGCGGGCATTCTCGGCAATCCTGAGGGCTATGCGCCGCCGTGGATCTTCGAGCGCGAGACCGAGCTCACGAAGGCCGGCGACACCGTGCGCGAACTCACGCAGGCGCTGCCGATCGAGCCGCACAGCCTCGACGCGCTGCACTGGCTGATGACGGAAGTGCACGGCCGCATCGCGTACGCGCCGAATCTGGCCGACGCGCCCGTCGATGCCGAAACCGCGCTGCAAAGCGGCGAGGGCACGAGCCGCGACCACGCGCATGCGTTCATCGCGGCCGCGCGTGCGCTGAAGGTGCCCGCGCGCTACATCTCGGGCTACGTGCTCGCCGACAGCGCGATGCAGCGCATCGCCGACGCGAAGCAGAGCGCGGCGGGCGACGAGGCAGAGGAGGCGCTCGCGCTGCAGAGCGGCGACGGCATGCAGCAGGCGCTCGGCGCATCGCACGCCGCGCAGTCGCAGGGCTTGCCGCAGGCGGCGCTCGGCGCGCAGCCGCAGGCCGCCGCACTGATGCAGCAGCCGGCCGGTCATGCGTGGGCGGAGGCCTACGTCGAAGGGCTCGGCTGGGTCGGCTTCGATCCGTTCATGAACCGCTGCCCGGACGAGCGCTACGTGCGCATCGCGGTCGGCCTCGACTACCGCGACGCGCAGCCCGTGACGGGGCTCGGCGCGAGCGCGGTCGGCGTCGAGATCAGCGTCGTGCAGTCGCCGGAACTGGTCTGACGCACCCCTTCGTCGAATCCGCCGTGCCGTGCCGCCGCAGCAACGGCGACGCGGCGCGCGCGGCCGGCCCAACCCGAACCGAGCGGCTCTCCCATGCCCATCCACGTCGCGCTGCATCACACCACCCGCTACCGCTACGACCGGCCCGTCAACCTCGGCCCGCAGATCGTGCGGCTGCGGCCCGCGCCGCACTGCCGGACGCCGATCGTCGCGTATTCGATGACGGTCGAGCCCGCGCAGCACTTCATCAACTGGCAGCAGGATCCGTTCTCGAACTATCTCGCGCGGCTCGTGTTTCCGGAACGCACCGAACACTTCGAGATCACGATCGACCTGGTTGCCGAGATGTCGGTGTACAACCCGTTCGACTTCTTTCTGGAAGCGAGCGCGGAGCAATATCCGTTCAACTATGACGATGCACTGAAGACCGAACTCGCGCCGTACCTCGCGTGCGATCCACAGACGAGCGCGGCGCCGCTGTTCCGCGAGTATCTCGACGGCGTCGACCACACGCCGGCCGGCACCGTGAACTTCCTCGTCGCGCTGAACCAGCAGCTGCAGCACGACATCGGCTATCTCGTGCGGATGGAGCCCGGCGTGCAGACGCCCGAGCAGACGCTCGAACTTGCGTCCGGGTCGTGCCGCGACAGCGCGTGGCTGCTCGTGCAGCTGTGCCGGCACCTCGGCATCGCCGCGCGCTTCGTGTCCGGCTACCTGATCCAGCTCACGCCCGACGTGAAGGCGCTCGACGGCCCGAGCGGCACGTCGGTCGACTTCACCGACCTGCACGCGTGGTGCGAGGTCTATCTGCCGGGCGCGGGCTGGATCGGCTTCGATCCGACCTCGGGCCTGCTCGCCGGCGAGGGGCACATCCCGCTCGCTTGCACGCCGCAGCCGACCAGCGCCGCGCCGGTCGAAGGGCTGATCGACGAGTGCGAAGTCGCGTTCGAGCACGAGATGGTGGTGACGCGCGTGTACGAATCGCCGCGCGTGACGAAGCCTTATACCGAGTCGCAGTGGGACGCCGTGCGCACGCTCGGCGCGCAGGTCGACGGCGCGTTGACGGCCGGCGACGTGCGGCTCACTCAGGGCGGCGAGCCGACCTTCGTGTCGATCGACGATCGCGACGGCGCCGAGTGGAACACCGATGCGCTTGGCCCGACCAAGCGCGGCTACGCGACCGAACTCGTGCAGCGGCTGCGCGCCGAATACGGCGAAGGCGGCTTCCTGCATTTCGGGCAGGGCAAGTGGTATCCGGGCGAGCAGTTGCCGCGCTGGGCGCTGTCGATCTTCTGGCGCGCCGACGGCCAGCCCGTGTGGCACGATCCGTCGCTGTTCGCCGACGAGCGCGAGCCGTCCGCGTGCACGACCGACGACGCGAAGCGCTTCATCGACGCGCTGGCCGCGCGCCTCGGGCTGACCGACGAATTCGTGCGGCCCGGCTACGAGGATGTCTGGTACTACCTGTGGCGCGAGCGCAGGCTGCCCGTCAACGTCGATCCGTTCGATTCGCGCCTCGACGACGAACTCGAACGCGCGCGGCTGCGCAAGGTGTTCGAGCAGCAGCTCGACAGCGTGGTCGGCTACGTGCTGCCGATCAAGCGCGCGGATGATGAGCCGGGCCGCGATCGGCCGGGCCTCGACGGCCCGCGCTGGCAGACGGGGCCGTGGTTCTTCCGCGACGAGCGGATGTACCTCGTGCCCGGCGATTCGCCGATGGGCTATCGGCTGCCGCTCGATTCGCTGCCGTGGGTCGCCGGCGCCGACTTTCCGTACCTGGTCGAACGCGATCCGTTCGCGCCGCGCGCCGCGCTGCCGGACGCGGCTGCGTTCCGTGCGCGTCATGCGGGCACGGCCGACGCGCCGCGCTACCTGGCCGGCGCGCATCGCGAAGCACCCGTGCAAACGGTCATGCAGTGGCGCAGCGATGGCACGGCTGCGGGTGGACGGCACGCGCATGGCGCGCCGGACGCGCAGCGCCGCCCCGAGCGCTTCGAATCGGCCGCGTGGATCACGCGTACCGCGCTGTGCGCCGAAGTGCGCAATGGCATCCTGTACCTGTTCATGCCGCCGCTCGCCGCGCTCGAGGACTATCTCGACCTGCTCGCCGCGATCGAGCTGACCGCGCACGCGCTCGGCGTGAAGCTCGTGCTCGAAGGCTATCCGCCGCCGCGCGACGCACGGCTCAAGCTGCTGCAGGTCACGCCCGATCCCGGCGTGATCGAGGTGAATATCCACCCGGCGAAGAGCTTCGACGAACTCGTCGGCCAGACCGAATTCCTGTACGACGCTGCCTGGCAGTCGCGTCTTTCCAGCGAGAAGTTCATGGTCGACGGCCGGCACGTCGGCACGGGCGGCGGCAACCACTTCGTGCTCGGCGGCGCGACGCCGGCCGACAGCCCGTTCCTGCGCCGCCCGGACCTGCTCGCGAGCCTGATCGCTTACTGGCACAACCATCCGTCGCTGTCGTACCTGTTCTCGGGGCTGTTCATCGGTCCGACGAGCCAGGCGCCGCGTGTTGACGAGGCGCGCAACGACCAGGTCTACGAGCTCGACATCGCATTCGCGGAAATCCAGCGCAACAAGCTGCTGTACGGGCAGGACATGCCGCCGTGGCTCGTCGACCGCGTGCTGCGCAACCTGCTGATCGACGTGACGGGCAACACGCACCGCAGCGAGTTCTGCATCGACAAGCTGTATTCGCCCGATTCGTCCACCGGCCGGCTCGGCCTGCTCGAACTGCGCGCGTTCGAGATGCCGCCGCATGCGCGGATGAGCATCGTGCAGCAACTGCTGCTGCGTGCGCTGGTCGCGCGCTTCTGGGCCGCGCCGTACACGACGCCGCTCACGCGCTGGGGCACCGCGCTGCACGATCGCTTCATGCTGCCCGCGTTCCTGAAGATGGATTTCGACGACGTGCTGGCCGAGCTGCGCGACGCCGGTTTCGCGTTCGACCCGGCCTGGTTCGCGCCGCACTTCGAATTCCGTTTCCCGCTGTTCGGGCAGATCGCGGTGAACGGGATGCAACTGTCGCTGCGCGGCGCGCTGGAACCGTGGCACGTGATGGGTGAGGAGGGCGCGCCCGGCGGCACGGTGCGCTACGTCGATTCGTCGGTCGAACGGCTCGAAGTGCGCGTGACGGGGCTGAACGACAACCGGCACGTCGTGACGGTCAACGGCCGCGCGCTGCCGCTGCAGCCGACCGGCACCGTCGGCGAATACGTCGCGGGCGTGCGCTACAAGGCATGGGCGCCGCCGTCGGCGCTGCACCCGACCATCGGCGTGCATGCGCCGCTCACGTTCGACATCGTCGATACGTGGCTGCAACGCTCGCTCGGCGGCTGCCGGTATCACGTCGCGCATCCGGGCGGGCGCAACTACGCGACGTTCCCGGTCAACGCGTACGAGGCCGAGAGCCGCCGGCTCGCGCGCTTCGTCGCGATGGGGCACACGCCGGGGCGGATGGACGTGGCGGCCGCCGCGCCGAGCCGCGAATTCCCGTTCACGCTCGACCTGCGACGGCCCTGATCGTCGGATGAAAGGGCGGACGACGATGCGCGGTTCGCGACCTCCCGGCGCGCCGGCCGGAGTGCTAGGATGCGGGCTGAACGCGGCCGTCCGCCGTGCCCGGCCGCCGGTGCGGCGGCGCGCGGGCGCGTCCGCCCCCTGACGACGGAACGATACCGACCGTGCCGCCCATTCACCCCGACGATCTCGCCGACGCCGACGCGATGCCCACGCTCTTCGATACCGGCGCGCAGCCGGATGCCGCGGAACTGGCCGCCGCGCTCGCGGCGCCGGCCGCGGCCGGCCGCTACGACGAACTGCGCGGCAGCGCCGCCGGCCTCACCGCGCCGCTGCTCGCACCTGCGTGGCGCAGCTTCTTCACGTCGATCGGCAGCGACGGCGTGGCCGACCTCGACCGCCGCGCCGACGCGCTGCACCGGCGCATGCGCGAGAACGGCCTGTTCTACCAGTTGCACGAGCAGCGCGCGGGCGACGGCGCGGCCGGCCCGTGGTCGCTCGACCTGCTGCCGCTGATCGTCACGCCCGAAGACTGGGTCGCGATCGAACGTGGCGTGCTGCAGCGCGTGCGGCTGCTCAACGCGACGCTGGCCGATCTGTACGGGCCGCAGACGATCCTGCAGCGCGGGCTGCTGCCGCCCGCGCTCGTCACGGGCCATCCCGGCTACCTGCGCGCGATGCGCGGCGCACGCGTGCCGGGCGATACGTGGCTGCATGTCGTCGCGTTCGATCTCGCGCGCGGCCCGGACGGGCAGTGGCGGATCGTCGCGCAGCACACGCAGGGCGCGGCCGGGCTCGGCTACCTGCTCGAAAACCGGTTGATCGTGTCGCGGCTCTTTCCGCGCGGGTTTCGCGGGCTGCGCGTGCAGCGGCTTGCGTCCGCTTACCGTGCGCTGCTGCAGAGCATGCAGTCGCTCAGCCCGGCAGCGAAGAATTCGCGGATCGTGCTGCTGACGCCGGGGCCGCGCAGCGCGACCTACTTCGAGCATGCGTATCTCGCGCGCTACCTCGGCCTCACGCTCGTCGAGGGCGGCGACCTGACCGCGCGCGACAACCGTGTCTTCCTGAAGACGCTGCGCGGGCTCGAACCCGTGCACGGAATCCTGCGGCGCGTCGACGACGCATGGCTCGATCCGCTCGAACTGCGGCCCGATTCGCTGCTCGGCGTGCCGGGGCTGCTGCAGGCCGTGCGCGCGGGCAACGTGCTGCTCGCGAATGCGCCGGGGTCGGGCTTCCTCGAATCGCCGGGCGTGCTCGGTTTCATGCCGCGCCTCGCGGAAGGGCTGCTCGGTGAAACGCTGACGCTGCCCGCCGTGCATTCGTGGTGGTGCGGCGAGGCGGCAGCCTGCGACGACGCGCTGCCGCAGCTCGCGCGCAGCATCGTGAAGCCGTCGTATCCGCCCGACGCGCAGGCCGGCGGCACGTTCGATCCGGTGATCGGCGCGCGGCTCACACCGGCGCAGCTGGCCGAATGGCGTGCGCGAATCCTGGCCCGGCCCGAGCATTACACGGTCCAGGCCGACCTGCCGCTGTCGCAGGCGCCGACCTGGCCGGGACAGGACGCGCCCGACGGGGCCGGCGGCGCGCGCATCGTGCCGAAGCCGCTGCTGCTGCGCGTCTTCGCGCTCGCCGATGGCGCGCAACGCTGGCGGCTCCTGCCGGGCGGGCTGTCGCGGGTCGGCACGCGCGATACGCTGTTCAACGCGCCGATGCCGCGCGGCGGCAGCACCGTCGATACGTGGGTGATGACCGAAGGCATCGTCGATTCGACGACGCTGCTGCAGACCCGTCTCGGCCCCGACGATCTGGTCGAGCGCCCGCGCGCGATCGCGAGCCGCGCGGCCGAGAACCTGTTCTGGCTCGGCCGCTACACCGAGCGCGCGACCAACCTGATGCGTCTTGCACGCGCCGCGCTGGAGCGGCTGCGCGGCGAGGACGACGTCGACAGCCCCGCGCATCTGGAGTTGATCGACACGCTGTGCCGCGACACGGGGCTGATCGCGCCCGACGCGCCGAACGCCGTTGATGCGCCGCGCGCGTTCCAGCACGCGCTCGCGACGTCGCTGACGCGCGGCGCGGACCGTACCTCGGGCATCGCGTCGTGCCTGTTCGGGATGCGCGCGGCCGCCGCCGCGATCCGCGAGCGGTTGTCGAGCGATCAGTGGCGGCTGATCGACGACGCGACGCAACTGTTCGCCGACAGCGCCGATCATCCGGAAGCCGAGGAGCAGATCGGCAACGAGGCGCTGCAGCTGCTCGAGCGGCTGGGACTGCTGCTCGGCGCCATCACCGGCGCGCAGACCGACAACATGACGCGCGACGACGGCTGGCGGCTGCTGTCGATCGGCCGGCAGATCGACCGGCTGGACTTCCTGTGCTGCGTGCTGAAGTTCGCGTTCGACGAAGGCGTGGTGCACCGGCAGGACGGCTTCGAACTCGTGCTGGAGCTGTTCGACAGCACGATCACGTTCCGCTCGCGTTTCCAGCGCGGTTTCGACGTCGCGCCGCTGCTGTCGCTCGTGGTGCTCGACACCGACAACCCGCGCTCGCTCGGCTGGGTCGTGCAGGCGCTGCGCGGCCGGCTGACGAAGGTCGAACGCAGCGAGGGCTATGCGCTGTCCGAACTGGCCGAGACGATTCCGGACGTGCCCGCGTGGTCGCTGCACGAGCTGTGCGAAACCGGCGACGACGGCCGGCACGGCAAGCTGCTCGATGCGCTCGACGCGACCGTGAAGGCCGTGTGGGAACTGTCGAACCGGATCGGCGAGCGCTATTTCAGCCACGTGCGCGAGGCGGGCAGGACGCTATGGTGACGACGAAACACGCGGCGAAGGCGCCGGCCGGTTCCGGCAACGGACGACAGGCCGCGGCACCGGCATCGGCCGCGCCGGCCGCTGGGCCGCCCGGCCGCGTGCTGCGCGTCACGCACGACACCGAATACCGTTACGCGGCGCGCGTCGAATCCGCCCAGCACCAGGCACGTCTGCAACCGCTCGCGACGCGGCGTCAGCAGGTGCTGTCGTTCTCGCTCGACATCGAGCCTGCGCCGGAATCGATCTGCACGGAAATCGACGCATTCGGCAACGCGCGCGCATCGTTCGCGCTGAACCAGCCGCACGACGCGCTGCTCGTTCGCAGCCGCAGTACGGTGCGCGTGACGCCGCCCGTGTGGTCGCTCGGTGCGCGCGGCGCGCCGCCGCCCGCGATCGCGCATCCCGACGGAAAACACACGACTGCATGGGAAGCCGTGCGCGACCGCTTGCGGTTCCGCGCGGGGCAGCCTTACGACGCGGCGAGCGAATTCGTGTTTGATTCGCCGCACGTCGCGTGCGATCCCGAACTCGCCGCGTATGCGGCCGCGAGCTTCACGCCGCAGCGGCCACTCGTGCAGGCCGCATGGGACCTGATGCGGCGCGTGCACGCCGATTTTGCGTACACGCCGAACAGCACCGACATCACGACGTCGGCACTCGATGCGCTGCGGTTGCGCAAGGGCGTCTGCCAGGATTTCGCGCACGTGATGATCGGCGCGCTGCGCTCGCTCGGGCTGGCCGCGCGTTACGTGAGCGGTTATCTGCTGACGCAGCCGCCGCCCGGGCAGCCGCGATTGATCGGTGCGGACGCATCGCATGCATGGGTCGAGGTGTACGACCCGGCGTGGCCCGAGGACAACGGCTGGCTACAGCTCGATCCGACCAACGACCGCGCACCGGGCGACGACTACGTGATGCTGTCGATCGGCCGCGACTACGCGGACGTGACGCCGCTGCGCGGCGTGATACGCGGCGGCGGCGCGGATCAGGAGCTGAAGGTCGGCGTGACGGTCGAGCCGCTCGATACGCCGTAAGCCACGCGGCATCATCAGGCCGGCGCCGCGCTCGCCGGCCGTTCAAGCGTTTAAGTCTTCGTTAATTCTGCCCGCCTAGCATGGGGATGCCGGCGAACGGACCGAACTCTGGTCCGCGCCGGCGGCACGCACGGGTGCGTCGACGTCACGGCGCCGCGCCGTCGCGCGTGGCCATTCCCTTGCAACGGCGGCAGACATGATCAAGAACTTCGACTACACGCTCGGCAACGAGACGATCGCGCTCTGCGCGAGCTTCGGCGCGGGCCCCGCATTCCGTCGCGTGCTCGTGAGCCGCGCGGATTCGATGGAGACGCTCGTGGTGCTCGACGCGCGCGGCCTGTCGGGCCTGCTGAAGGTGGCGACCGAGCAGCCGGAAGGATTGCTCGACGATGCGATCCGCAAGGTCGGCGACGAACAGCTCGTCGAGCGCGCGATCAGCGGCCGGACGATCGTCGAAGCCGCGCTTTGAGCGGGCGGCGCGTGCAGGCCGGTGTTGCCGGCTGCAACGCGCCGCTTGGGCGTGGCAGCTTACGCGGCGAACCGGTCCGTCGCGGCGAGCAGTGACTTCAGGATGCCCGGTTCGTTGTACGCGTGCCCAGCGTCCGGCACGATCTCGAACGTCGCGTCGGGCCATGCCTTCGCGAGGTCCCACGCGGTGCGTGCGGGCGTCGCGATGTCGTAGCGGCCTTGCACGATCACGCCCGGAATGCCGGCGAGACGATGCGCGTCGCGCAGCAACTGGCCTTCGTCGACGAAACCGCGGTTCACGAAGTAGTGGTTTTCGATTCGCGCGAACGCCAGCGCGTAGTGGCCGTCCGCGAAGTGCGCGGCCAGCGCCGGATCGGGCAGCAGCGTGATCGTGCGGCCTTCCCAGATGCTCCAGGCGCGCGCGGCTTCGAGCTTCGCGGCTTCGTCGTCGCCCGTCAGCCGGCGATGGTATGCGGCCATCAGGTCGCCGCGCTCGGCTTCCGGAATCGGCGCGAGGAATTCCTCCCACAGATCCGGGAACAGCCACGATGCGCCTTCCTGGTAGTACCACAGCAACTCCGCGCGGCGCATCGTGAAGATGCCGCGCACGACGAGCGCGCTCACGCGCTGCGGGTGCGTTTCCGCGTAGGCGAGGGCGAGCGCGCTGCCCCACGAGCCGCCGAACACGAGCCATTGTTCCGCGCCCACCATCTCGCGCAGGCGCTCGATGTCGGCCACCAGATGCCACGTCGTGTTGTTGTCGAGGCTCGCGTGCGGCGTCGAACGCCCGCAGCCGCGCTGGTCGAACAGCAGGATGTCGTAGCGCTCGGGATCGAACAGGCGGCGATGGTCGGGGCTGCAGCCGGCGCCCGGGCCGCCGTGGAGGAACACGGCGGGCTTGCCGGACGGGTTGCCGCAGCGCTCCCAGTAGATGCGGTGGCCGTCGCCGGTGTCGAGGTGGCCGTGGGCGTAGGGTTCGATCGGTGGGTACACAGGCAGGCTCCGGGTGAGGTCGGCAGGAGGCGGACGAGGCACGGGCCGGTGTGCGATCGGAATCCCTCAGCGCCAGTATCGCGGATATTGCGGCGCCGCAAGATTCGTTGTGTCTGCATCGGACCGGCCGCCGCCGGACAAGGCTTGTCATTATGCCCATTCATTCCGGCCGCCGTGCGCTGGCGGGCACCGGGCGTGCGGCGCGGCATGTCGGCCGACAGGCGCACCGAGATTTTTTGAAGCAATTTCGTTCCGATATTTTTCAGACAAAATCCCGGCGACAAATCGGCGAGCCGATCGCGGGTGCCGGCCTTCATACCGTTCCTCCACCGTGCCAACGGGAAACGAACCGATGAACCATCGCGTCAAGCAGCTGACCGGGTTGCGCGCCGTCGCGGTCACGATGGTCGTCGTCGGCCATGCGGAGCACGTACTGCCGGGCGGCTACACGGGCTGGTTCGCGCCGCTGCGGCTGATCGCCGACGGCCGGCTCGGTGTCCTGATCTTCTTCGTCCTCAGCGGCTTCCTGATCACCAACGTGCTGCGCGCCGAATTCGCGCGCACCGGCGGGATCGCGCTGACGTCGTTCTACGTGCGCCGCGCGTTGCGCATCTGGCCGGCCTGCTACGTGTATCTCGCGACCGTCGGCGTGCTCGCCATCTCCGGCTGGCTCGACGTCGATCGCCATCAGTGGCTGTATGCGGCGCTGCATCTGTGGAACTACTCGGCGTGGTTCGGGCTGACCGGCGACAACGCGCTGCGTCCGGCCGGCGCGTGGTATCTCGGCCATTTCTGGTCGCTCGCGCTCGAGGAGCAGTTCTACTGGTTCTGGCCGCTGTTGTTCGTGTACGGCACCCGCTGTCGCGGCACGCGCTGGCTGGCCGCGTTGATCCTGGCCGTGCCGCTGGTGCGCGCGCTCACGTATTTCGTCGCGCCGGCGCTGCGCGGCCAGCTCGGGATGATGCTGCATACGGGCGTCGATCCGATCCTGATCGGCTGCTACGCGGCGCTCAACCGCGAACGGATCGAAACATGGATCCGCTCGTGGCGCGGCGAGACGCGCATCGTGACGGCGATTGTCTTCATCGTGCTGTTCGGGATGCCCGTTGCCGAGCATCGGCTCGGTGGCTTCTGGAATGCGACCTACGGGGTGACGCTCGAGGCCGCGCTGATCGCGATCGTGATCGTCGTGCTGAATTTCCGCAGCGAGTTCTGGTGTGCGCGGTGGCTGCGCGCTGCGCCGGTCGTGTTCGTCGGCACGATCTCGTTCAGCCTGTATCTGTGGCAGCAGCCGTTCGCGAATCCGGATCTGGCCGTTCCGCACGCGTTCCCGCTCGGGATCGTGTGGGCGCTGCTGGCCGCGACGGCGAGCTATTTCCTCGTCGAGAAACCGTTCCTCCGGCTGAAGGATCGCTACACCGCGCGCGGGACGCGACGCATGCGCGACGATGCACTGCGGATGCCGGTGCAGACCGATGCGATCGGGCCGAAGGTGGCGGAGTAGGCGGGCGTGGCGTGCACGGCCTGCGGCTTCACTTGAAACGCGTAAGCGCCTCGGGGGAATACCAGAAGGTCCGGAACATGTCGATCCCGTACGACTTGCCGTCGTATTTGACGATCGTGCGTGCGGTTCGCTTGCCCGTATCCGAATAGTTGCCGTCTGTGCGCTTCGTCTCCGTGACGTGCGCGGTGATCGACAGGTCGGCGAAGCCGTGGCTCGACGCTTGCTCGACGGCGATCGTCATCTTCGCATCTTCGCTGCGAGCGTTGCCCGCGCCGGCGCCGCACGCGTCGCCCTCGACGCTGACCCAGCCGTACAGGTTGGTGCCGAATACCGGGCGGATACGATTGCCTTCGCGAACCCACAGCGTCAGCTCTTCGCTTGCGTTTGCATCGGGACAGCTCGGCCCGCGTGCGCTGCTCGTGAAGACGATGCCGAACGCACGCACGTCGCGTGACAACCGGTACGGCGCGGTATCGATGCGATAGCTGTTCGGGCCGACTTCCGTGGCGGCATCTTCCTCGACGATCGACTGCTCGGCCGCGACGACCTTGCCGCCCTCGACGAGCGCGACGACCTGCAGCTTGCTGCTGTCGTCTGGGTTCTTGCTCTTCGGCAGCGAATCGAACGCGACGGCCGCGATCGTCGTCTGCGGCGTGTTCGGCATCACCTTGCATGCCGTTGCGACCACGAGCTGGTCCGCGCCACGCGTGGCGTCCGCGATGCCGGCCCAGCGGGCGACGGCCGTGACGGCGGCGGCGTCGCAAGGTTGATCGCCGGCAGCCTGAACCAGGGGGGAGGCGGCAAGCGCCAGAAGCGGGGCGAAATTGAGGATTCTCGGGGGCATGTGGGGGGATGGTCTTTGGGGTAGTGGATGTCGCTGAACGGCCAGAAGCGGGCATCCATCGCAGGCAAAAAGCGGTCATGCCGATGACCGCTTCACCGCGTCGACGGCCGGACGTGCTTCCGCAAGATCGACTTTTTGCGGCTAGAGGCGCGGTAGAATTTGCTGACCGAGCACCAACGAACGGGGGGGGGGCAAGGAATGACGCTAAATGTACGGCATCTGGCAATGATTGGCGTCGCGTTGCTTGGCGGTTGCAGCAGTGTGGGGCCCGGGTTCGCAAACCACCCGGGTGATTGTGCGCTTGGCATTCCTTGGGCTGACTGCCTGCCAGGCACGCGCGGGTATGCGAATGGAGGTGGTAGCTTGCATAGAAAGGAAGCCGCTGACGCGGCTAAGGCACAGCGCGATGCTATCCAGGCACAGTTCGATGCTGTGCGGAAGGCGTGCGAAGCCGACTTCGCGACGCCAGAGCTCGACCCGATTCGGCACAAAGTCGAATTTATGCGTCAGCAAGACGAAGCGCCGCCGTTCGAGTTTGCATCTCTCGACCAGTTTCCGACTGCTGCTGAACAGCCTCTCCTTGGGAAGTGGGCAACGCGCCGAGATGCGTGCCTCAAGCGTGCACACGGCGTCAACGTCATACCGCCTAACGCGGGCCCGATGGATGTAACGTACATCGAGCTGGAACGGGCCTACACGACCGAAGCTGAAGGCCGGGTCAGCGAGCTGATTGTCGCGCTTTATCAGCAAAGGGTCACCTACGGCGAATTTGCGCGGCGCCGATATGAGATCGGCAAGGCCGCCTCCGATGCTCAGCGCCAGTATCGTGAGGCTCGCTTAATTCAAGACCAGGACCGGCAACTTCAAGCGCAGCAGATTGCCAATCAGCAGTTCGCAAACAACCTCAACGCTTGGGCGAACTACATGCACGCAGTCAATGCTCGCCAGCCGCGGTCGGTGCATCTCAACTCCAGTTTGCATTGCACGTCGACGCAACTAGGTGCATTCACGAACACGAACTGCAACTGATGGCTGAACAATGGGAAGGCCCGGCTGCCGCTGGGTGTTGCCATTTTTCGGAGGTGTCTTCCATACGGCCCTCAGGAAGCTTGACCATTCGGCATGCACGGGTCTGCCTTGGTCTCCTAGATTGAGCCTCTTCCACTGGCACTCAAAAAGCCGACGTTCGTCTCGCGTGTGGTTGAATGACCGCTCCGGGTCGTTTTGAGCCGGTAACGGACCATCGGGGAGGTATCCGACAGCGCCCGTTTCGGCCACTACGAGCCATGCACGACCGGCGCCCGCATTGGAGCTTAAGTGCCGGAGTGACGCTCGCGGCGATACGTTCGAAACTTGTTCTGCGATTTGCCGCACCCAGTTGTTTTCCTCGCTGTACCTCCGGCGCAGCAAAATGCGTTTCCTGTTGCTCGGGCGGCCACGATGAGTGGCGCATTAAAACGGGCCCTTCGACCGCGGCGTCTTGCTCGGTCCGGATGCGAGGCACCTGCCTGGATGCGGCCCGCGCGATGATGTGCCGTGACTGACACGAGGGATGGAATGACGACTACATTCGACGAGGCGACAACGGCGGCGATCGCCGCGTTTGCCCAATTGGATTTCTACACGGCTGTGTAAGCGATGCGCGCCGAAGCCGATTACGATCGCGAACGAGACCAGTGGGTCTCGCGCTATATCGACGAGCACGGCGGCGGCGCGGACGATGCAGAATACGACGCCCTGCACGCGCAGGCCCAGACAACCCCGGAATACGCGCAGTTCATCGACGCGGTTCGCCGGGAAATCCTGGAATACTTCAGCGTGACCGACGATCAGCTGGACAACATGGGCCTGTTGCGCGATAACGACAGCGGTGAGCTTTGGGCGGAAGTCACCCGCCAGCGGAGCGCGCTCGGAACCGGTGAAGTGCGTGCAGATCTCTGACCGCTGCTTGCATCCGCATGTGCCCGCTACCTGGAAGGTTCACTCCGCCAGCAACGTCGCGCTGTGTTGCGACAAGATCCCGACGAGCTGGTCGGCGGGCTGTGGCCGCGCGAACAGGAAACCCTGCCCCTGATGGCAGCCGATCTCCTTCAGGAAGGCCAGTTGTTTTTCCGTCTCTACGCCCTCCATCACGACATCGAGCCCCAGCGCGCGGCCCATCGCAACGATCGCGCGCACGATCGCGTCGTCCGTGCTGCCCGAACCGCAGTCCTTGAGGAACGACTGATCGATCTTCAGCGTATCGACGGGCAGATCCTTCAGATACACCAGCGACGAATATCCCGTGCCGAAATCGTCGATCGCCAGGCTGATTCCCCGGATCGCCAGTTCGCGCAGCAGGATGCCGATTTCCTCGCGGGTGTTCATCGCCATGCTTTCGAGCAGCTCGAGCTGCAGGCACTCGGTCGGCAACGTGGTTTCGCTGAGGATGGTCGTCAGGTCGCTGAGGAAATGGTCGGTAAGGCATTGCCGTGCCGACACGTTCACCGCCACACGTCCGAACTCGAAGCCCTCGTCGAGCCAGCGGCGCGCCTGGCGGCAGGCTTCGTGGAGCACCCACCGGCCGATCGGGACGATCAGCGCGGACCGCTCCGCGAGCCCGATGAACTCGCCCGGCGGTACCAGCCCCCTGCGTGGATGCAACCAGCGCAGCAACGCCTCCATGCCGACGATCCGGCCGCTGGCCAGATCGTATTGCGGCTGGTAGAACAGGCGGAATTCATTCTGCTCGAGCGCGCGGTGCAACTCGCCGAGCATATCCAGCTGCTCGATCGCCGACGACGTCATCTTGCTCTCGAAGAACTGGAACACGTTCCTGCCGCGACTCTTCGCGCCGTACATCGCCTGGTCCGCGAGCAGGATCAAGTGCTCGGCCTCGATCCCGTCGTCCGGATAGATGCTGATGCCGATGCTCGGGGTGACGAAGATCTCGCGACCGCCGATATCGATGGGCCGCGCCACTTCGTCCAGCAGCGTGCGCGCAATGCGCCCGACGTCGCGGACGTCGTCGAATTCCTCGAGCACGAGCGCGAATTCGTCGCCGCCCATGCGTGCCACGGTGTCGTTCGCGAGCACTTCGGCGACGATGCGTCCCGCGACGATCTTCAACACCTCATCGCCGGCGTTGTGGCCGAGCGTATCGTTGACCAGCTTGAAGCGGTCGAGATCGAGGTACATCACCGCGACCTTGCGGCCGAGTCGCTTCGCCTGGACGATCGCGTGCGCGAGCCGCTCCTCGAACAGCGCCCGGTTCGCGAGATTGGTGAGCACGTCGTGCGTGGCGAGATAGCCCAGCCGCTCCTCCGCCTGGCGCCGCTGCGTGATGTCGGAAAAGATCGCCGCGTAGTGGGATATCTCGCCTGCGTTGTCGCGAATGCTGGTGATCGTCAGGTATTCGAGAAACAGCTCGCCGGTCTTGCGGCGATTCCAGATTTCGCCTTGCCAGTGGCCATCGGTCGTCAGCGAATGCCACAGCTGCTTGTAGAATTCGGGCGTCTGGCGCCCTGAACTCAGCAGGCCCGGGTTGCGCCCGATCACTTCGTCCTCGGTGTACCCGGTCAGGTGAGTGAAGGCCCGGTTGACGCGCTCGATCTTCGCATGCCGGTCGGTCACCATGATGCCTTCGAGCGCCGATTCGAACACCCGATCCGCCATGCGCAGGTTGAAGCGGGCGAGCCCGAGCGCTTCGTCGCGCTCGCGCAAGGCGCTGCGCAGCTCGTTCGCGTATTCGTGCTCGATGCTCTGCAGCACGTCCGCGAAACAGAGCAGCCCGGTGAGCCTGCCATCCTCGTCCTCGATGCCGACGTGCCGCATGTTGTGCTCGGTCATGAAGCGCTGCGCGGCATACAGGCTCTGCCGGGCGGACAGCATCTGCAGCGGCCTGCTGGCGAAGGCCCCGACCGCGCCTTGGGCCCCGCCGTCCGCCAGGAGCCGGACGACGTCCCGTTCGGTCAGGATGCCGCGCTCGCCGTCGTCGTAGCCGACGAGGATCGCATCGAGCCGTTGCGTGCGCATCTGCGTGATGACTGCGTGCAGCGCGGCATGCTCGGGCACGACGACGGGGGGATGGACGGAGATCGATTCGATCGGCTTCAGGTGGAGGAAGAATTCCGGCCCCTGGTTCACGACGACGTCGGTCTGCGTCAGCACACCGATTGCTGCGCCATCCCGAACCACCACGAAGTGCCGCACGCCTGACTGCGTGAACTTCATCGCAGCTTCACCCAGCGGCGTACTGGCCTCGAGCGTCAGCACCGGATGGCTCATCACTTCGCCGACCGGCCGATCGAGCTCGCGCGGATCGTCGCCGGCCGACAGCGCATCGTGCTCGGTCCAGATCCCGACGACCTGGCCGTCCTGCATCACGACGATCGAGCTGCAGTGCTCGGCGAACATGCGTCGTGCGACCTCTCGGACCGGCGTGGCAGGTGCACAAGATAGAATCTGACGCGCGACCAGGCGCGCAATCGGCACATCGTAACTGTTCGGATACATTCTCTAACCAACACGAAAAACCTTGCCGGCGCATTGCGATCCGGCAACCTGCGGGCTCGTCTGCGGCGGCAGGCAAGATCCGATGTCGCTCGCCTCGAATGGTTACGTACTCATCGAACTTGCAAGCGGGGTATTGACCGGTCGTTCGAGGCGGCGAGCGCGGTGCCGTGACCGTCGGCACGACATTCGGCGATCGCACGCCCAGTGCATCCAGACGCGGAAGCATCGCCCTCCCAAGGGCAGCCACCCTGCGTTAACGACAAGTTCGGACAAGAGTTGAGTGCCGTGACGACATCCGGGCGGCGTGGCGGCAAGTCGAACGACTGCGGGCAGGGGGGCGGTCGATACTCCCGCTACTTCTCGAACAACAAAAAAAGGCCCTTGCGGGCCTTTCGTCGACGAAGCGGGCGGCGTTACTGCGTCAGCGCTGTAAACCCTTCCAGCAACCGCTCGACATCGGTCGCGCCGATCGCACCCATCGTCGAAATCCGGAACAGTTCTTTCGACAGCCCGCCTTGCCCCGCATAAATGACGAAGCCGCGTGCCTTCAGGCCATCGTGTAGTGTCTCGTACGTGACGCCCTGCGGCAGCCGATACGCGCGCAGCACGACCGACGATGCGCCTTCGGGCAGCACGAGCGGCATTCCGCGCGCCGCGAGCCCAGCCTGCGCCTGGTCGGCGAGCGCCTTGTAGTGCGCATGGCGCGCACGCCAGCCACCGGCTTCGTCGAACTCGCGCAGCGCCTCGACGAGCGCGTAATACGCGTGCACGGACGGCGTGAACGGCGTGTTGCGCTGATCCTGCAGCTTCGCCAGACGGCCGAGGTCGAGGTAGTAGGTCCGGCTCGCGGCCTTCGCGAGCGCGCTGCGGCGCACGATCACGAACGCGGCACCCGGCACGCCGTGCAGGCACTTGTTCGCGGTCGCGGCGACCGCGTCGATCACGCCGCCGGCGAAATCGATCGCTTCGGCGCCGAAGCTGCTGACGCCGTCGACGAGCATTTTCACGCCGCGCGCACGGCACACGTCGGCGATCGCGCCGAGGTCGTTCAGCCGGCCGGTCGTCGTTTCGTGATGAATCACCGCGACGTGCGAATAACCGCCCGCGTCGAGACGCGCGGCGATCTGCGCGAGATCGGGTGCCTGCATCCATTCGTGCTTCAGCACGTCGTGCGCGATTCCGTACTGCGTCGCGATCTGCGTGATGCGCTCGCCGTACACGCCGTTCTCGATCACGAGAAGCTTGCCGTCCTGCGGCACGAGCGCCGCGATCATGCTTTCGACGGCGGCGGTGCCCGAGCCCGTCATCAGCACGGCGGCCCATTCGGCCGGATCGAGCGCGTACGCGGCGACGAGGCGCGCACGCGCTTCATCCTGCAGATCAAAGAATTCGCTTTCGCGATGGCACAGGTCGGGTTGCAGCAGGCTGCGGCGCACGCGTTCGGTGAGCGTGACGGGGCCAGGGTTCAGCAGCAGCATCAATGGGCTCCTTCAACGTGGGCTTCGGTCTGCGCGGCGCCGATGTGCCGCATCAGGCGGGTCTTGACCTCGACCGGCGTGACGGTCGGGCGGGGCAGGCCGTCGGGCACGCCCGTGCGGATCGCCACGCGCACGAACTGCACGCCGTCGGCTTGCGTTGCGAGCGTCGCATCGAGAACGTCGAGCGTATCGCCTTCGACGGCCGATGCGTAGCCGCACGCGGCCGCGACGCCCGCGAACGACACATGCCGCGACACGGTTGCCTGGCCGCCGGTCGATTCGTGTGCACCGTTGTCGAGCAGCACGTGCGTGAGGTTGGCCGGACCGTAGGTGCCGAGCGTCGCGAACACGCCCATGCGCATCAGCGCGGCGCCGTCGCCGTCGACCGCAACGACACGCAGGTCGGGGCGCGCGAGCGCGAGGCCGAGCGCGAGCGGCGTCACGCAACCCATCGAGCCGACCATGTACAACTGGTTCGGGCGATCGTCGATCGCGTAGAGTTCGCGGCCGCAGAAGCCGGTCGATGCGAGCACGACAGTCGAATCGACCGGCGTGTGCGCAATCACGCGCTGCAGCGCGTCGTGGCGGGTCGGCCACGCGGCGGGCGCTTCGGCGCGCGACGACGATTGCGCGGCGACATGCGCACGCGGCTGCGCGGCCGGGTTCGCCTTCAGCTCATACGGCGCGACGCTGCCTTTCTGCATCACGAGCGCGTACGGGCGGCCCGTCGCGTCCATGTGCGCGATCGCGCGGTCGAGTGCCGGGCCGACCTGTTCGGGGTCGGTCGGGAACGTCTCCCACGGGATCTCCATCGTGTCGAGCATCGCGGGCGTGATCGGGCCCATCAGCGCGTGCTGCGGCTCGTCGGCCACGCCCGGCTGGCCGCGCCACGTGACGATCAGCAATTGCGGCAGGCGGAACGTCCAGGTCAGCGACGTCAGCGGGCTCACCGCGTTGCCGAGCCCCGAGTTCTGCATCATCGCGATGCCGCGCTTGCCGCCGAGCGTCGCGCCCGCGATCAGCGCGACCGCGTCGCCTTCGTTCGCGGCCGACACGTAATTCAGCGTCGGGTCCTGCAGCACGTAGTTGATGAACGGCGTCAGGTACGAGCAGGGCACGCCCGCGTACCAGTCGAAGCCGCGTTCGCGCGCGGCCTCGACAAACTGGGCCGCTTCGATCATTGCGCGCTCCCGTTGCCGGCACCCGGCTCCGACAGCGGCGTCTGGCCGTGCGCGAAGTCGCCCGCGCGGCGGAAGTCTTCGAGATCGTTGACGCCGCGCCAGTGGCCGTGCACGTACTGCACCTCGATCTTCTCGCCGGCGGCGATCAGTTCGTTGAGGAGCGTGGGGATGTCGAGCGTGTCGAAATCCGGGCGCGCCTGCAGCGTCGCGAGCATCGCCTTCAGGCGATCGACGCCGGCGCCGCGCACGTTCAAGAGGCCGATCCAGCGGCCGTGCGGCGTGCCTGCGGCGACGTCGCTCGATACACGTTGCAGATACGTCTTCTGGCCGAACAGGCCACGATCGTCTGCCGCCGAGCAGAGCGCGAAGTCGCGCACGCTCTGGTTGGTCTCCGTGAGCGACGAATCGACGACGACGCTGAACTCGGCCTCGCTCTCCGCCAGGTCGCGCAGGATGTAGCTGCGGAACAGCAGGTCGCCGTACGAGATCACGGTGTCGCCCGTCAGGCGTTCGGCCGCGCATGCGAGCGACGTGAGTTCGCCCGTCTGCGCATGGCGTTCGTTGACGACGAGCTTGATGCCCGACGTGTCGATCGCGTCGGCGCGATAGCCGCCGACCACGGTGATGTCGTTCACGCCGTGCTTCTTGAAGCCGTCGACGAGCCAGCGCAACAGCGGCTTGCCGGCGACCGGCAGCATGACCTTGGGCTTGTCTTCGGTCACGGCTTCCAGCCCCTTGCCGCGGCTCGCGGCGAGCACGATCGCCGCGTTCGATGCGCGCGAAGACGACGACAGGTAGATGCGCTCCGCTGCCGAGTATTCGTCGGCGTCCTGCAGGCGGAAGATTTCGTTGACCGACGCGACGCGGTCCTCGACGTTGATCAGCGTCTGGTTTTCGTGGATTTCGCGTGCGACGGACTGCATCGCCGATGCCGACGCACGGATCAGGTGGTTCGCCCAGATCACGGTGCTGATACCGGCCTGGCGGAACACGTCGGTCGGCGTGCTGTAGTACTTGGTCGGCACGATCACGAGCGGCGCCTTGCCGCTCCATTCGCGCGCGAATTGCAGGATTTCGTCCGGGCGCGACAGCTTGCTGTGGATCAGGATCGCGTCGGCACCGGCTTCCGCATACGCGTTCGCGCGGCGCAGCGCCTCGTCCATCCCCCAGCCGGCGATCAGCGCCTCGACGCGCGCGACGATCGAGAAATCGGGATCGCTCTGCGAATCCTTGCCGGCCTTGATCTTGCCGCAGAACTCGTCGATCTCCGCGAGCGGCTGGCGCTCGCCGTCGATGAAGCTGTTCGTCTTCGGGAACTGCTTGTCCTCGATGCACACCCCGGCGATGCCGCGCTGCTCCAGCTTCTTCACGAGGCGGCGCACGTTGTTGAAGTTGCCGTAGCCGGTGTCGCCGTCGAGCAGGATCGGCAGGTCGCTCGCGTCGGCCATGAACTCGAGCACGTCGACGACCTGTGTCCAGCTCGCTTCGTTGTTGTCGCGCACGCCGAACTGCGCGGAGATCGCGAGGCCCGATGCCCAGATCCCCTTGAAGCCGGCTTCGCGGACGATCCGCGCCGACAGGCCGTTGTGCGCTTCCATCAGGAATTCGAGGTCGCTGCTGACGAGCATGCGGCGCAGGCGTGCGCTGCGCGATTCGGAGAAGTTGGGTTCGCGTGCGTTCATCGTGCGGCTCCTGCGGTCGTGCGTTGAATCAGGGGGAGAATTTCTTGCGTGGCGCGTGCGACGTCGTTCGGGAAGTCGATCTCGATCCACGGCGAGCCCGTGACGTCGGCGACGTCGAACGAATGACCGCCTTCGAGCAGCAGGTCACGCACGGCTTCCTCGTGCGGCATGTTTGCGCGGCCGCTGTCGACGTAGCCCGCGACGATCGTCGCGAGGCGGCGCGCGGTGCCTTCGGTGAAGCGGAAGAAGCCGACCGACTCGCCGATCGTGTCGTAGTCGAGGTCGACCGCGAGCTGCTTGCGCAGCTCGACCGGCACGCCGTTCTTCAGGCACAGCTTGACGGGCTCGTCGCCGGCCTCGAAATCGCGGTCGATCAGCAGGCGGTCCACCGCCTTGTCCGGATCGGCGACCAGCGCGTGGAGGATGTTCTCGTCGTACAGCACGTCTGCGTCCATCAGCAGCACGTCGCCGCCGCGCGTCATCGCATCGGCGACGGTGTGCACGGTCAGCACGCTGCCGAGGTCGTAGCGCTCGTTCAGCACGATCTCGGCGCTGCGGCCGAGGCGCTTGAGTTCCTGCTCGACCTTCCCGGACTGGAAGCCGAGCCCGAGCACGATTTCATCGACGCCGGCGGCGTCGAGCACGCGCAGATGGCGCTCGAGCAGCGACACGTCGTCGAAGCGCAGCAGGCACTTCGGGAATTGCGCCTCGGGCGGTTGTTGCAGGCGCAAGCCTAGGCCTGCCGCAAGAATGATGGCTCGCATGGGTTCTCCAACCAAAAAGCCGGCGGATCTGAACGATCAGTCGGCGATGGGCTGCGGCGCGCGGCGCCGCTGCCAGTTTCTTTCACTGAAATGCAGATAGAGCAGGCCGGGCAGACCGAGCGCGAGCTCGCGCGCGCGCTTCGCGAGCGACAGCGCGAGCGCCGCGTCGGGCGGCAGGCCGACCAGCGGGGCGAGTAGCAGGTAACCGCCTTCCTGTGCGCCGAGCGAGCCCGGGATCGCGAATGCCGCACCGCGAATCGCCTGGCCGACGCTCTCGAGCAGCAGCGCGTCGAGCCAGCTGACCGGGTGCCCGAGGAAGTGCAGCGCGAGCCACACTTCGGCGGTGCCGACGATCCAGCCGACGAGGCTCAACGCGAAGGTCTTCGCGACCTTCGCGCGATCGCGGTACAGCGCGCCGACGGCGTCGTCGATCGCGTCCGCGCGGGTCGCCAGCGACGACCAGTCGCGCGGGCCGAGCAGCTTCGATGCGAGACGCAGCCCGCGGCCGAACAGCCCGCGCCGCTGCGCCACGTAGAACGCGACGGCGAGGGCGCCGAGCACGCCGGTGGCGATCAGCGCCGGCGTGCGCAGGTGGGCGACGGACTCGTGCGTCGCATACAGGCTGAACGTGGCGATGCCGATCAGCGCGAACGCCATCTGCGCGAGCGCCTGCATCGTCGTGCTGACGGTGACCGCGGCGGCTGCTTCGGCCATTCGCGTGCCGCGCTGCGCGAGGTGGCGCACCATCAGCACCGGGCCGCCGATCTGCCCGGCGGGCAGCAGGCTGTTCACCGATTCGCCGACCCAGCGCGCGCGCAGCGCGTTGCCAAGCTCGGCGCCCGGCTGGCCGCGGCGGAACATCACCGAGATCGCCAGCGCGTCGATCACGAGCGGTACGACGTGGAACGCCGCGACGAGCGCGAGGCCCCAGCCGGCCGCGAGAAACGTCGACGCGACGGCGCCGACGCCCTGCCACGCGAGCAGGGCGACGAACAGTGCCGTTCCGAGGGACAGCAGGATCAGGCCGGCGCGTGTCATGACCCGGTCGACCGTCGCGTGGCC
The DNA here is from genome assembly GCF_001524185.1 of Burkholderia sp. FL-7-2-10-S1-D7. Classification (NCBI taxonomy): domain Bacteria; kingdom Pseudomonadati; phylum Pseudomonadota; class Betaproteobacteria; order Burkholderiales; family Burkholderiaceae; genus Burkholderia; species Burkholderia sp. FL-7-2-10-S1-D7. The sequence continues at coordinate 67,709 of NZ_LOWY01000011.1, read as the reverse complement.
AGCTGCTTGAACACCTGGCGGAAACCGAAATACGCGATCGCGTCCTTCATGTTCGAGATGAAGCGCTTCCACGGCCGCATGCCGGGGTTGGTCACGTATTCGAAGGTGAGCGACACGCGCGTCTCGTTCTGGCCGAGCGGCGTGACGCGATGGCGCAGCTTGTCGCCGTCGAACAGCACGATGCCGCCGTCGGCGATCTGCACGGAGCCCGGCTCGTCGGGCACGTCCGGATTGCGCGTATGCAGCTCGTAGTCGAGCCGGCACGACGACTCGTCGATCACGCCGATCAGCAACGTGTAGCGGCGGCCGTCGTAGTACGACGTGTCGTAGTGCCAGCCGATGTGGTCGCCCGGCTTCGTGTAGTAGTACAGCGCGTACGCGTGCGGATCGTCGTCCGGCGACAGCATCAGCTTGTCGCCGGTGATCTTCTCGAGGAAACCGATCAGCGCCTTCGAGCGGTACAGCTCGGCGATGTACGGCGCCTGTTCGTCGATCGTGTGCCGGCTCACGCTGCCGCCCTGCTTGTGGCCGGGCAGGTAATTGCGGTTCAGGCCCGCCTGCATCGCGCGGGCGGCGGCCGCGAGCTTCGCGTGCGCGTCGGTCGGGAGGAATGCGTCGAGGTACAGGAACGACCCCTGGCGCGTGTAGTCGCCGCGCAGGCGCGCGAGGTCGAGACGGCCGACGCAGTCGGCCACGGTGCGATCGGGATCGGCCGCTGCCGCGCGCGCAGGCGCGGGGCGTGCCGGGCTCAGCACGGAGTCGTCGCGCGTGCTAGGAGTCATTTGGAAGCCTGGATTTCAGTTGAACTTTGAGTGCCCCCGGACCTGTCGCTGCGCGCCAGGCCCCCCGAGGGGGACACGAAAACTTGGGGCGGCACGGCGTTTTCGTGCGGGAGGTTGCCGCGCCGAACGATGCGCCACCAGTCGATCACGACCCACGCGGCGAACAGCGGGGCGCCGATCGATGCCGCGAGCAGGAACGGCTGGACGCCGTCGACGAGCGTTACGATCGGCAGCAGGTAGAGCACGTCTTCCGTCTCGAAGCCGCCGGCGAACGCCTGCTTGGTGCCGGCCTTGCCGGCGATCGATTCGATCCGCATGCGCAGGAAGAAGATCAGCGCGACGGCCGCGCCGGCCACCGCGCCGAGCAGTACCGGCGACGCGGCCATCTGGCCGCCCTGGGCGACGATGCCGAGGCCCATGCTGACGAACAGCGCGACCGTCACGAGCGCGTCGGCCGCGAGGTCGTAAAAGTGGCCGATCTTGCTCGACTTGCCGCTGATGCGCGCGAGTTCGCCGTCGGTGTGGTCGACGAAGTTCGACAGCACGATCAGGAATGCGCCCGCGTTGCTCCAGCCGAAGCCGCCGTGCGCAAGGCACCAGGCACCGGCAAGGCCGATCAGCAGACGAAGAGTGGTGAGGTGATTCGGGGTAACGGGCGTGTCGATCAGCGGGCGGACGAGCGCGCGCGCGAGCCGCGCATCCCAGGTGCGCGGCAGGGGCGGTTCGGAACGTGTAGCGGTTTTTCTTTGGTCCATCGGCGAAATATATACGGAATTGTAATTTGTTGCTTTTTATTCGACCAATGTCCTGACATACGAGAGTGTTACCGCGCATTCCGGGCATCGGCAGGTTGCAAACCGGATGCGCGATACGGCGTTCGCACAGGCGGACCTTACCTGATCCAGTGTGGTTCGCATCACGCGGCTGTCAAGGGCGGACGGGCCTTGCGCGCGGGTTTGGCGGCGATTCGCATGCGTCGATGCGTTGATGTGCATCAGGCCTGCGAAAGCCGCGTCGGGCGACAATCGGTCGCGGCGATCGCCGATCGTCCATCGCATGCGGATTCATCGCGTTGACGCGGTTAATCCGGAAAGGTATCGGTCGATTGACGTTCAGCCGTTCGTAATTTTCACGCGGCAAACTGGCAGTCTGCTTTCGTGCGGCTTTCGGACGCATGCGTTTGCGGCTGTCACAGAACTGTCGTTCGATACCCGGCGCATTCAGCAAGAATCTTTTGCATCCAGCGGACATTTCGCGGCGATGGCCTCTGCGATACTCCGACCGTGCCCGTGGTGCCGGGCCGCCCCTCGCGGCCCCAAGGGCTTCGCGTCGCTCAGGAGACACCCCCCCGCGACGTCAACGACAGACCAAAAGCGTCAGATATACAGCCATGTCTTCTTCACGCATCCTCGCTCCCGCCCTGCGTTCGCTCGTCCGCACCGCCGACGAAGCCGCCGCGCTGATCCGTCCCGGCATGACCGTCGCCATGAGCGGCTTCACCGGCTCGGGCTATCCAAAGGCCGTGCCCGCCGCGCTCGCCGCCCACATCGACGCGGCTCACGCGCGCGGCGAAGACTTCCGGATCAACGTGCTGACGGGCGCATCGACCGCGCCGGAACTCGACGGCGCGCTCGCCCGCACCAACGGCATCTCGATGCGCCTGCCGTACCAGTCCGACCCGACGCTGCGCGACAAGATCAACGCCGGTGAAGTCGACTACCAGGACGTCCACCTGAGCCACGTCGCGCAATACGCATGGTTCGGGCTGTACGGCGACCTCGACGTCGCGATCGTCGAAGTCGCGGGCATCCGCGAGGACGGGCTGCTGATTCCGTCCGCGTCGATCGGCAACAACAAGACGTGGCTCGAGCAGGCGAAGCACGTGATCCTCGAAGTCAACTCGCGCCAGCCGCTCGGCCTCGACGGGATGCACGACGTCTATTACGGCACCGCGCTGCCGCCGCACCGCAAGCCGATTCCGCTGACGAAAAGCGACGACCGGATCGGCGAGCCGTACCTGCGCTGCCCGGCGGAGAAAATCGTCGCGATCGTCGAGACCGACGCGCCGGACCGCAGCAACGCGTTCTCCGCGCCGGACGCCACGTCGAAGCAGATCGCGCATCAGCTGATCGACTTCCTGCGCCACGAAGTGAAGCGCGGCCGCCTGCCGGAAAACCTGCTGCCGCTGCAGTCGGGCGTCGGCAACATCACGAACGCGGTGCTCGCGGAACTGAGCTCGGCGGGCTTCTCGAACCTGACCGCGTACACCGAAGTGATCCAGGACGGCATGCTCGACCTGCTCGACGACGGCACGCTGAGCTTCGCGTCGGCCACGGCGCTGTCGCTGAGCCCGGCCGCCGTGCAGCGATTCGCCGACGATATCGCGACGTTCCGCGAAAAGATCCTGCTGCGCCCGCAGGAAATCAGCAACCATCCGGAACTCGTGCGCCGCCTCGGCTGCATCGCGATGAACGGGATGATCGAAGCCGACATCTACGGCAACGTGAACTCGACGCACGTGATGGGCACGAAGATCCAGAACGGCATCGGCGGCTCGGGCGACTTCGCCCGCAACGGCTACCTGTCGTGCTTCATGTCGGCCAGCACCGCGAAGGGCGGCGCGATCTCGCGGATCGTGCCGATGGCGAGCCACGTCGACCATACCGAGCATGACGTCGCGGTGGTCGTCACCGAGCAGGGGCTCGCCGACCTGCGCGGCCTGTCGCCGAAGCAGCGCGCACGCAAGATCATCGCGACCTGCGCGCATCCCGACTACCGGCCGATGCTCGAGGACTACTTCGAGCGCGCGTCGCGCGAGAGCTTCGGCAAGCACACGCCGCACCTGCTCGCCGAGGCGCTGTCGTGGCACGAACGCTACGTGCGCACCGGGACGATGAAGGCCTGACGTTGCGGCCCGCGGCGGGCATGCGCCCGTCGCATCGTCAATCCATCGCCGCGTGCACGACGTCGGCGCTCGCCGTTTTCTGCGGCGGGCGGATCAGCAGCAACAGCGGGATCATCAGCAGCGTCGCGACGAACATCAGCTTGAAGTCGTTCAGGTAGGCGATCATCGCGGCCTGCTGGTTGATCGTGCGGTCGAGCAGCGCGATGTCGACGTGGCTGCCGGCCATCGCCTGCACGGCCGGGTCGAACGGCGTGATGTGGGTCGCGAGGTCGGCATGCGCGACCTGCGTGTTGCGCGTCATCAGCGTCTGCACGATCGAGATGCCGATACTGCTGCCGATGTTGCGCATCAGGCTGTAGGTGGCCGTGCCGTCCGCGCGCAGCTCCGGCTGCAGCGTCGAGAACGACAGCGCGCTCAGCGGCACGAACACGAGCCCCAGCCCGAAGCCCTGGACCACCCCGGGCCACACGATGTCCGCCTCGGACAGCACGATCGTGTACTGCATCATCTGCCACAACGCGAGCGCGGAAATCGCCAGCCCGGCGAACAGCAGCGCACGCGCATCTACGTATTTCAACAAGCGTCCGACGAACAGCATCGCGATCATCGTGCCGGCGCCGCTCGGCGCGGTGACGAGGCCCGTCGTCGCGACCGGATAGCCCATCAGGTTCTGCAGCATCGGCGGCAACAGCGCGCGCGTCGCGTACAGGACCGCGCCGACGACGAAGATGAACAGCGTGCCGGTCGCGAAGTTCGGGTCGCGCAGCAGCTCCGACTTGAAGAACGACGCCTTGCCGACGGTGGCCGTATGCACGAGGAAGAACGCGAAGGCGAGGGCGGCGACGAGCGCCTCGATGCGGATTTCGTACGAGCCGAACCAGTCGAGCTGTTCGCCGCGGTCGAGCATCGCCTGGAACGCGCCGATCGCGAGCGCGAGCGTCGCGAAGCCGAACGCGTCGAATTTCACGTGCGGCCGCGGCGCGCGCGCGGGCAGGAAGGTCAGCACGCCGGCCAGCGCGAACGCGCCGATCGGCACGTTGATGAAGAACACCCAGCGCCAGTTGTAGCTGTCGGTGAGCCAGCCGCCGAGCGTCGGGCCGAGGATCGGGCCGACCATCACGCCCATCCCCCAGATCGCCATCGCCTGGCCCTGTTTCTCGCGTGGATTGATGTCGAGCAGGATCGACTGCGACAGCGGCACCAGCGCGGCGCCGAACACGCCCTGCAGCAGCCGCGCGCCGACGATCTGCACGAGCGACTCGGACAGCCCGCACAGCGCGGACGCGATCGTGAAGCCCGCGATCGAGAGCGTCAGCAGCCGCTTCATGCTGAGGCGGTCGGACAGCCAGCCGGTCAGCGGCGTCGCGATCGCCGCGGCGACGATGTAGGAGGTCAGCACCCAGGTGATTTCGTCCTGCGACGCGGACAGCGTGCCCTGCATATGCGGCAGCGCGACGTTCGCGATCGTGCTGTCGAGGGTCTGGATCAGCGTCGCGAGCATGATCGACAGGGTCAGCATCGGCCGGTTGAGGGCGGGTGGCGAGGCGGCGTCGTCGTCGGCGGCGGGATTCAAGCGGGGGGTCTCCGTGGGGCGGTCGCCGTGGACAGCGATCCGGTACGGCTCGAATTATAAGCATGCTTATTATGTTTGTGCTTATCGCTTGCCCCGAGCCGCGGGCGATTCGTGGCCTGCCCCTATAATCGCCGCATGGACAAGACTTACGAGAACCGGATCGGCTACCTGATTTCCGACGTGGCCCGTCTGCAAGGACGCCTGTTCGACCGACGCGCGAAGCGCCTCGGACTGACGCGCGCGCAAAGCCGCGTGCTCGCGTACCTGACGTGGAAGGGCGAGATGAATCAGGCGCGGCTCGCGGAATGGCTCGAGATCACGCCGATCTCGCTGACGCGGTTGCTCGACCGGATGGAAGGCTGCGGGTGGATCGAACGCATCGCGAACGACGACGATCGCCGCGCGTTCGTGATCCGGCTGACCGACAAGTCGCGTGACATCTTTCCGCAGATGCTGGAGGTGGGCGACACCGTCACCGACGACGGTTTGCGCGGCTTCACGCGCGACGAGCGCGACACGCTCGTGCGCCTGCTCGGGCGCGTGCGCCACAACCTGATCGACAGCGGCGGCGAATGAACGCGGTGCGCGGTGCTCGACGAGCCAGCGCCGCCGGCTCGAACGGTCGCGGCGACGCGGCGTGTCGGGACGTCGGGACGCGAGTCGGTTTCGGCGGGTGCATGGCGGTTCAGGCTTGTGTCGAACGAGTCGAGCGGCCATCTTGCAACTTCCAGTTCACTTGAGATCGAGCATGAGCCGTCTGGACATTGCCGAAGTCGCGCGCCGCTCGGGATTGCCCGCGTCGACGCTGCGCTATTACGAAGAAAAGGGATTGATCGTGCCGAACGGCCGTCACGGGCTGCGGCGCCAGTACGACGAGTCGGTGCTGGAGCGTCTTGCGCTGATCGCGCTCGGCCGCGAGGCCGGTTTTTCGCTGGACGACATCCTCGCGATGTTCGGCGCGGACGGCCGGCCCGCGATCGATCGCGCGAAGCTCGACGACAAGGCCGACGAGCTCGACCGTACGATCCGCCGTCTCGGCGCGGTGCGCGACGCGTTGCGGCACGCAGCCGTCTGCCCGGCGCCGAGTCATCTCGAGTGTGCGTCGTTCCGCAAGCTGTTGCGTATCGTGGCGCATCGTCATCCGGCGCGCCGCACGAAGGCGGAAGGCGCGTGAGCGGTCAGGCGGTCCGGTGTGTCGAAGCGTGGGCGCTCGAGCGCGCCACGGGGCGGCCGTACTGCCGCGGCTGGCGTCCCGGGTGACTCATCCCGCGTAATACACGCGGCATTCCATCTCGCGGCCGCGCACGATGCGCTTGCCGACGAGCGAGCCGAGCGTTTCGGTGACGACGGTCCGCTGGTTCTCGCATTGCAACGCATCATAGAAGTAGAGCGCGACCCAGTCCGCGGTGCCACCGGACGCCTGCGGACGCACGGGATACGGGCACAGCGCGGTGAAATGCCAGCCGCCTTTCGTCATGTGCATCACGGGTGGCTGAATGCTCACGTCGGCGTTCAGCCGACGTGACACGAGCGTGGGCAGGATCCCGGCGGCGGCCTTGTTGCGGTACAGGCGGTCGATGTAAAGCAGCAGTTCGACGGGGGGCTCGGCGCCGAGGCTGGCGTCGCGCGCGTGGCCTTGCCAGCGCCGGCGCCGGCTCAGCACGTCGTCGAGCGCCGCGCGGATGCCGGCCGCGCGCCGCGGGCCGACGCCCGGAATCGCTTCGAGTTGGCCGCTGCGGGCCGCGCGTTCAAGCTCCTCGAGCGTGTCGATGTGCAATTGGTCGTGAATCCGCAGCGCGAGCGCGTGGCCGATGCCGGGCACGGCTTCGAATGCGGACGCGCGCTCCGCGTCGCCGCGCAGCCGGTCGAGCAGCCGCCAGCGTCTCGTCACCAGCAGTTCGGCGATCGCCTGCGCGACGCCCGTGCCGATCTCCGGCAGTGCGCCGAGCGCATCGACGCCGCCCGCGTCGAACCGCGTGCGGATACCGTTTTCTAGCGACTCGATCGTATCGGCCGATGCGCGGTAGGCGGCCACCCGATAAGGATTCGCGCCCTGGTCGGCAAGCAATTGCGCAGCCTCGCGCAGGCAGGCCGCGATGTGCCGGTTTTCCTCGTGTGTTTGGCCGATGGTCGTTTGCATGTGCGGAGCCTGGGGATGTGCAAACGGAATGGACCCGGCGCGCAACGCCCCGGGTCCAATTGTTATTTCAGCACATTGTCACGGCAAGCGACGAGCAAAATTTGATGCGCATCAATGGCAAACGTTGCACAGGCGGAGCCGGTCCGCGCACGTTCGTGCCGGCGTGCAGCACGAACGTGCGGCCCGTTACGCATCGAGGAACGACTGCGCGCCCTCGGCCTCCGCGGCCATGCGCAGCGTGGCGAGCGCGCGCTTCTCGATCTGCCGCACGCGTTCGCGCGACATCCCCGCGTCCTGCGCGATCGCATCGTAGGTGTCGGGTTCGGCGCCGCCGAGGCCGAACCGCCGGCGCAGCACGTCGGCCTCGGCCGGCGTGACCGAGCGCAGCAGCGACGTCACGCATTCACGCATGCGCGTGTCCGCCAGACGCTCGAACGGGCTCGCCGATGCCTGATCCTCGAGCAGGTCGACCAGTCCGGTATCCGCGTCGGGCAGCGGCGTGTCGAGCGACATCGGCTCGGCCGGCAGCGCGAGCACCGCGCGCACCTTGTCCTCGGCGAGCCCGGCCTCGGCCGCGAGTTCGGCCGGCGTCGCGCGGCGGCCCGTGCGCTGGCGAAAGCGCAGCGCATGGCGTTGCACGCGCTGGTACTGGTCGCTGACGTGCACGGGCACACGGATCGTGCGCGAGCGGTCGGCCACCGCGCGCGCGACCGCCTGCCGGATCCACCAGGTCGCGTAGGTCGAGAACTTGAAGCCGCGCCGGTATTCGAATTTCTCGATCGCGCGCATCAGGCCGAGGCAGCCGTCCTGCACGAGATCGGGCAGGTCGACACCACGGTTCATGTACTTGCGCGCGATCGACAGCACGAGGCGCAGGTTCGCCTCGAGCATCGCGCGCGTACCGTCGCGCACTTTTTGCTGGCCGTCGCTCAGCGCGGCGCCGAGCGCGCGCCGCGCGACCGGGTCGAAGCACGTGGCGTCGGCGCACGTGGCGGCGTCCGTCCCGGCTTCGACCGGTGCGGCGGCGAGTGCGCACAAGACGCGGCTCGCTTCGTCGACGGCCGGTGCAACCCATGCGAGCGAACCGAGCAGCGCGGCCAGACGGTTACGCGCGTCGCGATACTCGGCCGAACGGCAGCCCTGCGCGTGCAATGCGTCGCGCACGGCCGCGATCGAGTCCTGCAGCGTGTCGTAGCGCGCAGGTGCCTGCACGTCGCCACCGTCGTCGACGTCATCGCCGTCGTTGGCGGCCGCGCCCGTTGCACGCGTTGCGGCATGGCGCGCGAGCAGCGTCTCGACGGCCGCCGGACAGCCGGCGAGCGCGTGCAGGATCTGATGGCGGCCCGTTTCGATCTCGCGGGCAAGCACGATTTCGTCCTCGCGCTTGAGCAGCGGCACCGCATGGATGCGCCGCATGTAGAGCGCGAGCGGGTCGGTCGATGCACCGGTGCCGCGAGCGAGATCGCCGAGCAGCGCGCGGCCCTCGTCGAGGGCGTCGCGATCGACGTCGACCGGTGCCGCGCCCGCGAACGGCGCCGGCGCGGCGGGTTCGTCGAGCACGGCGATGCCGATGTCCGCGAGCGCGGCGCGCACGACGTCGAGCGCGTCGGGGCTGTCGCTCTCCGGCGGCAGCGCGTCGACGAGGTCGGCGTGCGTCAGATAACCCTGTTCGCCGGCAAGGGCCAGCAACTGGATGATCGGATCGAGGGGCGTGTCCGCCCGAAGCGTGGGGCGTGGCGTAGTCATGTCGATGGCGGCGCGAGCCGCGTTCCTGTCTGGGCGGGCCGAAGTCCGCGGGTTTCAGGCTCCCGGAGGCCGCGAACGCCCGTCCGCGCCGGCCAGCCTGACTCGATACTCAACTTGAGGGCATTTGCGCCAACTTCAACGCCGGCGCGGCTGACGCGCGAGCATGCGGCATGCCCGCGCCCCTTTCTTTGTTGCCGCGAAACAAAAAGTAACGGATCAAACCCGCAGAAATATGCAGGGGACGTAAGCTAGAGTCAGGCGCGCGCCACGCGGCGACGCGCCATTCCCTGCGGAGCCTCGAATGAACCCGATTCCCGCCGCGCGGCCTGCCGTCATGGCGCTGGCCATGCTCATGCTGAGCGGCTGTTATTACACTGGCCCATACGGCTATGTGCCGTATTACGCGCCCGTGCCTGCCACGATGTCGCAGCGCGAGATCCCTGCGGCGCCGGCAACCGCCGGACCGGTCGCGCCGCCGACGCCCGCCGTGCCGCCGCCGGCAGACGATAACACCTATGTACCGGCCCCGGTGTATCTCGCGCCGGCCTACGTGCCTTACCCGGCCTACTATCCCGCGTACTACCCGGGCTGGTATGGGCCGCCCGTCACGATCGGCCTCGGTTTCTGGGGGCATTGGGGCGGCGGCTACCGGGGCGGGTACTGGCACCGTCCGTGGGGCGGCGGCCACTGGGGAGGCGGCCATTGGGGCGGGGGCCATCGACACTGAATGACGCGCGGTGGCACCGCGCGGGAGAGCATCATGAGCAACACGATCATCCGAAGTCTCTGCGTCGTCCTGTTCGGCATCGCCGCGGTGCCGGGCGTTGCCGACGCGCAAAGCAGCGCCTACACGAACTCGGCGGCCGAAATCTATGCGGGGCCGGCACCCGATTATCCGGTCGTCGCACAGGTTCAGCCCGGCACGGCGCTGGACGTGTTCGGTTGCCTCAGCGACTACTCGTGGTGCGACGTCGCGCTGCCGGGCGTGCGCGGCTGGATCGACGCGGAGCAACTCGACTATCCGTACCAGGGCAATTATGTGCCGTTGCTCGAATACGGCGCGATCATCGGCGTGCCGGTGACCGGGTTCGCGATCGGCGCGTATTGGGACCGCTACTACCGCCACAGGCCGTGGTTTCACGATCGCGACCGCTGGGAGCATCGTGCCGAGCCGCGCATCGGCCCCGGCGGGATGCCGCCCGCCCACGGGCACCCGCAGCCGGGCGGACCGATCCAGCGGGCGCCGGGCGGTGCGTCACCGGAGCGGCATGATGCGCGGCCGTCGGCCACGCGCGGCGGCTGGAATGGCTCGAACCGCGCGCCGGCGCCGCAGGCCGCGCCCGCGCCTGCGCAGCAGCCCGCCCCCAGCGGGGGCGCGGCGCGGATGACGGTGCAGCCGACGTATCAGGGCGGCGGCGGTTACGGCGCACGGCCGCAAGGCGGTGGAAACAGCGGCGGGCACGGCGGCGGGAGCCACGGCGGCGGTGGTGGTGGCGGATCGGGCGGCACCGACGAGTTTCGTCATTGATCGATTGGCGGCACGGGTGCCGCGGCTTCGGGCCGGCGCCGGACGAAAAAAAGCCGCTCCGGAGAGCGGCTTCTGGTTCACGCAGGCGGGCCGTTCGCGCGGCCCGTCGCCCGGTGTCAGTCGTCGAGCAGCGACAGGTCGCGCACGGCGCCCTTGTCGGCCGACATCACCAGCTTCGCATAGGCCTTCAGCGCAGCGGACACCTTGCGCGGGCGCGGTTGCGCCGGCTTCCAGCCCTTCGCGTTCTGCTCTTCGCGGCGACGCGCGAGTTCCTCATCCGACACCAGCACGTCGATCGTGCGGTTCGGGATGTCGATGCGGATCCTGTCGCCGTCGCGCACGAGGCCGATCGCGCCGCCCGCTGCCGCTTCCGGCGAGCAGTGACCGATCGACAGGCCGGACGTGCCCCCCGAGAAGCGGCCGTCCGTCAGCAGCGCGCATGCCTTGCCGAGGCCCTTCGACTTGATGTAGCTCGTCGGGTACAGCATTTCCTGCATGCCGGGGCCGCCCTTCGGGCCTTCGTAGCGCACGATCACCACGTCGCCGGCCTTGACCTTGTCGTTCAGGATGTTCTCGACCGCTTCGTCCTGCGATTCGGTCACGTGAGCCGAGCCCTCGAACACGAGGATGCTTTCGTCGACGCCGGCCGTCTTCACCACGCAGCCGTCGAGCGCGATGTTGCCCGTCAGCACCGCGAGGCCGCCTTCCTTCGAGAACGCATGCTCGTACGAGCGGATGCAGCCTTCGGCGCGGTCGAGGTCGAGGCTCGGCCAGCGCGTGTTCTGGCTGAACGCGACCTGCGTCGGGATCCCGGCCGGGCCGGCCATGTAGAACGTGCGGACCGCTTCGTCTTCCGTGCGGACGATGTCCCACTGGTCGAGTGCATCCTTCAGCGTCGGCGCGTGCACGGTCGGCACGTCGGTGTGCAGCTTGCCGGCGCGGTCGAGCTCGCCGAGGATCGCCATGATGCCGCCCGCACGGTGCACGTCCTCGATGTGGTACTTGTTCGTGTTCGGCGCGACCTTGCACAGCTGCGGCACGATGCGCGACAGGCGATCGATGTCCTTCATCGTGAAGTCGATGCCGGCTTCCTGCGCGATCGCCAGCAGGTGCAGGATCGTGTTGGTCGAACCACCCATCGCGATGTCGAGCGTCATCGCGTTCTCGAACGCCTTGAAGCCGACCGAGCGCGGCAGCACGCGCATGTCGTCCTGCTCGTAGTGCTGGCGGGTCAGCTCGACGATGCGGCGGCCGGCGCGCTTGAACAGCTGCTCGCGATCCGCGTGCGTCGCGACGACCGTGCCGTTGCCGGGCAGCGACAGGCCGAGCGCCTCGGTCAGGCAGTTCATCGAGTTCGCGGTGAACATGCCCGAGCACGAGCCGCAAGTCGGGCAGGCCGAGCGCTCGACTTCGGCGACGTCGGCATCCGAATACGACGGGTCGGCCGCGATCACCATCGCGTCGACGAGGTCGAGCTTCTTCAGTTCGACGGTCTTGGTGATCGGGTTCGCGAGGCGCGTCTTGCCGGCTTCCATCGGGCCGCCCGACACGAAGATCACCGGGATGTTGAGGCGCATCGCGGCCATCAGCATCCCCGGGGTGATCTTGTCGCAGTTCGAGATGCACACCATCGCGTCCGCGCAGTGCGCGTTCACCATGTACTCGACCGAGTCGGCGATGATGTCGCGGCTCGGCAGCGAATAGAGCATGCCGTCATGGCCCATCGCGATGCCGTCGTCGACCGCGATCGTGTTGAATTCCTTCGCGACGCCGCCGGCGGCCTCGATCTCGCGCGCGACGAGCTGGCCGAGATCCTTCAGGTGCACGTGCCCGGGCACGAACTGCGTGAACGAGTTGACGACCGCGATGATCGGTTTCGAGAAATCGTCGTCTTTCATGCCGGTGGCGCGCCACAGCGAGCGCGCACCTGCCATGTTGCGGCCGGCGGTGGAGGTTTTGGAACGGTAAGTGGGCATTGTCGTTGCTGAAGAAATATCGCGGGAAAAGGGTGGAGGCACGGGGAATAAAGGCCTCTCGCGCGCCCGTGCGAACAACCTCTTGAGCTGCGCCCTGGGCAAACCCGACGATTATCCCACAGCCGCCGGGCGTGCGGCGCCCGCAGGCGCGGGCGAGCGGGCGCCGGGTGGGGCGCCTGGATGCGGGCGCGGGACACGCCGGTCGAACCGGACGGCGGCTTCATCGCCCCGCCTGCCGGCGATGAAGCCGCGCCTCGCGATCGTGCGTCAGTCGAGCAGCGTCAGGATTTCGTCGTACAGCGCCTTCGGAATCCGCACGCCGTGCGCGATGCTTCGCGCGCGGGCGTCGAAGCGCCGTTGCGACGGCAGCCGCGCGCCTTGCCCGGTGATCGACGCGAACATCCGCTCGCCGCGCGCGAGGCCCGCGTCGAGGTCGTCGCCGAGGAACACCTTCGGGTCGAACGCGATCACGAGCTCGCCGTGGCACGGCGTCGCGCCGACGCCTTCGTCGAAGTCCATCGACTCCTGGCTCGTCATGTCGCCGATCAGCGCGCCGCCGAGCAGCTCGACCATCGCCGCGAGCGCCGAGCCCTTGTGCCCGCCGAACGTGCGCATCGCGCCCTGGAGCGCGGCCTTCGGGTCGGTGGTCGGCTGGCCGTCGGCGCCGATCGCCCAGTGCGGCGGGATCGCCTTGCCCTGTTTTGCATGCAGCTCGATGTCGCCGCGCGCGATCGCGCTCGTCGCGAAATCGAATACGAACGGCACGCCGTCCGGGCGCGGCCATGCGAACGCGATCGGGTTCGTGCCGAACACCGGCTCGCGGCCGCCTTCCGGCGCGACCCAGCTGTGGCTCGGGTTCATCGCGATGCCGACCAGCCCCTCGGCGGCGATCGCCTCGACCTCGGGCCACAGCGCCGAGAAGTGGTAGCAGTGGTTGATCGCCATCGCGGCGATCCCGTGCTGCTTCGCCATCTCGACGAGCACCGGCAGGCCGGTTTCGAAGCTCAGCAGCGAGAAGCCGCGATGGGCGTCGACCGCGACGATCGACGACGATAGCCGGCGCAACGTCGGCACGGCTTGCGGGTCGACCTTGCCCTTCTTCAGCGAGCGCACGCACACGAGCAGCCGGTACACGCCGTGCGAGTGACACTCGTCGCGCTGGCCCTGCGTGATCACACGCGCGATCGCCCGCGCGTGCGCATCGGACATCCCGTGGTGCGTCAGCACCCGCAGCGCGAGCGCATGAACCTCATCGAGCGACAGGACGACTTCGGCGAGCGGCTCAGACATCGCGCGCTTCCCGCGGTGCGGGCACGCCGTCGATGCGTTGCGGCACGTTCAGCGGGTTGCCGTTGCGGATGGCGTCGGGCAGCAGTGCGTCCGGCACGTCCTGGTACGACACGGGGCGCAGGAAACGCTCGATTGCGCGTGCGCCGACCGACGTCGTGCGCGTGTCGGACGTGGCCGGGAACGGGCCGCCGTGCACCATCGCATGACCGACCTCGACGCCCGTGCCGAAGCCGTTGACGAGAATGCGGCCGGCCTTGCGCTCGAGCGTCGGGCGCAGCGCGGCGAACAGCGCGGCGTCGCCGTCGGCGAGATGCGCGGCGATCGTCAACTGGCCTTCGAGCGATTTCAGTACGCGGTGCAGCGTGTCGGCATCGGGGCAGCGCACGATGAGCGACGCGGGGCCGAACACTTCGTCACGCAGTTCGGGGTGGGCGATGAATGCGTCCGCCGAGGTCGCGAACAGCGCCGCGCGCGCCTGGTAGCGGCTGCCTTCCATGCCTTGCGCCAGCAGTTCGACCGCGTCGTGCTTGCTCAGGGCGGCCACGCCTTGCGCATAGCTCGCGTGGATGTGCGGCGTCAGCATCGTCTGCGCGGCGCTCGCCTGCATGGCGGTGGCCGCCGCGGCTTCGAACGCGCGCAGCGCGGGGCCGTCGACCGCGAGCACGAGGCCCGGGTTGGTGCAGAACTGGCCGGCGCCGAGGGTGAGCGATGCGACGAACTGCGGCGCGATCGCGTCGTGGCGCGCGTCGAGCGCGGCCGGGAACAGCAGCACCGGGTTGATCGAGCTCATTTCCGCATAGACCGGAATCGGCTCGTGGCGCGCGGCCGCGATGTTCATCAGCGCGACGCCGCCGCGGCGCGAGCCGGTGAAACCGACGGCCTTGATGCGCGCATCCGCGACGAGCGCCTGGCCGATTTCGCGCGACGCGTCGAACAGCAGCGAGAACACGCCGGCCGGCAGCCCGCATTCGCGCACGGCCTGCTGGATCGCGCGGCCGACAAGCTCGGACGTGCCCGGATGCGCGGAGTGCGCCTTGACGATCACCGGGCAGCCGGCGGCGAGTGCCGACGCGGTATCGCCGCCCGCGACCGAGAACGCGAGCGGGAAGTTCGACGCGCCGAATACGGCAACCGGCCCGATCGCGACGTTGCGCAGGCGCAGGTCGACGCGCGGCAGCGGCTTGCGGTCCGGGCGGGCCGGATCGATGCGCGCGTCGACGTAACCGCCGTCGCGCACGAGCGACGCGAACAGCGCGAGCTGGCCGACCGTGCGCCCGCGTTCGCCTTCGATGCGTGCGCGCGGCAGGCCCGTTTCGGTGACGCAGCGCTCGATCAGGTCGTCCCCGAGCGCCATGATGTTGCGGCCGATCGCATCGAGAAACGCGGCGCGTTGCTCGGGGTTCGTTTCGCGATACGTGTCGAAGGCTTCGTCGGCGAGCGCGCAGGCCGTCTCCAGGTCGTGCAGGCTCGCGCCGCCGAACGCGGGCTCGAGCGGTTCGCCGGTCGCGGCGGCGATCGCGTGAAGGGTGCCGTTCTGTCCGGCGATGGCCGACTGGCCGATCAGGAGCTGACCTGTGAGTTGCATGGGTTTTCCTCGGAAAATGCGGGGCCGGGCGTGGTGCACCCGGCCGGAGTGAAATGGGGAACGCGGGGGTGTCAGTCTTCGTCGTCGTCGAGCTGCAGCTTGTCGGAACGGATGCCGGTATTGGCGCCCCAGTAATAGATGACAAGCGCGACGGCCGCGACGACGACCGTGTCGTACGGATGCGCGAGCTGGCCCGTGCCGCCGAAGCCGCCGAAGTACGACAGCACGATCATGGCCGCATAGAACGCGATCAGCCACGCGGACGAACGCACTTGCTCGGCGAGGCTCAGATGCGCGGTCGGCACCCAGCGGCGGCACGCGAGATAGATCACGAACATGACGATCTGCAGGCCGAGCAGCCAGGACACCGTACCCCAGCCCGACCAATAGACGATCAGCGCGGCGATCACGAACGACGCGGGGCCGGTGATGCCGAACGCCACCGCGCGGAACGGCCGCGGCAGGCCGGGCGCGGTGCGGCGCAGCGCGGCGACCGACACGGGCGCGACCGCATAGCTCAGCACCAGCGCGGCGGACACGATGTTGATCAGCGCTTCCCACGACGGGAACGGCATGGTCCAGAAGATCGCAAGGCCGAACGTGAGCCACAGGCCCGCACGCGGGATGCCCGATGCCTCGTCGACGCGCGTGAACACCTTGAAGAACGTGCCCGTCTTCGCCCAGCCATAGACGACGCGCGGCGTCGCGTTCATGTAGATGTTGCCGCAGCCGCTCGGCGAGATCATCGCGTCGGCGACCACCATCACCGCGAGCCAGCCCACGCCGAGCGCGAGCGCGATGTCGCGGTACGGCAGCGAGAAGGCCTTGCTCACGTCGTGCCAGCCGGCGGCCAGCATGTCGGTCGGGATGCTGCCGATGAACGCGAGCTGCAGCAGCACGTAGATCAGCGTGGACAGGAGGATCGACAGGATCAGCGCGATCGGGATCGTGCGCTGCGGATTTCGCACTTCGCTCGCGACCGACACGATCGGCGTGAGGCCGAGATACGCGAAGATGATGCCGCCGGCCGACACGGCCATCTCGATGCCCGGCGTGCCGAACGGCGCGAAACCGTGCGCGGTGAGGTTGGCGGGCTTGAAGAACGTGAACAGCACCGCGATCACCGACAGCGGCACGATGAACTTGAAAATGCTGATGATGTTGTTCGCCTTCGCGAACGTCTTCACGCTCGAATAGTTCAGATAAAAGAAGAAGCACAGCAGCGCGGCCTGCACGAGCCAGCCGATCGTCGTCGGGTCGCTCGATCCCGCCTTGGTCAGGCCCGGGAACCACGCTGCAGCATACTGGCGCGCGGCGACCACTTCGATCGCGATCAGGCTAGAGAACGCGATCAGCGTGATGAAGCCCATCAGGTAGCCGAGCAGCGGGCCGTGCGAGAACACCGGGTAGCGAACCACGCCGCCTGCACGCGGCAGCGCGGCGCCGAGCTCGCAGTAGACGATGCCGAGCAGCAGCACCGCGAAGCCGCCGAGCAGCCACGAGAAGATGCCGGCCGGGCCGGCGATCGTCGACACGTGACTCGCGGCGAACAGCC
The DNA here is from genome assembly GCF_001524185.1 of Burkholderia sp. FL-7-2-10-S1-D7. Lineage (NCBI taxonomy): Bacteria > Pseudomonadati > Pseudomonadota > Betaproteobacteria > Burkholderiales > Burkholderiaceae > Burkholderia > Burkholderia sp. FL-7-2-10-S1-D7. The sequence goes on along the minus strand of NZ_LOWY01000011.1, from coordinate 50,629 downwards.
ACCCCGAACCGAAGATTGCACCGAGGCCGATGAACGTCAGGTCGGTCAGCGACAGCTGCTTCTTGAACTTGCCGTGACCGCCGTCGGCGGGCACGGAGCGGGAAAGCGGGACGGACGGGTGTGTGTTGCCTTGACCTGGCATGGGTTTGTCTCCTGGGAAATATCGGGGCAGGTGTGGCTTGCGCCGCGCTCCGACGCGCCGTGGCGCAACACCTGCCGGCCGGCGTGCGACCGGTTCGAACGGCCGCCGGGGCGAGCCGGGGTCCGTTCAAGTGCGGCGCGGGCAGGCGCCGCGGCGAACGGGCCCGTGCCGGCCATGCCGGACACGGAAGTGGCAATGCGACGGGGGGAGGCCGTTGCACCGCCGGGGGGAAATCGGTCAGCGGTTCGCGCGGTTCCGTCCGGCGCGATGCGCGGCGTCGAAAGCGATGGAAGCGCCCGGTATGAACCGGTTGCTGAGGACGGGGAAAACTCCGGTCAGCTGGATGGCGTTTCGGCTCACTGCAATCTCCTGCTTCGTATCGGTCGACGACAGGCGCGTCGACGTGCAACCAGTATCGCCGTGCAAACACCCATCACGCTTGAGCCGTATCGCGGAGCAAAATGACGAAATCGGCACAGTGGCCGCAAGGGTCGCGAAACGCGTTCCGGACTATGCCGATTTCGTCGCCGTCCTCATCGAAAAGCCACAAGCGAACGGACGCGTGACGGAGGAAGCTATGCTCCTTTCCCCACTTCGGACGGCTCATGATGAAGCGCATTCAGATCATCGATTCGCACACGGGCGGCGAACCCACGCGGCTCGTCGTGTCCGGCTTCCCCCCGCTCGGCAACGGCACGATGGCCGAGCGCCGCGACGTGCTCGCCCGCGAGCACGATCGCTATCGCACCGCATGCATTCTCGAGCCGCGCGGCAGCGATGTGCTGGTCGGCGCGCTGCTGTGCGAACCCGTGTCGCCGGAGGCCGCGGCCGGCGTGATCTTCTTCAACAACAGCGGTTACCTCGGAATGTGCGGGCACGGCACGATCGGCGTCGTGCGCACGCTGCATCACATGGGCCGTATCGAGCCGGGCGTGCACCAGATCGAAACGCCGGTCGGCACCGTCGAGGCGACGCTGCACGATGACCTGTCGGTCAGCGTGCGCAATGTGCTCGCGTACCGCCATGCGAAGGCCGTCGACGTCGATGTGCCCGGTTACGGTCCCGTGAAGGGCGACATTGCGTGGGGCGGCAACTGGTTCTTCCTGATCAGCGATCACGGCCAGCGCGTGGCGGGCGACAACGTGGCGGCGCTGACCGCCTATTCGTCCGCGGTGCGTGCAGGGCTCGAACGCGCGGGCATCACCGGCGCGAACGGCGGCGAGATCGACCATATCGAACTGTTCGCGGACGATCCCGAGCACGACAGCCGCAGCTTCGTGCTGTGCCCGGGCCATGCGTACGACCGCTCCCCGTGCGGCACCGGCACGAGCGCGAAGCTCGCGTGCCTCGCGGCCGACGGCAAGCTCGAACCGGGCGTCGTGTGGCGGCAGGCGAGCGTGATCGGCAGCGTGTTCCAGGCGAGCTACGCGCAGGCCGACGGCGGCATCGTGCCGACGATTCGCGGCAGCGCGCACCTGAGCGCGGAAGCGACGCTGCTGATCGAGGAAGACGATCCGTTCGGCTGGGGCATCGTGTCGTGAGCGAGACTCGGACCGACGTCGTCGTGATCGGCGCCGGCATCGTCGGCGCGGCGTGTGCCCATGAGCTCGCGCAGCGCGGGCTGCGCGTGCTTGTCGTCGACGACGCGAGCGGCGGCGCGACCGGCGCCGGCATGGGGCACCTCGTCGCGATGGACGACAACGCGGCGGAGCTCGCGCTGAGCCATTACTCGATCGAATTGTGGCGCGCGCTCGCCGGTGAGATGCCCGAAGGCTGCGCTTACCGCAACTGCGGCACGCTGTGGCTCGCGGCCGATGCCCACGAGATGGACCTCGCGCGCACCAAGCAGGCGACGCTCGCCGCGCACGGCGTGGCGGGCGAGCTGATCGACGCGGCGACGCTCGCGGGGCTGGAGCCGATGCTGCGCGCGGGCCTCGGCGGCGCGCTGAAGATCCCCGGCGACGCGATTCTTTATGCGCCCGTCGCCGCGAGCTGGCTGTTGCAGCGCGCGCAGGGCATCACGTTGCGGCGCGAGTGCGCGGTGGCGGTCGACGGCCCGAGCGTGACGCTCGCGAGCGGCGACACGCTGCGCGCGGAGCGCGTCGTCGTCGCGAACGGCGTCGCCGCGCGCACGCTGTTGCCCGAATTGCCGCTGCGCCCGAAGAAGGGGCATCTGCTCATCACCGATCGCTATCCGGGTCAGGTGTCGCACCAGCTCGTCGAGCTCGGCTATGCGGCGAGCGCGCATGCGAGCGACGGCACGTCGGTCGCATTCAACGTGCAGCCGCGGCCCACCGGCCAACTGCTGATCGGCTCGTCGCGCCAGTTCGACACCGAGGACACGCGCGTCGAGCCGCCGGTCCTCGCGCGCATGCTGCGCCGCGCGGCCGGGTACCTGCCGGATCTGGCCGACCTGAACGGCATTCGCGCATGGACGGGCTTCCGTTCCGCGAGCCCCGACGGTCTGCCGCTGCTCGGCGAGCATCCGGCGCGGCCGGGCGTATGGCTCGCGGTCGGGCACGAAGGGCTCGGCGTGACGACCGCGCCAGGCAGTGCGCGGCTCGTCGCCGCGCTGATGACCGGCGAACGGCCGCCCATCGACATCGAACCGTATTTGCCGGGACGTTTCCTGACGACGTCCCCCGTAGCCGGAGCGCTTTCTTCATGATCATTCATCTGGACGGCCGCGCGCTGACGGTGGCCGACGGCGCGACCGTCGCGGCCGCCGTCGCGGCGAGCGGCGACGACACGACGCGCGTGTCGTGCACGGGTGCGGCGCGCGCGCCGTTTTGCGGTATGGGCATCTGCCAGGAGTGCAGGATGACGATCGACGGCCGCCGTCGTCTGGCTTGCCAGACGCTGTGCCGCGACGGGATGCGGGTGGAGCGCACGCGATGAAACAGGAACGACTCAGCGTCGACGTCGCCATCGTCGGCGCGGGCCCGGCCGGATTGTCGGCCGCGCGGGCCGCCGCACGAAGCGGCGCGACGATCGCGATCGTCGACGACAACCCGCGCGCGGGCGGGCAGATCTGGCGCCAGGCGGCGGCCGCGACGCCGGCGCCGGCCGCGGCGGAACGCCTTGCCGTGCTGCGTCAGCCGAACGTCACGCATCTGGCGGGCACGCGCATCGTCGCCGAGACGCAGCCGGGCACGCTGCTGCTGGAGGACGACGAGCGCGGGTTCCTGCTCGAATTCCGCACGCTGATCGTGTGCTGCGGCGCGCGCGAGCTGCTGTTGCCGTTCCCCGGCTGGACGCTGCCGGGCGTGACCGGCGCGGGCGGCCTGCAGGCGCTGATCAAGTACGGTCTCGACGTGCGCGGGCAGCGCACCGTGATCGCCGGCAGCGGCCCGCTGCTGCTCGCGAGCGCGGCGACGGCCCGGCAGGCCGGCGCGCAGGTGTCGCACGTGCTCGAACAGGCTGCGTGGAGCGATGTTGCCGGTTTCGGCGCGGGGCTGTGGCGCTGGCCGTCGAAACTCGCGCAGGCCGCGAAGCTCGTCACGGCCGCCTATCGGCCCGGCGCACACGTCGTCGAAGCGTTCGGCGACAAGCGGCTCGAACGCGTGCGGATCCGGCAGGGCGAGCGTGAATTCGAGGTCGACTGCGACCGGCTCGCGTGCGGTTTTGGCCTCGTGCCGAACACCGTGCTGCCGAGCCACCTCGGCTGCCGGATCGAGAACGGCGCGGTCGTGGTCGACGCGCACCAGCGCACGAGCCGCGACGGCTGTTTCGCCGCAGGCGAGTGCACGGGTGTCGGCGGCAGCGAACTGGCGATGGTCGAAGGCGAGATCGCCGGCTGCGCGGCCACCGGGCAGACGGCACCGCTGGCCGGGCTGATCGCGCAGCGCGCGCGCTGGCAGGGATTCGCGGACGCGGTGCACGAACGCTTCGCGATCCGCGAGCCGATCCGCCGGCTCGCGCGGGCCGATACGCTGCTGTGCCGATGCGAGGACGTGCGCTTCGACGCGGTCGCGCCGGCGTCGGGCTGGACGGCCGCGAAGCTGCAGACGCGCTGCGGAATGGGCGCATGCCAGGGCCGCGTGTGCGGTGCGGCCGCGCAGGCGCTGTTCGGCTGGACGCCACCGGTCCCGCGCACGCCGCTCGTGCCCGCGCGGGTCGGCACGCTGATGCTGGACGACACGGTGTCCTGCGACGGCGCCTGACGCGCCACGGTGAAGTGGCCCGGTTCGTGCCGGGCCGCCGCGCCGCTCATTCCACCTCCACTTTCTCCCATCCGCCCACCTGCGGTGCCGCACAGGCACGCAGGCACTCGATCGCGGCGGCCACGGCCGCGCGATTCGCGCTGTCCGGATGCCAGTACATCGACACCGCGCCTTGTCCCTCGAGCCGCATCGGCAGGATGCGGATCGCGTTCAGTTGCTCGAAGCGCCGCGCGGCACGATGCGACGCGACGCCCAGCAGGTCGGTGTTGTTCAGCAGCGTGAGGTTCAGGATCGACGAATTCGATTCGACGCAATGCGGCGGCTGCACGCGGCCGGCGGCCGTCAGCGCGACCTGCAGCGCGTTGTGCACCGGTGTGCCGGACGGCCAGACGATCCACGAGTGGGCCAGCACCTCGTCCCAGCCGACAGCCGCCGCGCCGACGAGCGGATGATCGGGCCGCGCGACGAACACCACCGGATCGACGTACAGCGCTTCGGCGTGCAGATGCGGATCGACGGACGCGGAGCCCGAGCGGCCGACGACGATGTCGAGTTCGCCGCGCGCGAGTTGCGGCATCAGCTGGTTCATCGTGCTCTCCGCGAGCCGCACCTGCGCGCGCGGCATCCGCTTCAGCAACTGCGAGACCGCGAGCGGCACGGTATCGGCCGCCGCGACGCCCGACGTGCCGATCGTGACCAGGCCGCTGCCGCCTTCACGCAACGCGGCCATGTCGTCACGCACGACGTCGAGCTGCGCTTCCACGCGGCGCGCGTGCTCGATCAGCGCATCGCCGTAGGCCGTCGGCCGCAGGCCGCGCGCGTGCCGTTCGAACAGCGGCAGCCCGACATCCTCTTCCAGTTCCTTCAGCCATTTCGACAGCGCGGGCTGGGTGGTCGCGAGCGCCGCCGCCGACTGGCTCAGGTTGCCCGTGCTGGCCAGGCTCAGCAGCACTTGGAGGTGCCGCAATCGCAGCCGATAGGTCCAGTCCATCGCGTGCTCCGTGTCGGAAGGTATATCAAAAATAATATGGATTAGATGATTTCGCCATTTTACCGGGTATGTCTGCGTCGAATATAAATGTGCCGACGGACCGAAGCACGCGGTCCCCGACCCGACACAGCGCCGACCGCGATCGGCCGCACCAAGGAGACGTCATGACCAGCCGACACCCGGATACATCGCGCGCCGACTATTACGCACGGATTGCCGAACAGCGCCTCGCGCCGTTGTGGGAGTCGCTGCACAACCTCGTGCCGAAAGCGCCGCAGCCGGCCGCGCAGCCCTCGATCTGGAAGTACGCGCAGGTGCGTGACCTGGTGATGCAGGCCGGCGGCGTGATCAGCGCGGAAGAAGCCGTGCGCCGCGTGCTGGTGCTCGAGAACCCGGGGCTGCCCGGCAAGTCGAGCATGACGCCGAACCTGTACGCGGGCCTGCAACTGATCCTGCCGGGCGAGATCGCGCCGAGCCACCGGCATACGCAGTCGGCGCTGCGCTTCATCATCGAGGGCAAGGGCGCGTGGACCGCGGTGAACGGCGAGCGCACGACGATGCATCCGGGCGACTTCATCATCACGCCGTCGTGGGCGTGGCACGACCACGGCAACCCGTCGGCGGAAGACGGCGGCGAGCCGGTCGTGTGGCTCGACGGGCTCGACATCCCGCTGGTCGGGCACCTCGACGCAGGCTTCGCGGAGAACTACCCGGAAGCCGAGCAGCCCGTCAGCCGCGCGGAAGGCGACAGCTTCGCGCGCTTCGGCCACAACATGGTGCCGGTGCGCCATCGCGCGAGCGATCCGACGTCGCCGGTGTTCAGCTATCCGTATGCACGCACCCGCGAGGCCCTTGACGCGCTGTACCGCAACGGCGAGCTCGACGCGTGGGACGGCGTGAAGCTGCGCTACGTCAATCCCGCGACGGGCGGCTGGCCGATGCCGACGATCGCGACCTTCATGCAGTTCCTGCCGGCCGGCTTCGACGGCCGCACGTATCGCAGCACCGACGCGACGATCTACTGCGTCGTCGAAGGTAGCGGCACCGCGTACATCGGCGACGACGCGTTCGCATTCGAGCCGCACGACATCTTCGTCGCGCCGTCATGGGCGCGGTTGCGGCTGGCGGCCTCGTCCGACAGCGTGCTGTTCAGCTATTCCGACCGGCCGGTGCTGTCCGCGCTGAACCTGCTGCGCGAAGCGCGCGAGTGATGCCGCCGATTGGCCCGATTCTCCCGATATCCCTGATATCCCCGATTCGTCCGGTGCGCTGCGAAGGCGGCGCGCGGCCCTTCCTTCATGCCTACGCTGGAGCCGTTCATGACTTATGTTTTCCCGCCCGAAGCGCCGGTGGCGCTTCCCGTCGCCGGCAGCGACGCCCGCTTCGCGGTACGCCGCGTGTACTGCGTCGGCCGCAATTACGCGGCCCATGCGCGCGAAATGGGCTTCGATCCCGATCGCGAACCGCCGTTCTTCTTTTGCAAGCCGGCCGATTCGATCGTGCCGGTCGCCTACGGCGCAACGCTCGATCTGGCGTATCCGTCGCAAACGCAGAACTATCACTACGAAGCCGAACTCGTCGCGGTGATCGGCAAGGGCGGTTCCGACATTCCGCTCGAGCGCGCGCTCGAGCACGTGTGGGGTTATGCCGTCGGCCTCGACATGACGCGCCGCGACCTGCAGATGAAGATGCGCGAGATGGGCCGCCCGTGGGAAATCGGCAAGGCGTTCGACCGTTCCGCGCCGATCGGCCCCGTGCATCCGGCGAGCGAGGTCGGGCATTTCGAGCAGGCCGGCCTGTGGCTGACGGTCAACGGCGCGACGAAGCAGAAGAGCGACGTGTCGCACCTGATCTGGTCGGTCGCGGAAACGGTGGCCGACCTGTCGAAGTTCTTCCGCCTCGAACCGGGCGACGTGATCTTCACCGGCACGCCGGAGGGCGTCGGCGCGGTGGTCAAGGGCGACGTGATGAAGGTCGGCGTCGAGCGTCTCGGCGAATTGGCCGTGCGCGTGGTCTGACGCGCGTTATTCGATTTCCTCGAAAGGTCACATCGTGCAACTGCATAGCTTCTTCAACAGTTCGACATCCTATCGGGTGCGCATTGCACTCGCGCTGAAAGGACTGCCGTACGACACGCTGCCCGTGAACATCCGCACGGGCGAGCACCGCGAGGCTGGCTACGTCGCGCGGGTGAATCCGTCGGCGTCGGTGCCGGCGCTGGTCGATGGCGATTTCCGTCTCGGCCAGTCGCTCGCGATCATCGATTACCTCGACCAGATTCATCCGGCGCCGCGGCTGATTCCGCTGGAACCGCGGCAGCGCGCACGCGTGCTGGAACTCGCGACGCTGATCGCGTGCGACATCCATCCGGTCAACAACCTGCGCGTGCTGCGCTACCTCGACAGCGAACTGCAGGTCACGCCGCAGCAGAAGAGTGCGTGGTATCGGCACTGGATCGCGGAAGGCATGGCCGGCGCCGAGCGCCTGCTCGCACGCGCGGGCACGGGCCCGTGGTGTTTCGGCGCGGCGCCGACGCTCGCCGACGTCTGCCTCGTGCCGCAGGTCGCGAACGCGCTGCGGATGGATTGCGACCTGAGCGCATATCCGCGCAGCCTCGCGGTTCATGAACACGCGCGACGCGAGCCGGCGTTCGAAGCGGCGCAGCCGCAGCGGCAACCGGACTACGTCGCGTAACACGAAGGAGGAGACAGACATGGGCGAGACAAACATGACAGGCCGACGCGTACTCGTGATCGGCGGCGGCATCGGCGGGCTCGCGACGGCGCTGGCGCTCGCGCGCCAGGGCATTCGCGTGAAGCTGCTCGAACAGGCCGCGCAAATCGGCGAGATCGGCGCGGGCATCCAGCTCGCCGCGAACGCGTTCAATGCGCTCGACGCGCTGGGCGTCGGCGAAGCTGCGCGCGGCCGCGCGGTGTTCACCGACCGGCTGCAACTGATGGATGCGATCGATGCACGGGAAGTCGCGTGCATCGATACGGGCGCCGCGTATCGCGAGCGCTTCGGCAACCCGTATGCGGTGATCCATCGCGCGGACATCCACCTGTCGATCTACGAGGCGGTCAAGGATCATCCGCTGATCGAATTCCGGACCAGCACGCAGGTGTGCGGGTTCGAGCAGGACGGCAACGGCGTGACCGTGATCGACCAGCATGGCGAGCGTTATCGCGCCGACGCGGTGATCGGCTGCGACGGCGTGAAGTCCGCGATCCGGCAGGCGCTGATCGGCGACGCGCATCGCGTGACGGGGCACGTCGTGTACCGCGCGGTCGTCGACGTCGACAACATGCCGAAGGATCTGCAGATCAATGCGCCGGTCGTGTGGGCTGGCCCGCATTGCCATCTCGTCCACTATCCGCTGCGGGGCGGACGGCAATACAACCTCGTCGTCACGTTCCACAGCCGCGAGCAGGAAACCTGGGGCGTGCGCGACGGCAGCAAGGAGGAAGTGCTGTCGTACTTCGACGGCATCCATCCGCTGCCGAAGCAGATGCTCGACCGGCCGACGTCGTGGAAGCGCTGGGCGACCGCCGATCGCGACCCGGTCGAACGCTGGAGCGCGGGCCGCGCGACGGTGCTCGGCGACGCCGCCCATCCGATGACGCAATACATCGCGCAGGGCGCGTGCCAGGCGCTCGAAGATGCGGTGACGCTCGGTGCGGCCGTCGCGCGGACCGATGGCGACTTCGAGGCCGCGTTCGCGCTGTACGAACACGTGCGGATTCCGCGCACCGCGCGCGTGCTGTATTCGGCGCGCGAGATGGGGCGGATCTATCACGCGAAGGGCGTCGAGCGGCAGGTGCGCAACGCGCTGTGGGTCGGACGCACGCAGGCGCAGTTCTACGACGCGCTCGACTGGCTGCACGGCTGGCGCGCGCAAGATTGCCTGAAGACCGTCGCCTGACGCGCTTCAGCCCGGATCCGGCGGCGCGCATTCCAACGACATCGCGCGCGACCGCCTTCATGGAGGAGACATCATCATGGCCGATACGCTGTCCATCGACGTCAGCGAATGGATCGACCGGCATCGCGTTGCGCCGTTTCAGGTCGCGATCGTCGTGCTGTGCTTCCTGATCGTCGCGATCGACGGTTTCGACACGGCATCGATCGGGTTCATCGCTCCGGTCATTCGCGCGGAATGGGGGCTGTCGCCCGCGCAGCTCGCGCCGGTATTCGGCGCGGGGCTCGCCGGGCTGATGGCCGGCGCGCTCGTGTTCGGGCCGTTCGGTGACCGATTCGGCCGCAAGCGCCTGCTGCTCGCGTGTGTCGCGTGCTTCGGCATCGCGAGTGCGGCGTCGGCAAGTGCGGGCGGCTTGAACGAACTGATCGCGTGGCGCTTCGTGACGGGCCTCGGGCTCGGCGGCGCGATGCCGAACGCGATCACGCTGACGTCCGAGTATTGCCCCGCGCGGCGGCGCTCGCTGCTCGTCACGACGATGTTCTGCGGCTTCACGATCGGCTCGGCGCTCGGCGGGCTCGCGGCCGCGTCACTGATCGAACGAGACGGCTGGCGCGCGGTGCTCGTCGTCGGCGGTGCCGCGCCGCTGCTGCTCCTGCCGGTGCTCGCGTGGCGACTGCCGGAATCGGTGCGCTATCTCGTCAACACCGGCGCGTCGCGCGAGCGAATCGCGGCGATGCTCGCGCGCATCGCACCGTCCCCGCATCTCGTGCACGCGTCGTTCATCGTGCCGCGCGGCAAGCCGGCCGGCTCGCCGCTCGGCCGCCTGTTCGCCACCGACCTGCTGCGCGGCACGCTGCTGCTGTGGCTGACGTTCTTCATGAGTCTGCTCGTCATCTACCTGCTGTCGAGCTGGCTGCCTACGTTGTTGCGCACGACCGGCGCGACGCTGCAGACGGCCGCGCGCGTGACCGCGATGTTCCAGGTCGGCGGCACGCTCGGCGCGATCGTGCTCGGCTGGCTGATGGACCGCTTCGATCCGCATCGCGTGCTCGCGTGCAGCTATGCGGCGGCGGGCGTGTTCGTCGCGGCGATCGGGGTGCTGGCCGCGTCGCCGGCGGGCGCGGCACTGGCCGTGTTCGCGGCCGGCTTTTGCGTGTCGGGCTCGCAGGTCGGCGCGAATGCGCTGTCGGCTGCGTTTTATCCGACCGAATGCCGGACCACGGGCGTGAGCTGGGCGAACGGGATCGGCCGCGGCGGCTCCGTCGTCGGCTCGATGGCGGGCGGCGCGATGCTCGCGATGGGGCTGCCGCTGTCGACCGCGTTCGCATTCGTCGCGGTGCCGTGCCTGATCGCCGGGATCGCAGTGTTGGTGCTTGGCGTAGTGCGGGCCGGTGCGAAGCGCGCGGCGGCAGCCGAGGCAATTGCCGGCGAGCAGGCATAGTGGCGGCAGGGGGGGCGGCCATTGCCGATGGCACCGTCCTCTGACGGCACCGAACGAAAGTACGGATCAACATTATATAAATACATATAATGTTGATCCGTTAATCGTGTGCCGTCCCCCGTCATGAACGACTTCGCTTCCACCGGGCTGCCCCAGCCCGACCAGATGCGCGCCGCCGCCGAGTCGGCCTGCGCGTTGCTCAAGGTGCTGTCCAATCCCGACCGGCTGCTGCTGCTGTGCGAGCTGTCGCAGGGCGAACGCTGCGTGAGCGATCTCGAGGCGCGGCTGGATATCCGCCAACCGACGCTGTCGCAGCAGCTCGGCGTATTGCGGGACAACGCATTGGTCCGCACGCGCCGCGAAGGCAAGAACATCCACTATTCGCTCGACAGCCCGGCCGTGATCGCGGTGATGGGCGTGCTGTACGAACAGTTCTGCGGCACGGCCGCGAAGGGGGCGCGCCATGCAGCTTGATGTCCTTCATTTCACGCCGTGGCTGTCGCTTGCAGGTGGTGTGCTGATCGGGCTTGCGGCGGCGTGGCTCGTTGCGTTCAACGGGCGGATCGCCGGGATCAGCGGCATCGTCGGCGGCTTGTTCACGGCCGGTGCAGCTGAGCGCGACTGGCGCGCCGCATTCGTCGCCGGGCTGATCGCCGCGCCGCTGATGATGCGTATCGCCGGTGTCGCCGCGGCGCCGCAGGTCGATGCGGGCTGGGGCGAGTTGCTGGCGGCCGGCCTGCTGGTCGGGATCGGGACGCGCTATGCGGGCGGATGCACGAGCGGTCACGGCGTCTGCGGGCTGTCGCGCGGTGCGGCGCGATCGATCGTCGCGACGGCGGTGTTCATGGTCGCGGGGTTTGCGACCGTATTCGTGCAACGGCACGTGATCGGAGGCTGACATGCAGGCAGGATTCGCGTTTCTGGCGGGGCTGCTGTTCGGCGCCGGGCTCATCGTGTCGGGGATGGCCAATCCGCAGAAAGTGCTCGGTTTTCTCGACCTGGCAGGCCGTTGGGATCCGTCGCTCGCGTTCGTGATGGCCGGCGCGATCGGTGTTGCCGTGTTAGCGTTCGCTTGGGCGAAGCGTCGGACGCGATCGTTGCTCGGCCTGCCGATCCAGTGGCCGGCCGTGCGGACGATTACCGTGCGCCTCGTCGCAGGGAGCGCCGTGTTCGGCATCGGCTGGGGGCTTGCCGGGTTCTGCCCGGGGCCCGCAATCGTGTCGATCGGACTCGGGTCGGTCAAGGGCATTGCGTTCGTCGTCGCGATGTTGATCGGGATGGCGTTGTTCGAGTGGATCGAGCGGGCGCGGAAGGGGCGGTAGCTGGGCGGGGTGGCTGCGGGCGAAGTTGTCGGCTCGGTCGAGTCGACCCGGCGCGGTGACGGTGACGGTGACGGTGACGGTGACGGTGACGGTGACGGCGCCGGGACAGGATCACGCTCGTTGCCGGGGTGGGCGACAGGGCGATCACATGACGATATCGGCGATGGCGCGAGCCGCCGCGTCAGGGTTGCTCGCGCACTTGCCGCTCGCCGAGTAGCGGCCTGGACACCCGGTGCAGCCATGCGCGCCATACCGCGAACACGCCGGACCGAGCCTCGGGTTCCGCGACGGTCGCGGCGACCGGCCCGACACCGGCTGCGGACAATGTCACGTGACCGGCCGTCTCGATCGTCAGGCATTCGCCTTCGTCGAGCACGCGGCGAACGTAATGCGGCGTATCGGGTAGCCAGTCGAGCCCGCCGTGACGCAACGTGACCGCGAGCGCGCCGTCGAGCACGATGACCTGGCTGTCCTTGTCGAACCACGCAAAGTGGCTTTGCCCGGCGTCGAGCCGGATCTCTTGCGTCCGCATGGCGAGTCCTTTTCCTGGTTGCGCGGCCCGGCGACGGCGGGGCGACAGCGTGCAATCAGATTAAGGAAACACGTGCGGGCAGGACAGATTCAGGGGACGGGAATCTGTTGCGGTGCAGGTGACGATCTTGATCCTCTGTATCGGTCTGTTTCCCCTGAATCTGTATCTGGCGTGCGCTGGGGCGCGCGGGCACGATGACCCGCATGACGCTCATCACAGACTCGTTCCGAACACCGTTGCCGATGGCCGGCGAGCCGCTTTACGAACGACTCGCCGAGCATTACCGCCGCATCATCGCGGCGGGTACCTTGTCGCCCGGCGACCGGATGCCGTCCGTGCGCGCATTCATGGCACAGCACGGCGTGAGCCTGTCGACCGCGATCCAGGCGTTTCGGCGGCTCGAGGATACAGGCTGGTGCGAAGCCCGGCCGCGCTCGGGCTATTTCGTGAGGCGGCGCGCGGCCGCCGCGCTCGATGCGCTGCCGGAAAGCGACGGGGCGCCGCTGAGCGTCGCGCCGCCATTCGCGGGACTGCATGAACGCGTGTCGCGCGTGATCGATCGCGCGAATGCGATGCCCGATGCGCTGAATCTCGGCGGCGCGTCCGCGCTGGCGACGCTGTATCCGGCCGAGCGCCTGCAGACGCTGGCGATCCGGTTGCTGCGGCGCAAGCCGACGCTGCTGACCGACGCCGGGCCGGTTGGCGGGTCGCCCGAATTCCGGCAGACGATGGCAAAGCGCGCGCTGTCGTACGGCGTGGCCGTGTCGCCGGACGACGTGATGTCGACGAGCGGCGGCGTCGATGCCGTGAATCTCGCGCTGCGCGCGGTGGCACGCCCCGGCGACACGATCGCGATCGAATCGCCGGCCTTTTTCGGCTTGATCCAGCTGCTCGAAAGCCTCGGCCTGCGTGCGCTCGAGATCCCGGCCAGCCCGACGACCGGACTGTCGATCGAAGCGCTCGATGTAGCGCTGACCGCGTACCCGGACATTCGGGCCGTGGTCGTCGTGCCGAATCTGCAGAACCCGCTCGGCAGTGTGATGCCCGACGAACGCAAGGCCGCGCTGGTCGCGCTGTGCTCGCGCCACGGCGTGGCCGTGATCGAGGACGAGCCGTATCGCGAGCTCGTGGAAGCGCTGCACGTGGTGAAGCCAGTGAAGGCATGGGACCGTGACGGCACGGTGATCTATTGCCCGTCGTTCAACAAGGTGCTGGCGCCCGGGATGCGGCTCGGCTGGATGAGCGCGGGCCGCTGGCACGCGCGCGTGAAGATGCTCAAGTTCGCGCACAGCCGGCACAACGCCGCATTGCTGCAGGCCGTCGCGGCCGAATTCGTCGGCTCGGGCGCGTTCGATCGCCACCTGCACCGGTTTCGCGAGCAACTGCGTGTGCAGCGCGATGTGACGATCGATGCGATCGCGCGCCATTTTCCGGCCGGCACGCGGATGAACCGGCCGCCCGGCGGCATGCTGTTGTGGATCGCGTTGCCGGACGGCGTGCGTTCCGAAGCATTGTTCGATGCCGCGCTGGCACGCGGGATAAGGATCGCGCCAGGCGCGATCTTTTCGAACTCCGACCGCTTTGACGCGTATATCCGGCTTGCCTGCACGCGGGTGTTCGACACGGCACACGAAGCGGCGATCGAAACGCTCGGCCAGCTGATACGCGACGCGGCGGCGGCCGCCGCGTAAGCGGGACAGGTGTGGACCGGGCCGGCGCGTTGGCTACCGGGCTGGGCGGTCGTGACGGGGGCACGGGTCGGCCGATCCGGCACGCCGCGTTCACCGTGGACGGCCGCCGCGCGGCGACGCGCCGACGATACGATTTCGGCGATTTCATCGGCTGACCGCATGCGCGGCGAGGTGCTGGCGGATCAGCGACAGGTAGCGATCGCCGACCGAGAAGTCGCGTGCGGCACGCGGCCGTTCCGCCTGGCGCAGCGTGGCCGGCGCGCTCATGCCCAGGTACCGGCATACCGCCGACGGGAAAGGCTTGCGTGTATGCCCGAGCTGGCGCGCCGCGCGCTCGACGCGGGCGTCGCCGACCTGCGCACGCAGCCATGCTAGCACTTGGCGATCGGTGTCGTTGACGATACGGACCAGATGTTCCACTTTAAACAGGGACCCTTGTTGCATAAGGCTCTCCGGGGTGTTTTCGTCGATATGTCAGGTCTGGCTACCACGCTAGCTACCATGAAAGGCCGCGCTGGACCTGGAGCCACCAACCAGTGGTATCGACGGTAGCGCCGAGCTTCGTGCCGCCGCCTCAAATACTGGTTGGTTATACAGCTGTTTATCCATACAGTATTTTGGGCGAAGCGGGTTGTCAAGCGCAATGTCGAGCTATGTGTGGGCTTAGGGGGAGATGAAGCGGGAGGGCGGCGCTTGGGTCCGAGCGCCAGAGGGGCGAGTTAAGCTGCGTCCGTGCCGGCCATGATCGCTTCGGCATATCCATGACCGCCTTGATGCGATACAGCGTCTACGACGTGGTGGTTTCCATGTTCGACCTGGTGTGGTCGTGGCCTGAGCGCGTGTGTTACGGAGCGCTCTGACACGTCGCAACACAATCCAGGTGACTATCGTATCGTCCTCGGCGTCAGCCGAAGAGCCCCAACGAAGGTACTGCGTAGGTGGCGAGATAGAACAACACGACGAATAGCGTCACCACGGCAAACACGGTGCCCCATCTCCGATTCGACCATCGCTTATACGCGACTGCGTTCAACGCGCAGAATACGATGGCAGGCCACAGTAGCAGTCCTAGCGTCGTCAGGAAAAAGGCGGCATGAGAGCCACAATGCTCCAGGTCGTTGCAGCCGGTTGAATGTGAGGGAGGCGTTGGCCAGTGCATGTGGCTGAATGTGTAGCCTGACGCCCATGTGACCAGCAAGCCCCACACGAGCCCCAACGTCGCAAGCCCGATACGCTTCATTTCACTTCCCAAAAAAGGATTTCTTTCGAGTTGGCTAGATCGGAGAATGCGTTGTCTCGTCGACCTCGAAGCCAGGACAACGGATTGGGCATCGATGACATGCCAACGCGGAACCGTAGAAACGACGCCCAGTTGGGCGTCAGCGTGTCCTTGTTCCACAAGTCGATGTGACCGCCGCTAAGGCTATCGGAAGAATCGCCGTCTTGTCGCCAGTAACCAAAAAAGTAAATGATCCCCGTTCGGCCTTTCACTTTGCTCTGCCAATCTGCGCCAGTAATGTTCTCCGGTTTGCCGAGTCCCAAGAAAGGTTGCAGTTTCAACCACTCTGCAAGCTCATAAGCACGGGTTGCCGTAGGTTTGTCATTAAGCATGAGACGGCCCAACACTTTCTTTCCAGGCATGGGCTTCACGACCTTCTGGGAAAACGACTTCATATCGCTTCCTATGTTGTGAAAGGTCACGCTCATGCGGATGGCACACTGGTTCTCATACTGACCTGTCTTATCGTCGTATGGATCTTTGCTCGGGTAGGCGTTCCAAAGCTCTTGAAACGCAATTGACTTCAATTGAGTGGGCTTGACCGAGTCATGCGTACTGTTCGAGCGTACCTTCAGCGGTTTGTTCGGCTTGGTTAAGCCGCATTCTGCTTGGCGATTGCATCGTCACCCCAGTAGACCGTATAGTCGTCGGCGCTGTGGCCCGTATGGACGCGCGGTAACATGCCGCTTGCGTCGAGACGTCCTTGGAACACACGACCATCCGTTGTCTCGATGCAGTAGGGGTAGCCTGCCGGACCATCAGCCGTCGCCTTTACTTGTTCGTCGTACGGCTCGACCAGGTTGGACGCAATAGCGCCAGCAGCGGCGAAACCAGAAGAGGTGTGCTGACCGCTACCGCCTAGGTTGTCGTCGCACCATGACTCACCACTAAGCGCAGCAATAATGCGCGGTGGCCTCGGGCATTTGCACATTACGATGTCGCCATCCAGGGCAACTTCCGCCAAGAACTGCAAGCGGTAAGGTCCCCCGGACTTGGTAATGACGCCGTTGCTCTTACAGGCGGTGCAAAATGCTTGACCTCCGATCAGGGCGACTTGATGACCCATGAATGTCATCGGTGGTCCATCCGCAGGTAGAACGGTGCCACCACTGGACAAAACGTCGCCCGCAGACGCGATTCTTCTTTGCATTGTTTTCCCCGCTCAGAAACCACGATCTTAGTCGCGTGGCTGCGCAATCCATCTCAGTATTCCCGAGGGGCGCTATATCGTTCTTTTCAATGAGTGGTTGATCACACGTGACCTTTCGAGCTTCAAGTGAACCGAGGTTCGGATTCTCCATATTCTCGATGTCCCAGTCCCGGATGTAGATCGACCCTTCGGCGAGACTGACCATCGCCTTTTCCTTGTAGTCGTCACAAAGCTGGCGGACGGTCAGCGCACCGGCGCCGGTGTGCGGGCGGCAGGCGATCCGATAATCCGGGCGGCAGGCGCGGCGGGCGGGACGATATTCGCGTAGCGCGCGTCGGTCAGCGTGCCGAGGAACGCGACGATGTCGTCGATTTCCGCGTCGGTGAGTGCGGGCTGCGTGCCCGGCCGGCGGTTCATCGGCGTCGAATTGACGTTGATGTTGCCGCGATAGGCGGCCGGCACGTCGTCGAACGTCCTGGCGCCGTGATACCAGTAGCCCGGGTCGGTCGAGCGCGTGTTGTAGAACGCGACCGCGTCGCGCAGCGTCGTGAACACGCCGTTGTGCATGAACGTCTGCTTGACCGCGACGTTGCGCAGCCCCGGCGTGCGCAGGTAGCCGCACCATTGCGTCGGCTCGGGCCAGCGCAGCCGCGCGGCCGTGTCGCACAGCCCGTTGTCGAAATGGCGCGGATCTCGGTTCGCGGGCAGCACGCGGTTGCGCGGCACCGCGATCGCGTCGTAGCCGAAATCGGTGAAGAGCGAGCGCTCCGGCCGGCTCGACGTCTCCGTCAGCGTATGGCAACTCATGCAGTTGCCCTTGTCAGGATTGCGGAACAGCGCCAGACCGCGCATCTCGGCCGGCGCGAGCGGCTTGCGCGTGCGCAGGTACGCGTCGAAGCGCGACGTGAACGGCGCCATGTCGTCGCTCTGCAGATAGGCCTCGACGGCCGAGCCCAGCGCGCGCACCAGCTGCTCGGGGTCGCGCCGCACCGATGCGCCGAAGCGCGCGGCGAGATCGTCCGCCAGTTCGGTGCCGCCGACCTTGCGTAGCAGCGCGGCCGGCGAACGATTGTTCATCTCGTTCGGATCGAACAACGGCCCGCGGATCTGTTCGGCGAGCGTGTCCGCGCGGCCGTCGCTGAAGAGGCCGCCGAACGGCGACGGCGCGGGCGCGTCGTCATCCTGGTAGAAGTGGCGGCGCGGCACGTAACGCACGTAGAGCAGCGACGGTGCATTGCGCAGGCTGAAGCGCCCGTGGCGGCTGCCTTCCGGCACGCCGGGCCCCTCGAGCGAAGCGGCCGACAGTGTCGGCGCGAACGCGCGTCCCGGATCGTGGCAGCCCGCGCACGACATGCCGCGCGGCTCGGACAGCCGCGGATCGAAGAAGATCCGGCGTCCCAACGCGACGAGCGTCGGATCGGGCGCGAAACGGGCGGCCGCCGCGTCGACCTTGCCGGCAACCTGCGGCGTGCCGTCGCCGATCGTGCCGACGACGCGCGACGGCGCACCGGGAAGAAGGAGCGTCTCGGACGGTGTGGCATGGGCCGCGAGCGCCGCGCCGGCGAGCAGGGCGGCGGCGAGCACGCGTACCGTCCGGCTACCGCCGGCGACCGGAACCGAAGCGCAAACCCGATGCTCGGCAGCGGTCGCCGACGAAACCGTCGGCTTCCGCGAGCCGGCCATCCGTCGCCGGCGGCCGGTCGAATTCGTCAAATCATCGCTCAATCGAACTTCGTCACTCACGGCGCGATGAACCCCGTCTTGTCGCATACGAGCGTGTTGCCCGACTGGTCGCACGACGCGAGCAGCTTGCCGGCCGCCGAATACGCATGGAACACCCAGCCCGTCGCCGGCGCCGCGCGTCGCTCCATGATCAGGAAACCGAAGCTGTTGTGGTGTGACAGTCGTTCGATCACGGCGCCCGGCGCGGGCGTCAGGCCGGCCGGGAATGGATCGGGCAGCGCGACGTCGAGGTTGTCGCCGCCGTTGCCGGACACGATCGTCGCCGGATGCCCGGACGAGAAGTTGATCGCCTGGAAGTCGTGCACGTGCCCGTGCAGCGCGACCTGGATGCCGGGCGGGTAGTACGCCTGCGCGTTCAGGCTCGCCATCACCGACTGCAGTGCGAGGTTGCCCGGCGCCGGCGTGCTGCCGGCGATCGGCGCGAATGCGAGGATCGGATGGTGGTTCGTGAAGATCGTCGTCGACATGCCGGCCTTCGACGCGAGCGACGCGACCGTCTGGAACTGCTTCTGGTAGATGCGGAACTGCGCGTCGGTCGTCTTCAGCGGATTGCGGCCGACCTTTGCGGTGTCGAACACGATCACTTGCGTACCGCCGCCGAGCGACACCGCATACGGATCCGAGTAGTTCGCGTCGTCGTCGTTGGCCGGATCGTCGCACGAACGGGCTGGCGAATACGGGCGCGGATCGAGGAAGCGGTACCAGCCCTGGCCAGCCCGCGCGCATTCCTCGTGGTTGCCGCGCACGACGACCCACGGCGCCTTCGCGAACAGCGGCGCGGCCGGGCGGAACAGGTCGGCCTGCCACGTATCCCAGCCGTAGCCCCACGGGCTGTCCTTGCAGCCGGCGATGTCGGGCGGGCACGCGTTTTCGCGGTAGTGATAGTCGCCGACGTGCAGCACGAGGTCCGGCGACAGCTTCGCGACGCTCGCTGCGATCGTGTCGAACGGCCAGACCGTCGCGTCGTTGCACGCCTGCCATGCGTTGTCGGCCTTCTTCATGCGGCAGCCGGTGTCGGCGATGATCGCGATGCGCTGCGGCTGCGCTTTCGGCAGCGGCAGCGTGCGGCCCGCGACGCTCGCCACCTGTGCATCGGTCGGCAGCATCGCTTCGCAGACCGACACCGGGAAGCTCGACGGTTTCGAGTCGGCCGGGGCGCTCGCCGTCGGACGTTGCGCGACGGTCGCGGCGGCGGCACGCAGCGTCATGCGCGACAGCTTGCCGTCGACGGACAATTGCGGACACAGCGGATCGCTCGTGGACACGGGGCTGTAGTTCGTGACCACGCGTGCGATCGCCTGGTTCGCATCGCCGATCTCGACCCACGCGGCCTGAACGTTGATCGCGGCACTGGCCGGGTCGGCGGGCGTATCGATGTGATTCGAACACGCGGACAGCGCCACGAGGGCAACAAGCGGAGCGCAGCGCACGAACAGCGCGCGGGAGAGGAGTCGTCGCATGGGAGGCACCGTAGGAAAGTCGTCAACGATACGGAACGGGAATGTAAGAAATGTGAAGGACGGGGTGCGAATACCGGCGCGGCGCGCGAGTCGTGCCGCGTTCGCAGCCTTGACCTCAAGCCGGCTTGAAGCAGCATAGTCTGGATCACGGTCAACGATGCGGACAAAAGGAGATTCGACGATGGAAGGCAACCGGACAAACGAAGCGCAGTCTGCGCTCTGGAATGGCCCGTCGGGGCTGGCATGGGTCGACGCGCAGCGCTCGCTCGACCGGATGTTCGAGCCGTTCGAGGCATTGCTCGCGGATGGGGCGGTGGCGGCGTCCGCGAGCAGCGTGCTCGACGTCGGCTGCGGCACCGGCGCGGTGACGCTCGCGATCGCACGGCGGATTGGCGCGCACGCGCACTGCACGGGCCTGGACATTTCGGCGCAAATGATCGCCGCTGCACGGGCACGCGTCGAACGCGAGGGCGTTGACGCCGACTTCATGCACGCCGATGCGCAGACGCATGCGTTTGCGCCGGGGCAGTTCGATCTGATCGTGTCGCGCTTCGGTGTGATGTTCTTCGACGATCCGGTGCAGGCCTTCGCGAACCTGCGGCACGCGGCGCGCCCGAACGCGCAACTGCGATTCGTCGCATGGCGCGGCGCCGCCGACAATCCGTTCATGACGACGGCAGAGCGTGTCGCGGCGCCATTGCTGCCGGCCCTGCCGGCGCGGCAGCCGGGCGCGCCGGGACAATTTGCGTTCGGCGACCGGCAACGGATCGCGTCGGTATTGTCGGACAGCGGCTGGGCCGACATCGCGATCGAGCCGATCGATATCGCGTGTGCGTTGCCGGTGTCCGAGCTGGACGACTACATTGCGCGACTGGGGCCGGTCGGGCTCGCGCTTCGTCAGGTGGACGACGCGACGCGCCGGCGCGTGATCGATACGGCTCGCGCTGCGTTCGGGCGCTATGTGCAGGGCGCGAACCTGTACTTCGACGCGGCGTGCTGGCTCGTCACCGCGCGGGCGCCGTCTGCATGATGCGTCGGGAAAATGGCAGCAGCCCGTTGTTCGGCATGCGTGTTGCCGTTCATGCGTGACGAGGCTGCGGCGCCGTGCACAAGGCAGGTGTCAGTCGCGCCGCGCACGCAACATCAGCCAGGCGCAGCCGGCCGCCACGAGCGCGAGCCCGAGCAGCACCGCCTCGACACCGAGTGCGAAACCGGGCGGCATCTCGCCGCTGTTCGGCATGGGCGACAGGTTGGCGGTGATCGCGATCGCGCCGCCGGCCAGCAGCGCGATGCAGAAGATCCAGTAAACCTTGCCGCGCGAGGCGGCGGTGCGGATCCGCCACAGCGCAAGGCCGACGCCGCCGAGGTAAAGCACCGCGAGCGTCGCGAGCGCGATGAAGTCGCCGGTGCGATTGTTCAGGAGGCTGCTCATGGCATGGCTCCGTCGGCTGCCGCGCGTCGGCTCGACAAGCGGAACGCCGCGGTCGGATTCATTCGGCCTCCGTTGCGTGTCCCGGCGCGCGGCTCAGCAGATGCGTACGCTGGTCGGCCGCGAGCGAGACGTAGCGTTCGTACTGACGCAGAACATCGGCGATCAGTTCGTCGCCGCGCAGATATTCGATGTCGTAGCCGAGCCGGCCGTCCTCGAAGAACGTGACGATGCCGTACACGTGCGGACGCTCGGATTCCGGCTCGGCCGCTTCGCGTACCCGGAAGGCCGCCGCGGATTTCGCCGTGACGCGCGCGCCGTAGACGAAATCGCGGTGTTCCGCGGTCGGCACGGTCAACCGCACCGCGTCGTCGCTGTCGCGCTGCACGTGTGCGTCGACACCGCCCGAACGCAGCTCGTCGGCGACCTTGCGCAGCGCGGGCTCGACGGTTTCCGCGACGAACTGGCGTGCGTCGGCTTCGGTCGTCTGCCGCAGGATGTGGGTCAGGCGATGGCGCCAGTGCTGGCCGGTCCAGAAGCTCGTCGCGGGCGCGACGTCCTGGGAATAGTGCGCGCGATCGGCCGCGAGCCCGCGCCACAGCCCGTAACACAGCGCGAGCATGATCAAGGCGACCGGCAATGCGGCGATCAACGTCATCGCCTGCAGCGCGCCGAGCCCGCCCGCGACCAGTAGCACAGCCGCCGTCACGCCCAGCAGTGCAGCCCAGAACAGCCGCTGCCAGACCGGCGAATGCGCGCTGCCGCGCGTCGCGATCTGGTCGATCACGAATGCGCCGGAATCGGCGGACGTGACGAAGAACACCGCGATCAGCACGATCGCGACGAGCGACAGCAACTGCGGAAGCGGCAGGAAATCGAAGAAACGGAACAGCAACGCATCGACATTGCCCGCCGTTTGCGCGAGCGCGCCGGCCGCGCCGTGCGTGTCGAGCCAGATCGCGCTGTTGCCGAACACGGTCATCCACACGAGATTGAATGCGGTCGGCACGAGCAACACACCGATCACGAACTGGCGGATCGTCCGGCCGCGCGAGATGCGCGCGATGAACATGCCGACGAACGGTGACCACGATACCCACCATGCCCAGTAGAGGATCGTCCAGCCGCCGAACCAGCCTTCCTCGCGCGGCGGCGCGTACGCATAGGTGCGGAACGACAGGTCGACGAGATTCGACAGGTACTGGCCGATGTTGTCGCCGAGCGCGCGCAGCAGGAACGACGTCGGGCCCGCGACGACCACGAACGCGAGCAACAGGAACGCCAGCAGCAGGTTCAGCTCGGACAGCCGCCGCACGCCCTTGTCGAGACCGCTCGCGGCCGATGCGCCGGCCAGGATCACGACGATCACGACGAGCCCGATGCGGAACGCGTTGCCGCTCGTATCCCAGCCTGCGACCGTATGCAGGCCCGCGCTCAACTGCATCACGCCGTAGCCGAGCGTCGTCGCGATGCCCGCGACCGTGCCGACCAGCGCGAACGCGTCGACCGCGTGGCCGATCCAGCCGTTCACGCGCTCGCGCAGCACCGGATACAGGCCGGAGCGCAGCGTCAGCGGCAGGTTGTAGCGGAATCCGAAGTATGCGAGCACGAGCCCCATCAGCCCGTAGATCGCCCACGCATGAAAGCCCCAGTGGAAGAAGGTCATCAGCATGGCCTCGCGCGCGGCGGCCGGCGTGCCGGGGTCGACGGTCGGCGGCTTCAGGAAGTGCTGCATCGGCTCGCCAACGCCGAAGTACATGAGGCCAATGCCCATGCCGGCCGCGAACAGCATGGCTGTCCACGACAGGAAGCTGAACTCGGGCTCGGCGTCGTCGGGGCCGAGCCGGATGTTGCCGAAGTCGCTTGCCGCGATCAGCACGAGAAACACGAGGAACGTGGTGACGGCGAGTACGTAGAACCAGTCGAAGCGCGCGACGACCCATTGCTGGCCGGAGGAGAAGAGCGCGCCTGCTTCGTTCGGGCGCAGCGCGCATACGACGAGCAGTGCACCGATGACCGCGAGCGCGGGCAGCACGACCTGCGGCTTGAATGTCGTGCGGGGCGAGGAACGGGAATCTGGCATGGCTGGCATCCAGTTGTGGGCGCAACGAGGCGCGACGCCGCCCGGCGCGCGTGTCGCGCGTCGGACCCTGATACGGCGTGCGTCGAGTGTACCGCGGTGTCAGGACTGCATGGAGGGATATGCAGCAGGGATAATCCTGACGAATTGTAAGGTATCGCGGCGATCGCGAAAACCCGCACGCTGCGCGCTGCGTGCGAAACAGGTGGGTGACGAACGTCAACCGGCGCCCCGGACGATGCCGGATCGCCCGGGGCTCAAGCAGGGGAGGTGCAGCCGTACGGGCTCAGAACGTCATGGCGATCCCGGCCATGCCGACGAACTGGCCGTGCGTCGTCGACGGCGTGAGCTGCTGCGAATCGCCGACGATCGGCGCCGCGTCGACGATATGGCCGGCGCCCAGCGCGCCGAGCGTCCGCCCGCTCGAATGCGTGTACGCCTGCAGCGCATAGAGCGTCGTGCGCTTCGACAGGCTGTACGACTCCTTCAGCGAATACTGCTGGTAACGGGCCGCGTCCGACACGCCGTTCGCCTTCGACGCGAGCGTGTACGCGAACGCGCCGGCCACCGAGAAGGTCGGCGTGAAGCGGTACGCGGCGAGGGCGCCGTAGGTGTTGAACACGGCCGTGTCCGTGAACGCGGAGCCGTTGCCGGGCAGGTACTTCACGTTCGAGTAGTTCAGGCCCATCGTCAGGTTGCCGAGCGTGTAGTTGCCGGCCGCTGCGACCTGCTCGACGGCCTTCGCGGTCAGGTAGCCCTGGTTCAGCACGGACACCGCGAAGCTGCCCGATGCCGCGGTCGCCGGATTGAGGAAGCCCGCCGACGAGCCCGAGCTGTTGATGCGCAGGTAGCCGGCCGCGATTCCGACCGGCCCGTTCGCATAGCGCAGCGCGGCGCTGAACGTGTTGCCCTTGCCGGTCGCGCCGGCGATGCCGCCGAACGCGTACATCGCGCTCGCGGTCAGCCCGGAGAAGGTCGGCGACGTATAGGTGACGGAATTGTTGACGCGGATCGTGGTGTCGAGCCCGTCGATGTCGCCCGGATGCGCGCCCGTCGCGCCGGTCAGCCAGCTGCTCGACGCGTACGGGCCGACCAGCAGGAAGTACGGCGTGTACTGACGGCCGGCCGTCACCGTGCCGTAATGATCGTTACGCAGCCCGACGAAGGCCTGGCGGTTGAAGATCGTGCCGGCGGCGGCCTGCGCGCCGGTGTTCAGGTTGAAGCCGGATTGCAGGTCGAAGATCGCGTGCGTGCCGCCGCCGAGATCCTCGTCGCCGCGCAGCCCGAACTTCGACGCATACAGGTTGCCGTCGCGCATGTAAATGTTCGAGTGGCCCTGCTGGTTGTTGACGTACGCGAGCGAATCGTCGACCACGCCGTACAGCGTCACGCTGCTCTGCGCATGGGCGGCGGAAGCGCCGAGCGACGCGGCCGATAAAATCAGGATTGCAGAATAGTGATGCGATGCTTTCATTGACGATCTCCAAGTCTCTTCAGGGGCGGGAGGCTGTTCGGCCTCCTCTTTGGTGGAGGGGCGGGCCGTGTGCGCGGCCCGCCCGATCTGAGGGTTCGGCGTTGTCCCGCGCTTGCGCGGTCAGTCGTCGAATGCCACGACGACGCGACGCCACGCGCCGTCCCGCGCATCGTGTTCGACGCACGCACCGCGCACGGCAAGCGCGCCCTGCAGCGATGCCGGCAGCAGGATCTCCACGCGCTCGGCAGGGCGGTTCATGCGGCCTTCCCAGCGGACCGACACGCCGAGTTCGCCGGACGCCGTGCGTCCGGTCTCGACGCGCCACAGCCCGTATTCGCCGTCGCGCCACGCTTCCGTTTCGCCGTCGTCCTCGACGCATTCGCCGTACGCAACGCCGTCCTCGACGCGCGGCGCGACGAGGAAGCCGCGCGTGTCCGCGCGTGCGCCGAACCGTTGCTCGGCGACGTTCAGCGGCAGCACGCGGCCTTCCCGCAACAGCATCACCGGCGTGTCGAGCGGCGCGGGCAGCGTTACGTTCGCGCCGCCGTCGAACGACTGCGCGCTCGCACAGCACAGCCAGCGCGCACCGGAAGGCAGGTAGACCGCGCGCTCCGTGCGGCCCGGCTCGACGACCGGCGCGACCAGCAGCGCGTCGCCGAGCATCATGTCGTCGCATTCGTCGTAGCAGCGCGGGTCGCCGGGGAAGTCGCCGAAGGTCGGCCGCAGCACCGGCTCGTAGCGCGTGGTCGACAGCCACAGCAGGTGATAGAGGTAAGGCAGCAGCCGGTAGCGCTGCTTGAGCAGCGACGCGATCCGCGCGGTGATCTCCGGATACATCCACGGTTCGTTGACGGTTCCGTCGTCATTCCACGAATGGATGCTGAAGCGCGGCATGAAGATGCCGAACTGCACCCAGCGCAGCAGCAGCTCGGGCGACGGGGCGGGGCCGGCGAAGCCGCCGATGTCGTGACCGATGTTCGACACGCCCGACAACGCGAGCCCGAGGCCCATCTTCAGGTTGTAGCGCAGCGTTTCCCACGACGTGTAGTTGTCGCCGGACCAGGTCTGCACGTAACGCTGCATGCCGGCGCCGCCGGAGCGCGACACGAGGAACGGCCGCTGCGCCGGCGCATGCGCGCGCTGTGCGTCGCGCGACGCGCGCATCATCAGCATCGTCTGCAGCACCTTCGCCTCGCGTGCGGGAAACGGCTGGCCGAAGCCGTGCGCGATCGCGTCGGGCGACCAGATCTCGTATTCGTTGTTGTCGTTCCACGTCGACTCGATCCCGTAGTCGAGCAGCGCCGACGTGACCTGCTCGCGCCACCAGTCGTAAGCGTCCGGTTGCGTGAAGTCGAGATACGCGCCGACCTCGTCCCAGAATTGCACCCATGCCGGTTCGCCGGATGCCGAGCGGATCAGCAGCCCGCGCCGCGCGGCGTCGTCGAACGCCGGGTGGTCGCGCAGCAGGCACGGCTTGATGTTCGCGCACAGGCGGATGCCGTGGTCGCGGTAGTGCTTCACGAAACCCTTCGCGTCGGGAAACTTCTCGCGGTTCCAGTTGAACACGTAGCGCTTCTCGCCGATCGACGTATAGCCCGACGACAGGTGGAACGAATCGCACAGAATGTCGTGCGATTCGCACCGCTCGACGAACTGGTTCATCTGCCGCTGCGCGTCCGGCGCGTCGGTGTAGCTCATCGTCGAGCCCGAATAGCCGAGCCCCCATTTCGGCGTGCGCGCCGGGCGCCCGGTGAGCCACGTGAAGCGCCGCGCGGCCGTGAGCGGCGTGTCGGGCGACGCGATGAAGTAGTAGTCGAGATCGCCGTGCTCGGCGACGAAGTAGCGGTAGAGCCCGTGGTAGTTGTCGAGTTCGCGGCCCATGTCGAACGCGCAATCCGACAGCGTGTCGTAGAACAGCCCGAAGCCCTGGCACGCGCCGGGCGACCACGTGACGTAGAACGGAATGTGCTTGTAGAGCGGGTCCGTGTGCTTCGCGCTGTAACCCATCGCGTCGATGTTGCGCATCTCGAAGCGCGCGCCGGTGCGGTCGAGGTCGCCCGCGCGCTCGCCGAGACCGAACACTTTGTCGCCGCGCTCGCGAGCGACGTAGTGATAGGCGCGATCGTCCCACCAGCCGAAGTTGTACGCCTGCGTCGCGCGATCGGCGAGCACGACGCGCCACGCGCCGTCGGCGCCGCGCATCGACCACGTGCAATGGCCGCCTTGCCGGCTGACCGTCAGGCGGATCTGCGCGGTTTCGATGCGCACGCCGCCGTCGTCTTCGACGAAGTCGTAAGCCGGCAGCGCGAAGCCGCTCAGGTCGAGACGGTCGCGCCCTTCGAGCGGCACGTCGTCGAGGCCCGGCGCGATGGTCCAGGTGCGCGGGTTGCGCGCCGTCGCGTCGGGCAGCACGCGCACGCGCACGATGTCGTCCTCGAGCACGAAGATCTCGATGGTTGCGCCCGCGTCGGACGCGAGCAGCACACGGTTCGCCTGCCGGTCGGCGACGTGGAACACGGGCGGATGAAGAAGCGAAGTCATGTAAGCGATTCCTGGTGAAGACGGAGGTCAGGCGTGCTGCGCGAGCAGGCGCTCCTGCTTCGACTGCCCGCGGATCAGCACCGCGAGCAGCGTGACGCCGATGATGTCGAACAGGCCGAGGCACGCGAACAGCGGTGCGTAGCCGATCTTGTCGGCGAGCGCGCCGACCAGTAGCGAGAAGCCGAGCCCGCCGATCCACGCGGCCATGCCCGCGAAGCCGCTGGCGGTGCCGACTTCCTCGGGATCGAACACGTCGGCCGACAGCGTGTTGACGAGCGCGGAGATCATCTGGTGCGCGAAGCCGCCGACGCAGAACAGGCCGATGGCCGTGTACGGCGACGACACGAGCCCGATCATCGCCGGCCCCAGCATCAGCACCGCGCCGAGCGCGACGCCGGCGACACGCGACCACACGAGCGGCAGCTTGAATCGGTTCGCGAGGTAGGGCGACAGATAGCCGCCGGCGATGCCGCCGAGATCGGCCGCAAGAAACGGCATCCACGCGAACACGGCGATCTGCGTGAGCGCCATGTGGCGTTCGGTGGCGAGGTACAGCGGAATCCAGAAACTGAAAGTCTGCCACGCGGGTTCCGCGAAGAAGCGCGGCAGCGCGATCGCCCAGAAACGGCGCGCGGTGACGACGTCGCGAATCCGGCGCTTCGACGCGGCCGGCATCGTGGCCTGACCGTCGCGGATCAGTGTGCGCTCCTGCGACGTGATGCGCGGATGATCGGCCGGCGACCGGTACTGCGTGTACCAGAGCGCGGCCCACACGAAGCCGAGCGCGCCGGTGACCATGAACGCGGATTGCCAGCCGAATCGCATCGACAGGAACACGACGAGCGGCGGCGCGATCGCGGCGCCGAGCGACGTGCCCGCGTTGAAGTAGCCGACCGCGACGGATTTCTCGCGATCGGGAAACCATTCGGCGACGGCCTTCATCCCTGACGGAATCGCGGCGGCCTCGAACAGCCCGAGCAAGCCGCGCAGGATGCCGAGCGACAGCCAGCCCGACGCGAAGCCGTGCGCGACGCCGACCACGGACCACAGCATCGCGAACAGCGCGAACCCGACCCGCAGGCCGATCAGGTCGACGATGAACCCGCATACCGGCTGCATGATCGTGTAGCCGATCTGGAATGCCCCGACGATATACGAGTATTGCTGCGTCGAGATCGCGAACACCTGCTTCAGTTCCGGTGCGAGCACCGCGAGGGAATTTCGCGCGAGGTAGTTGAGGATCGTGCCGAGACATACCAGCACGATGATCCACCAGCGCAACGCCTTGACTGTTTTCACTGCTGTCTCCTGAGCCATGCAAGTCGCCCGGCTGGGGGCGTCTTATGCGGTCATGTTTGTACGATGTCTGATCTTGATGAGCGGCCGATTCACCTGGCTTCTATCGGAATCGCCGCATTCGATCGAACATTTCGCTGCTATTGAAAGCCAACGTTATCAGACGACTGATCATTTTCGAGCATCCTATGTTCGAATTCGAATCAGGTCAATGTGAATCTGCATTCGAACGAACATCCTTGGGGTATTCCCGATAGGTTCGCGAATGGGATCCTCGGTGCGTTGCGCGACGAGGGCGCCGAATGCTGGCCCGACGGCGGTCGGGCGGCCGTCGCACGACCGACTGCATCAGGCGGGCCCGGCAGGGGGCGTGGGAACCCTGATGAAAATTTATTTTTTTCCGGTCGGCAGGTTGTGTAAATTGATTTTCATCAACCTTGCAAAACCATTCGCATGACGCCTCTCGTTCCGCACGATGCCAGTCACCAGGAATCCGCGATCGCGGAGCGCATCGCCTCGGCCATGCCGCGGATGACGCCGATCCACCGCCGGATGGGCGAGTTCGTGCTCGCGAATCCGTTTCGCGCGGCGACGATGCGGATCGACGAGCTGGCGCAGGCCGTGAATGCGTCGATCGCGACTGCGAACCGCTTCGCGAAGGCGCTGGGTTTCGACGGCTATCCGGCGATGCGCGCGGCGCTCGTGCGCGGCTTCGAGGCGACGCTCGGCCCGGTCGAGCGGCTGCGTTCCGCGCAGGAGCAGGAACAAGAGCATGAGCAGGGCGTGCGCGGCGCAGCGTGGATCGACGCGGTGTTCGACCAGGCCGTCGCGAACATCGAGAACACGCGTGCTCAGCTGGATGCGGCCGACGTCGAGGCGGCCGTCGAGGCGATCGTCGGCGCGCGGCGCGTGCTGATTCTCGGCGCCGGTTCGAGCGCGTTTCTGACCGGGCTGATGGAACACGGATTGTCGGTGTGTCACGACAACGTGCAGTCGCTCGCGCTGCCCGGGGGGCCGTCGCATGCGGCACGTCGCCTGTACACGGCCGACTCGCGCGATCTCGTGATCGCGCTCGCGTTTCCGCGCTACGTCAAGGACACGATCGAGCTGGCGCGCCGCGCGGCCGCGCGCGGCGCGCGCGTGCTCGGCATCTCCGACGGGCCAGGTTCGCCGCTTGCACCGATCGCGTCGCTGAATCTGTACGTCAAGGCCGAACGGCGTTTCGCGGCCACGTCGGAGGCGGCCGTGCTGACGATGATCGAGGCGCTGATCGACGCGGTCGCGCTGCGCACGCACCGCTCCGCGAAGTCCGCCGCCGAAATGACCGAATTCCTGTTGCCGTGGCTGACCTGCCCGCAAGCGGTGCTGCCGGCCGCCAACCCTTCTTCCTCCGGTCCGAAAAAATCATGACTTCACACGCGATCGTCGCGATTCATGGCGGTGCAGGCACGATCCTGCGCGAAGCGATGGACACCGACACCGAACGCCAGTACCGCGCCGAACTCACCGCGATCCTGCAGGCCGCGCAACAGGTGCTCGCCGATGGCGGCAGCGCGCTCGACGCCGTCACCGTCGCGGTACGGCTGCTGGAGGACTGTCCGCTGTTCAACGCTGGGCGCGGCGCCGTTTATACGGCCGAAGGCAAACACGAACTCGACGCGGCGGTGATGGACGGCACGACGCTCGCGGCCGGTGCGATCTGCTGCGCGACCCGCGTACGCAATCCGGTGCTCGCTGCACGGCGCGTGATGGAGGCGAGCGAGCACGTGCTGTTGGCAGGCGCGGGCGCCGACGCGTTCGCGGCCGCGCAGGGCCTCGAACTCGCCGAGCCCGGCTACTTCGACACCGAAGCGCGTCATGCACAGTGGGTCAAGGCGCGCGCGGCGGCCGGCATGATGCTCGATCACGATGCCGCGACCTTCGCGTTCGGCGCCGGGCAGCCGGCCGAGCCGCTCGATCCCGACCGCAAGCACGGCACGGTCGGCGCGGTCGCGTGCGACGTGCACGGCCATATCGCGGCGGCGACGTCGACCGGCGGCATCACGAACAAGCAGCCCGGCCGCGTCGGCGATTCGCCGATCATCGGCGCCGGCTGCTACGCGGACGACGCGACCTGCGCGGTATCCGCGACGGGGACGGGCGAGATGTTCATCCGGCTCGCGACCGCGCATGACGTGGCCGCGCAGATGGCCTATCGCGGCGCATCGCTCGCCGATGCCGCGCACGACGCCGTGATGAACAAGCTGTCGCGCCTGGCCGGGCGCGGCGGGATCGTCGCGGTCGACGCGCATGGCAACGTCGCGATGCCGTTCAACACGGAAGGGATGTATCGCGGCTACGCGCGCGTCGGCGAGACGCCCGTGGTCGGCATCTATCGCGACGATGCGGCCTGATTCCGGATCGTACGAGGAGACCTCCGCATGACTTCGAGCCGAACCCCGTCCGCGCTGGTGTTGCCGGAGCAGCGCGTCGTCGCCGTCGACGACCTGTCGGTCATGTTTCGCCGCGAAAACGCGACGTTCGATGCGGTGCGCAACGTGTCGTTTCACGTCGATCGCGGCGAGACGCTCGCGATCGTCGGCGAGTCGGGCTCCGGCAAGTCGGTCACGTCGCTCGCGCTGATGCGGCTCGTCGAGCATGGCGGCGGCGAGATCACGAGCGGGCGGATCGCGTTGCGGCGTCGCGGCGGCGCGCTCGTCGACCTCGTGCAGGCGAGCGCGGCGACGATGCGCGGGATCCGCGGCGCGGACATCGCGATGATCTTCCAGGAGCCGATGACGTCGCTGAACCCGGTGTTTACGGTCGGCGACCAGATCAGCGAGGCGATCGCGCTGCACCAGTCGAAGAGCGCGACCGAAGCCCGCGCGGAAGCGTTGCGGCTGCTCGATCTCGTGCGCATTCCGGAGGCGCGCCGCGTGTTCGCGCGCTATCCGCACCAGTTGTCCGGCGGGATGCGGCAGCGCGTGATGATCGCGATGGCGCTGTCGTGCCGGCCCGCGCTCCTGATCGCCGACGAACCGACGACCGCGCTCGACGTGACGATCCAGGCGCAGATCCTGCAGTTGATCCGCGGCCTGCAGGACGAAATGAACATGGGCGTGATCTTCATCACGCACGACATGGGCGTAGTCGCCGAAGTGGCCGATCGCGTGCTCGTGATGTATCGCGGCGAGAAGGTCGAGGAGGGCGAGTCCGAACGCATTTTCGCGACGCCCGCGCATCGCTATACGCGGGCGCTGCTCGCGGCCGTGCCGCGGCTCGGCTCGATGCAGGGCACCGATGACCCCGAGAAATTCCCGCTGCTGAAGGTGGACGGCGCGAGCGCGGCCACGCCGGCACCTGCCGCGAACGACGCGGCCGCGGCCCCCGTCGCCGCGCAGCCGCACGTCGATCCGGCCGCGCCGCCGATCCTGCGCGTGCGCGATCTCGTCACGCGGTTTCCGGTGAAGAGCGGCGTGTTCGGCCGCGTGTCGCAATACGTGCACGCGGTCGAGCGCGTGAGCTTCGAGCTGCGCGCGGGCGAGACGCTCGCGCTCGTCGGCGAATCGGGCTGCGGCAAGTCGACCACCGGCCGCTCGCTGCTGCGCCTCGTCGAATCGCAGAGCGGCTCGATCGAATTCGACGGCCGCGACATCAGCGCGATGAAGGGCCATGAACTGCAGGCGCTGCGCCGAAACATCCAGTTCATCTTCCAGGATCCGTTCGCGTCGCTGAACCCGCGTCTGACGGTCGGTTTCTCGATCATGGAGCCGCTGCTCGTACACGGCGTCGCGAGCGGCCGCGACGCGCAGGCGCGCGTCGACTGGCTGCTCGAGAAGGTCGGCCTGCCGCCGGAGGCCGCACGCCGCTATCCGCACGAATTCTCGGGCGGCCAGCGTCAGCGGATCGCCATCGCACGCGCGCTCGCGCTGAATCCGAAGGTCGTGATCGCCGATGAATCGGTGTCGGCGCTCGACGTGTCCGTGCAGGCGCAGATAGTGAATCTGATGCTCGACCTGCAACGCGAGCTGGGCGTCGCGTATCTGTTCATCTCGCACGACATGGCCGTCGTCGAGCGCATCAGCCATCGCGTCGCGGTGATGTATCTCGGCCAGATCGTCGAGATCGGCCCGCGCCGCGCGGTGTTCGAGGCGCCGCAGCATCCGTACACGAAGAAGCTGATGAGCGCGGTGCCGGTGGCAGACCCCGCGCGCCGGCATGCGCCGCGCCAGCTCGCGGCGGACGAGATTCCGAGCCCGATCCGCGCGGTCGGCGACGAGCCGATCGTCGCGCCGCTCGTTGCGGTCGGCCCCGATCATTACGTCGCGACGCATCGCGTCGGCGGCGCGTATTGATTGCACGACGAGGCGGATATGGACCGCAGCTGCGCACGCGCCAGGCAACGGCGTCATTTTCCCGAGCGGATGCAGTCACGCCGCGATTTCCACCACGCGTTACCGAATCATCCACAGGAGCCAGACAAAATGAACAAGTCGCATTCGTTCCCGATGTTCCGTCCGCGCGCGTTGTTCGCCGCGGGGGCTGGCGCGCTCGCGCTGTCGGTCGCCGTGCCCGCGTTCGCGCAACAGAACGTCGTGGTCGCCGTGTACTCGACGTTCACGACGATGGACCCGTATGACGCGAACGACACGGTGTCGCAAGCTGTCGTCAAGTCGTTCTACGAAGGGCTGTTCGGCTTCGACAAGGACATGAAGCTCGTCAACGTGCTCGCGACGAGCTACCAGGCGTCGCCCGATGCGAAGGTCTACACGGTCAAGCTGCGCCCGGGCGTGAAGTTCCACGACGGCACGGATTTCAACGCCGAGGCGGTGAAGGCGAACTTCGACCGCGTGACCGATCCGGCGAACAAGCTGAAGCGTTACGGGCTGTTCCGCGTGATCGAGAAGACCGAGGTGGTCGATCCGATGACGGTGCGCTTCACGCTGCGCGAGCCGTTCTCCGCGTTCATCAACACGCTCGCGCACCCGTCGGCGGTGATGATTTCGCCGGCCGCGCTGAAGAAGTGGGGGCGCGACGTGTCGCTGCATCCGGTCGGCACGGGCCCGTTCGAGTTCGTCGAATGGAAGCAGACCGACGACATGAAGGTGAAGAAGTTTGCCGGCTACTGGAAGAAGGGCTATCCGAAGGTCGATTCGATCGACTGGAAGCCGGTGGTCGACAACAACACGCGCGCCGCGTTGCTCAAGACCGGCGAGGCCGATTTCGCGTTCACGATCCCGTTCGAGCAGGCTGCCGACCTGAAGAGCAATCCGAAGGTCGACCTGATCGAGCGGCCGTCGATCATCCAGCGCTACATCTCGCTGAACACGCAGAAGAAGCCGTTCGACAATCCGAAGGTGCGTGAAGCGCTGAACTACGCGGTCAACAAGGAAGCGCTCGCGAAGGTCGTGTTCGCCGGCTACGCAACCCCGCAGACGGGCGTCGCCCCGGTGGGCGTCGAATATGCGACCAAGCTCGGGCCCTGGCCGTACGATCCGGCGAAGGCGCGCGCGCTGTTGAAGGAGGCCGGTTATCCGAACGGCTTCGAGTCGACGCTTTGGTCCGCGTACAACCATTCGACGGCGCAGAAGCTGATCCAGTTCGTCCAGCAGCAGCTCGCGCAGGTCGGCGTGAAGGTGCAGGTGCAGGCACTCGAGGCCGGCGAGCGGGTCGCGAAGGTCGAGAGCGCGCAGGATCCGGCGACGGCACCGGTGCGGATGTACTACAGCGGCTGGTCGGCCTCGACGGGCGAGGCGAACTGGGCGCTGTCGCCGTTGCTCGCGTCCACGTCGGCGCCGCCGAAGCTCTACAACACCGCGTACTACAAGAACGGTGTCGTCGACGACGATCTCGCGAAGGCGCTCGAGACGACCGACCAGGCGAAGAAGGCCGCCCTGTACGCCGACGCGCAGAAGCAGGTGTGGGCCGACGCGCCGTGGATCTTCCTGGTGCAGGAAAAGATCGTCTATGCGCGCAGCAAGCGCCTGCACGGCATGTACGTGATGCCGGACGGCTCGTTCAACTTCGACGAAATCTCGGTGAAATGACGGCGATTCGCCCGTTGCGCGGCGCCGGCGGCGCACGCTGCCGGCGCGCTGATTCGATCGGTGCCCCATGCTGAATTTTCTCGTCAAACGCCTGTTCGGCCTGCTGCCCACGCTCGCGATCGTCGCGGTGCTGGTGTTCCTGTTCGTGCACCTGCTGCCCGGCGATCCGGCGCGGCTCGCGGCCGGCCCGGAAGCCGACGACGCGACGGTCGCGCTCGTGCGCGCCGATCTCGGGCTCGACCGGCCGCTGCCGGCGCAGTTCGCGAACTTCTTCGTGAAGATCGCGCACGGCGATTTCGGGACGTCGACGCGCAGCAAGCGTCCGGTGTCGACCGAGATCGGCGAGCGCTTCATGCCGACGCTGCTGCTGACGCTCGTCAGCATGGTCTGGGCGACGGCGTTCGGGATGGCGATCGGGATCGCGTCGGCGGTATGGCGCAACCGCTGGCCCGATCGCCTCGGGATGACGATCGCGGTGTCGGGCATCTCGTTTCCGGCGTTCGCGCTCGGCATGCTGCTGATGGAGATATTCTCGGTGAAGCTCGGCTGGCTGCCCGTCGTGCCGGACGGCACGTGGAAGAGCTACGTGCTGCCGTCGCTGACGCTCGGCGCCGCGGTCGCGGCCGTGATGGCGCGCTTCACGCGCGCGTCGTTCGTCGAGGTGCTCAACGAGGACTACGTGCGCACCGCGCGAGCGAAGGGCGTGCACGAGCCGATGGTCGTGCTCAAGCATTGCCTGCGCAACGCGATGATCCCGGTCGTCACGATGATGGGGCTGCAGTTCGGCTTCCTGCTCGGCGGCTCGATCGTCGTCGAGGCCGTGTTCAACTGGCCGGGGCTCGGGCGCCTGCTGGTCGACGCGGTGACGATGCGCGACTACCCGGTGATCCAGGCGATCGTGCTGCTGTTCTCGCTCGAATTCATCCTGATCAACCTGACCGTCGACGTGCTGTACGCGGTCATCAACCCGACCATCCGGTTCAAGTGAGGCGCGCATGAACGCGACTGTCCAGCCCGCGGCGTCGGCCGCATCGAGCGCGATCCGCACGCCGTGGCGCGAATTCTGGCGCAAGTTCCGCAAGCAGACCGTCGCGCTGGTCGCGGGCGGTTTCGTGCTGGCGCTCGTCGTGCTCGCATTCGTCGGCCCGCACATCGTGCCGTTCGATCCGGAGAACTATTTCGACTACGACGCGCTGAACGCCGGGCCGTCGGCCGTGCACTGGTTCGGCGTCGACTCGCTCGGCCGCGACATCTTCAGCCGGATCGTCACCGGCACGCGCATCTCGCTCGCCGCCGGCTTCTTCTCGGTCGCGCTCGGCGCGCTCATCGGCACGTTCTTCGGGTTGCTCGCGGGCTACTACGAAGGCTGGTGGGACCGCATCACGATGCGCGTGGCCGACGTGCTGTTCGCGTTCCCGGGGATCCTGCTCGCGATCGGCGTGGTCGCGATCCTCGGCAACGGGATGGTCAACGTGATCTGCGCGGTTGCGATCTTCAGCATTCCTGCGTTCGCGCGGCTCGTGCGCGGCAACACGCTGATGCTCAAGCACATGACCTACGTGGAAGCCGCGCGCAGCATCGGCGCGTCCGACTGGACGATCATCATGCGACACATCCTGCCGGGGACCGTGTCGTCGGTCGTCGTGTATTTCACGATGCGGATCGGTACGTCGATCATCACGGCCGCGAGCCTGTCGTTCCTCGGGCTCGGCGCGCAGCCGCCGACGCCGGAGTGGGGCGCGATGCTCAACGAGGCGCGCGCCGACATGGTGACGGCGCCGCACATCGCAGTCTTCCCGAGCCTCGCGATCTTCCTGACCGTGCTCGCGTTCAACCTGCTCGGCGACGGACTGCGCGACGCGCTCGACCCGAAGCTGGAGCGCCGCTGATGCGTGCGGTTCCGATGTGGAGCACGACGCTGCCGGCCGGGCCGCGCGGCACGATTGCCGACGTGCCGGGCGTGACGGTCGGCCATGCGACGCTCGATGCTGGCGACGTGCAGACGGGCGTCACCGTCGTGAAGCCGCATCCGGGCGACCCTTACCGCAGCAAGGTGCCGGCCGGCGCGGCCGTGATCAACGGCTTCGGCAAGAGCGTCGGGCTCGTGCAGGTCGACGAACTCGGCACGCTCGACACGCCGATCGCGCTGACCAACACGTTCGGTGTCGGCGCGGTCGCACAGGCGCAGATCCGCGCGGCGATCGCGAAGAATCCGCACATCGGCCGCGACTGGTCGACCGTCAACCCGCTCGTGTTCGAGTGCAACGACGGCTATCTGAACGACATCCAGGCGTTCGCGGTGACGGCCGCGCATTATGACGAAGCCTGCAATACCGCGGCGCGCGACTTCGCACGTGGCGCGGTGGGCGCCGGGCGCGGGATGTCGTGTTTCGACCTGAAGGGCGGGATCGGCTCCGCGTCGCGCGTGGCCGTCGCGGCCGGCAGGCCGTACACGGTCGGCGCGCTGGTGCTCGCGAATTTCGGCCGGCTGCCGATGCTGACGCTCGGCGGCGTGCCGCTCGGGCGTATCGTCGCGCAGCGGCGTGCCGCCGCGGACGCGCAGGCGGCGCCGGAGCAAGGCTCGATCATCCTGCTGCTGGCGACCGATGCGCCGCTCGACGCGCGGCAACTGTCGCGGCTCGCCCGCCGCGCGGGCGCGGGGCTCGCTCGCACCGGTTCGGTTTACGGGCACGGCAGCGGCGACATCGCGCTCGCCTTTTCGACCGCGTACACGATCGCGCACGATGCGTCGACCATTGCGCTACCGGCCCTCGTGGCCGATGCGGCGCTCGATCCGCTGTTCATGGCCGCGGCCGAGAGCGTCGAGCACGCGATCGCCGACGCGCTGCTGCAGGCCGTGACCGTGACCGGGCGCGACGGCCACGTGCGGCAATCGCTGCGCGACGCGGTGCCCGATCTCGATCGGTTATTCAACGAAGGTAACGAAGGACGTCCGATCCATTCATGAAGATTCTGATTTCGACCGACATCGAGGGTGTCGCCGGCGTGTTCGCCATCGAGCAGACGCGTGCCGGCAATCCGGAATACGAACGTGCGCGCCGCTGGATGACCGCCGAGGCGAACGCGGCGATCGAAGGCGCGTTCGCCGGCGGCGCGCAGGCCGTCTGGGTCAACGATTCGCATGGCGGCTTCCGCAATCTGCTGCCCGACGGGCTCGATGCCCGTGCCCGCGTCGTGCTCGGCAAGCCGCGCACGCTGGGGATGATGGCGGGCCTCGAACAGCAGCCCGACCTCGTGTTCATGATCGGCTTTCACGCGAAATCGCAGACGCGCGGCGTGCTTGCGCACACCATCAACAACTTCGCGTTCACGCAGGTGTGGCTGAATGGCGTCGAGCTCGGCGAAGCCGGGCTGTACGGCGCGCTGGCGCGCGAATATGGCGCGCACGTCGCGCTGGCGTCGGGCGACGACGTGTTCGCCGAGGAAACCCGGCCGCTGTTTCCGGACGCGCGTTTCGAAACGGTCAAGACGGCCGGCGGCGCATCGAGCGGCGACACGCTCACGCCGGCGGCGTCCTGCGCGCGCATCGCGACCGCCGCACGCGAAACGGTCGCGTACGCGCTGTCGTCCGGCTGGCGCGCGGGTGCGCATCGGCCCGCGCCGGCTGCTTGCACGCTGCGCGTGCAGACGGCCGCGCTCGCCGATCTGTTCTGCGTGCTGCCGTCGCTCGAGCGGGTCGATGCGGTGACGCTGCGCTTCGACGGGCCGTCGGTGGAGCACGTGGTGCGCACGCTGAACAGCCTGTCGGCCATGTCGTTCATGCTGCGGTGATGCGTGCCGATTGGATGCCGGACGGCGATCTCGTCGCTGAAATCCGTGTCGGCCCACGCCCCACGAGATGAAACGTATTGGACATCTCCGCTCCAATGAAGTCCCTGTCCGGCCGATTCGGCCGTCGGGTCTCGCGGCCGTCCGGTCGCGCAAGCGTGGAGCGGATCGTAGACCGATCGAAGGTGCCCCGCCTTCGCTATCGGGTCACTCATGATGGAATTCGGGCTTTGAGAAATACGCTGCTGGATCCCTACGAACATATTCCGCGTAGCGTCGTGGTGATCGCCAACGACTACGCGGCGGGTACGACGTTTCCGGAGCACGCGCACGGGCGCGGGCAGTTCGCGTTTGCGTCGCGCGGCACGATCAGCGTGTCGACGCCGTACGGCCGCTGGCTGGTGCCGCCGCAGCGCGCATGCTGGGTGCCGGCCGGCGTGCGGCACGAAATGACGATGACCGGGCCGGTCACGATGCTCAACGCGTTCGTGTCCGAAGACGCGGCCCGGGCCGCGGGGCTGTCGGCCCAGTGCGGCGTATATGGTGTGTCGCCGCTCCTGCGGCAGTTGATCGACGATGCGATCGACCTGCCGGCGATGTACGACGTCGACGGTCGGGCGGGCAAGCTGATGGCGCTGCTGATCGCCGAAATCGCGACGATGCCGCGGCTGTCGCTGCACGCGCCGCTGCCGACCGATGCGCGTCTGGCGAAGATCTGTCGGCATCTGTTCGCGTCGCCGTCGATCGAGGCCGATCTCGATCGGGTGGCGACCGATGTAGGCGTGAGCCGGCGCACGTTTACGCGGCTGTTCCGCGCGCAGACCGGTATGAGTTTTGCCGCGTGGCGTCAGCACGTCTGCATGTTGGTGGCGATTACACGGCTGAGCGACGGGCAGCCGGTGACGCGTGTCGCGCTCGATCTCGGATATGCGAGCGCGAGCGCCTTTACGTCGGCATTTCGCCGCATCCTCGGCGAAACCCCGAGCCGGTATCTGGAGGCGCGCCGCTAGCCGGAGCGGATACGGCGGCGGGCGCGGTGCCGTGCTTCGGTCATGGACGAAAAAAACGCGCCTGCCAGGTTTCGGTCAGACGCGCTTAAAGGCACCCGGTCAGAAAAAATGCGCGACGGCCAGTCGTGCCGTAGTCGCGCATCAAGGCGTGAAATTATTGCTTGATCCGATTCAATTCCGTCAGCGTGCTGCGGATAGCAAAGCATACGCCGCATAACGCACAAACGATATCGCGCGGCCTCAACGATTCATGTGCAGTCGCAGCATGCGTTTTAAGCGCGCGTTCGATTTCGGGGTCTGAAGCAGGCAACCACGGGCGTTCGACGATCCTGACCGGACGTGCTGCGGCACGGCATCGAATCTTGGCGCCCGAAAACGAAAACCGCCGCGCGCCGCGATGCCTGTTGGTATCGCGCCACGCGGCGGTTCGGTGCGATCAGCCGGCCGGCGCCGGCTCGCGCGTCACACGTCGAAGAACACGGTCTCGTTCGGCCCCTGCATGTGGATGTCGAAGCGGTACACGACGGGCCGGCCCGGCTGCGCGTCGCGCTTCGCGACGAGCGTCGCGCGGCGTTCGGCCGGCACCAGGTTCAGCACCGGATCGGCCGCGTTCGCGGCAGCTTCGTCGTCGAAATACACGCGGGTGAAAGCGTGGGTCAGGATCCCGCGCATCATCACGGTCACGTTGACGTGCGGTGCTTCGTCGGCGGCGATGCGGCCAGGTTTCACTGTCGGTACGACGAAACGGTTCTGCGTATCGGTGCCCGTGCCGACGCGCGCGAAGCCCGTGAAACCGGACTTCGCGATGTCGTCACGCGACGCGGGATAGCGACCCGCCGCGTCCACCTGCGTGAATTCGAGCACCGCGTCGCTGACGACGTTGCCGTCGCCGTCGAACACCTGTCCGACCAGGAGCACGTGCTCGCCTTCGGCCTCCGGCGTGGCGATCGTCGGCGTGAACAGGCTCTTCAGGTCGTAATCGTATTGCTGCGGGCACAGGCCGTACGCGAAGTACGGGCCGACCGTTTGCGAAGGGGTTTGCTTCAGCGTCGTCATGGTTCAGCGCTCCATCGGGGTAGCGTCGCGGCCGCGCAGCACGATGTCGAATTCGTAGCCGAGCGCATAGCCTTCTTCGGTGATGTCCATCGAGAAGCGCGAGATCAGGCGGTCGCGCGCTGCTTCCGGCGTGCCCTGGAAGATCGGGTCGTACGCGAGCAGCGGATCCCCGGGGAAGTACATCTGCGTGACGAGACGCGAGCCGAAGTAGTCTCCGAACAGCGAGAAATGGATGTGA
Organism: Burkholderia sp. FL-7-2-10-S1-D7; assembly: GCF_001524185.1. Lineage (NCBI taxonomy): Bacteria > Pseudomonadati > Pseudomonadota > Betaproteobacteria > Burkholderiales > Burkholderiaceae > Burkholderia > Burkholderia sp. FL-7-2-10-S1-D7. Next base: position 9,857 of record NZ_LOWY01000011.1, on the reverse strand, counting down.
TTCGGACGCCACGCATTCGGATGGTTGCCCCACGGATAGGCGCCGGGCTTGATCGTCAGGAAGCGGTAGCGGCCTTCGGCGTCGGTCATGCAGCGGCCGGCGCCGAGGAAGTTCGGGTCGAGCGGCGCGTCGTGCTGGTCGACCTTGTGCACGTAGCGGCCGGCCGCGTTCGCCTGCCATACCTCGACGAGCGTGTTGCGCACGGGCTTGCCGCCTTCGTCGAGCACGCGGCCGGTGACGACGATGCGCTCACCGAGCGGCTCGCCGTTCTTCACGGCGTTCTTCGTCAGGTCGTGGTCGAGCGCGCCGAGATCCTCGGCGCCGTAGACGGGCGCGAACTGGTCGCGCAGCTTTTCCTTCAACGGGATCATCGGGCGCGTCGGGCCGCGCTTCACCGACGAACGGTACTCGGGGTGGACATACGCGGGATGCGACGGCCAGTCGCGCGGCGTGAGGATCGTGGGGGAATCCATCGGGCGTCTCCTGTTGGGTATTTCGCGAAGTGGATGGCAAGACTTTAGTCAATCCGGAAAGTTATGAAAAATGAACTTTTTTCGCGAATTGCATAACCATTCGTTATGTTATGAGGCGCCAGTGAAAATCCGCCTGTCCGGCGGAGAGGGCGATCGGGCTTCGCGTCGTCGGTGACGACTCCAGGCACGGCCCTCCAGCCAGCCTGTCGCTGCTTTTTTTTGTTTCGTTGTTGTGGTTATCCGGTCTTCCTGAGCGTGCCCGTCGCTCGTCAGTCGTTACGGCCGGGCGGGATCGAAGACGATCCCGTCGAATTCGGGCGATAGCGTGTCGCTGCGCGGCAGTGCGGCACGGCTCTGCTGATCGCGAAACGGATCCGGGAGCCGACCGGATTCCACGCGCCGCGGCGTCATGCGTGACACCGCGCCGAATGCTTGGGTCTTTCCGGAAAGTTATGCAAAATGGCATTTCATTGCCACTCGCATAACTACTCGTTATGAATAACCGTATCGCAGACGGCCGCGTCAAGTTCCGGCACCTGCAGTGTTTTCTCGCGGTCGCGCAACTGGGCGGCGTGCAGAAGGCGGCCGAAAGCCTGTCGATCACGCAGCCGGCCGTGTCGAAGACGATCGCCGAACTGGAGTCGATCCTCGGCGTGAAGTTGTTCGAACGCGGGCGGCACGGCGCGCAGCCTACCCGCGAAGCGCAACTGTTCATCCCGCATGCGAATGCGTGCGTGCTGGCGCTGCGGCAGGGCGTCGGACTGCTCGCGCGCGAGGGCGGCGCGGCTGCGGCGACGCTCGAAATCGGCATGCTGCCGACGGTTGCGGCATCGCTCGCCCCCGCGCTGATGAAGGCGCTGATCGCACGCTGGCCGCGCATCGTGGTGCGGATCGCGACGGCCGCGAATGCCGAGCTGCTCGAGCGCCTGAAGGCCGGGACGATCGAATGCGCGATCGGTCGCCTGTCGGAGCCGGAGCGGATGATCGGGCTTGCGTTCGAGCAGCTGTACAACGAACCGCTCGTCGCGGTCGTGCGCGCCGGCCATCCGCTGCTGGCGAGCGCCGCGCCGGCTGCCGAACTCGCGTCCTACCCGGTCGTGCTGCCGCCGTACGGCACGCTGATCCGCCAGTCGGCCGAGCACCTGCTCGGCGCATGCGGCGCGCCGCCGCTGGATTCGTTCATCGAGGTGCTGTCGGTGTCGGTCGCGCGCGCGCTTGCGTTCGAGAACGACGCCGTGTGGTTCGTGCCGCTCTATGCGGCCGAATACGACCTGTCGGCCGGTGCACTCGCGCGGCTGGCGCTGCCGTCCGCGGGCACCGACGAGCCGGTCGGGCTTATCCTGCGCACCGATGCGCAACCGTCGCCCGTCGCCCGGACGTTGATCGACGCCGTGCGCGAGATCGCGCAGGCGCGGTTCGGCGATGCGCACACCCATCGCACGCCCCGCGGCGCGCGCAAGCCGGCTCGCCGCGCGCGTTGAGACACCGGGCAGGGCGTGGGCGGGTGGTGTCCGGCCGTCGTTTTTTCACCTTCACTCGTTAGCCGTTCGGTCAGTAGCGGGCCTCGTCATGCTTGGCATATCGTACCGTTTTTGATACGCTCGATGACACGACGATGGCGAGACAGCAGATTCAGATCACGCTCGGCGTGCGGTTTTTCCGCACCGCGCGTGGTAACGAGCCGGTGCGCGAATGGCTGGAGGCGCTCGGGCAGATCGAGCGCAGGATGATCGGCGAAGAGATCAAGACCGTTCAACTCGGCTGGCCGCTCGGCATGCCGCTGGTCCGGAAGATGTCGGCGGATCTTTGGGAAATCCGCGTGATGCTGCCGCGGCGAAGCGCGCGCGTGCTGTTCACGATCGTCGGCGACACGATGGTGCTGCTGCATGCGTTCTTCAAGCAGTCGCAGGCCACGCCGTCCGACGATCTCGACGTGACCGTCGCGCGGCTGAAAGCGCTGACGCGCGCCATCTGAATTCCCCCGGCCGCGCCGCCACATGAGATCGGCGATGGGTCGGCCGGCAACGCCATGCACTGGAGTACTCATGACGACCACGAACAACCCGCATATCGGCAGCGACTTCGACACATTCCTCGAGGAGGAAGGCCACCTCGAAGCGGCCACCGCCACCGCGATCAAGCGCGTGATCGCGTGGCAGATCGGGCAGGAAATGAAGGCGCAGCACATCACGAAAACCGCGATGGCCGCGCGGATGAAGACGAGCCGCGCCGCGCTCAACCGGCTGCTCGACGAAACCGATACGAGCCTCACGCTCGCGACGCTCGCGAGCGCCGCCACCGCGCTCGGCAAGCGGCTCAGCTTCGAACTCGTGCCGGCCTGACGCGCCGGGCGAAGCGGTGCGGGGCGGGCCCGTGCATCGCGGCGAACGGGCGCACGCTCGTCCGCACACGGGCACCGGCGCGCGATCACGTGCGCTGTCCGGCCATCCGCAGATACAGCAGCGCACCGCCCGCGAGCAGCAGCGGGCACAGGAAATACCAACCGGTCGTCAGGAACAGCCCGGCGACGGCGACCAGCGAAATCCACGCGCAGCGATACGCGATGCCGCCGCGCGGCAGCAGTTTCAGCGCGGCGGCCGCGCCGAGCCCGTACACCATCACGAAGCATCCGGACGTGACGAGCACGAGCGGCTTCGGCCCGACGTTCGAGAGCGTCGTCGCGGCCAGCGCGACGGCCGCCAGCAGTGCGATCACGCCGAGGCTGCGGCGCGGTACGCCGCCGACCTGGCTGCCTTGTGCGAGCCACGCCGGCAGTGCGCCGTCGCGCCCGAGCGCGGCGCCGAGCTTGGCCGCGCCCGCGAAATACGCATTCATCGTGCCGAGCGTGAGCAGCAGCGCAGCCGAGGCCGCCAGCACCTGCGCATGACCGCCGATGCCGCCCGCGATCAGTTCCGCAAGCGGCGCACCGGACGCGCCGGCCGACGGCCCGAGCACCGTCACGCTCGCGGCCGCGACCGACAGATACAGGAAGCCGACGACCACGACGGCGATGCCGGCCGAACGCGGCATGTCGTGCGCGGGCCGGCGAAATTCGGCCGCGAGGTGCGTGATCGCTTCCCAGCCCGCGAAGCTCCACACGAGCAGTGCGGCAGCCTGGCCGACCGCGAGCCACCCGTGCGGCGCGAACGGATGCAGGTTCGCCGTGCGCGCATGTGGCGCGGATGCGAACACGGCGGCCAGCAGCAGCGCGACGAGCAGCGCCGACAGCACGAGCTGCATGCGGCCCGACACCGTGACACCGAACGCATTCGCGGCCGACACCGTCCCGATCAGCGCGGCAGCGGTGACGATGACCGTCGTATGCCCGCCGCTCGTGACAGCCGCGACGTACGCGCCGCCGAACATCGCGGCGGCCGGCGCACCGGCCGGCACCGCGAAATAGAAACACCAGCCGACGATCGCCGCGGCCTTCGGCCCGAACGCGCGTCGCGCGTAGGTCGATACGCCGCCCGCGTCCGGATAGCGCGCGCCGAGTGCGGCGAAGGTGGCCGCAAGCGGCCCCGACAGCACGACGAGCGCGGCCCACGCAAGCAGCGACGCAGGGCCTGCGACCTCGGCGGCGAGCGCGGGCAACGCAATCACACCGGTGCCGAGCACCGCGCCGATATATAGCGCGGCGCCCTGGAAAATCGTCAGCGAGCCCGCGTGATGAGCGGCGGGCGAATCGGCATGCGAGGACATGAAGGGCAGTCTCCGGAAGGCTTGTTCTGGGCGCGGTCGGCCGCGCGGTGAATCGTTCGATGCTACCCGAACGGGCACGGCGCTGCGGCGCGGCGTTCAGTAGTCCGCGACGTGCCGCGTGTCAGCCGATGTCAGTAGCGGCGAGCGAGCCGCAGCCGCGCATCCTCGCGTGCAGCGGGCGGCAGCTCGGGCACGTAGTGGAACGTGCCCGATACGAGCGACGCGACCGGCACGCCATCGCGGAACAGCACGCGATTGCCGGCCAGCGCGGGCACCTTGTCGCCGGGCAACAACGTGCCGGCCAGGTTCAGCGGATCGGCGCCCGTCACGCACACGTACTGGCCGTCGCCCGGTTGGCGACGCAGTTCACGCAGGATCGGGATCGCTTCCGGCAGCGCGAACTGCTCGCCCGCGAGCCCCGCGACGAAGCGTCCGCCGCGAATCTCGCCGCGCGCTTCGAGACGTTGCAGCACGCGCACGAGTTCGCGCCAGCTCGGCAGCCAGTCGGCCTCGCGTTCGAGCAGCCGCCAGAACACCACGCCATAGCGGCGCAGTAGCGTCCAGGCGATATGTTCGAGTGCGTCGGGATCGGTCGCGGCCGGGCCGCGCTTCGGTGCGGGCGCACCGTCCGGTGCCGAGGCGCGTTGCACGAGCGCCCAGCGGCCGGCGTCGTCCATCCCGCCGATCAGCGCGCCGCCGCGCCGCGTGCGCGGCGCATACGTCGCGCTGCGCTTGACCGCCGGCTTCAACAGCGCGCGCAGCCCGGCGAAGCTGTCCGCATTCACGAGGCCGGCCGACACGAGTTCGCCGAGCGCCTGTTCGAGTTCGACGGGCAGCATGTGCAGTTCGTCGAGCAGCGCGTCGAAGAACATCGCACCATGCCTGGCGAGTGCGTCACGCACCTGCGTCGCGCGCGCGGACAGCGCCGGTTGCGGGTCCGCGTTGCGCAGCGCCTGCCATGCACCGAGGTGGCGGCGCGGCAGCAGCACGACTGGCGTCGTTTTCACGGGGGCGCCGGCCGCGCGGGCCGGCGCGCCGATTCGGGTCCACACGAGCTTGCCCGAGCGGCACAGCTCGTCGAGGCCGCCTGCCGTGTAGTCGGTCAGGCGCGCCGGCAGCAGCGCGTCTTCCCATGCGCTCGCCGCGGCTTCGTAGCCTTCGAGCTGTGCGACGACGGCCGCGAGCGCGTCGCGGCCCGTGCCGCGCGTGTCGGGCGTCAGGTGCTGCCAGTGGAACAGGAAGCGCATGAAATCGGCGCGCTCGACCGGTTCGATCTCGCGGCGCAGCCGCTTGACCGTGTAGCGATGAATGCGGGCGAGCAGGTGGCGTTCGCACCATTCGTCGGTCGTCGCGCCCGGCGTGAAGCGGCCGCGCATCACGTAGCCTTCGCGCTCCAGTGCCGCAAGCGCGGTCGCGACCGTCGCGGATGGCAGGCCGAGTGGCTGTGCGATCGCGTCGAGCATCAGCGGCCCGAAGCCGGTGAGCCGCGCGCGGATCACATCGACGAGCGCGGCATCGGCTTCCCATGGTTGCGCGCAGGCGGCGGGCACCTCCAGCGCGGGCGCGACGCGTGCGTCGGGGTGCAGCGCGCGCATGCAGACCAGCCGTTCGACCGGCACCCACACCGCTGCGCCGTCCGGCGTGACGAGTTTCGTCGCGCGGCGGCGTTCGGCCAGTTCCGCGAGCCGCTCGGGCCAGCCTTCGTGCGCGCGCGCTTCGCTGTCGGCGACGCAGGCGAGCGTGAGCAGTGCATCGTGCATTTCGTCGGCATCGCGCACGAGCGGCCATGCTTCGTCGCGCACCGCGTCGATCGCGTCGGCGTCGAGCGCGCCGAGATCGTCGGCCGATTCGGGATCGCTCCAGCGGCGCGACTGCACGGCCTGCGTGCGGCGCTCCTCGAGCGGCGCGTCGTCGAGGAACGCATAGGGCTTCGCGTTCAGGATCTCGGCCGCCAGCGGCGACGGCGCGGGCAGGTCGCGCGCGATCAGCTCGATCGCGCCGCTTTCGATCCGGCGCAGCAGCGCGAGCCAGCCGTCGGTATCCATCGCGTCGTGCAGGCAATCGTCGAGCGTCTGGTCGACGAGCGGATGATGCGGGATCTCGCGTTCGCCGACGATGTTCTCGAGGCACGCGACCTGGTCGGGGAACACGGTCGCGAGCAGATCCTCGCTCTTCATCCGCTGCAACTGCGGCGCGGTGCGCCGGCCGCCGGTGAAGCGCGGCAGCGCGAGCGCGGTCGTCGCGTTCCAGCGCCAGCGCACGCCGAACATCGGTGCGTCGAGCAGCGCCTGGACCAGCACGTGCTCGGCGCTGGCCGAGCGGAGGTAGCGCCACACTTCGTCGAGCGCGAAGCTGTGCGCGAGCGACAGCGACAGAATGATCGCGTCGTCGGTCGCAGCCGCCTGCAGCTCGAAGTTGAAACTGCGGCAGAAGCGCTTGCGCAGCGCGAGCCCCCACGCGCGGTTGATGCGGCTGCCGAACGGCGAATGGATCACCAGCTGCGTGCCGCCCGATTCGTCGAAGAAGCGCTCCATCACGAGCGTGTCCTGCGTCGGCAGTGCGCCGAGCGCCGCGCGCGCGCGCGCGAGGTAGTCGGCGATCTGGCGGGCCGCATCGGGCGACAGATGGAGATCGTCGACGAGCCAGCGCAGCGCCGGCGCGAGGCGGCTTTCGGCCGTTTCGATCGCGGTGCCGACGGCATCGTTGGGCGAATCGGCGGCGGCACGGGCTTGCGCCGCTTGCCTGGCGTTGCCGCGCGTGCCCGTCTTGCCGGCCGCGTCGCCGCTCGTGTGCTTGCGTCCACCGGCCTTCGCGAGCCGATCGCCTTCGGCGAACAGCCCGTCGAGCCGCGCGCGCAACCGGCCGACCGCCGCCGACAATTCGTCGCTGCGCCCGGGCGCCTCGCCGAGCCAGAACGGAATGCTCGGCGACTGGCCTTGCGCGTCCTCGACACGCACGCGGCCCGTTTCCACGCGAATGATCCGGTACGACTGGTTGCCGAGCTGGAACACGTCGCCCGCGAGGCTCTCGATCGCGAAATCCTCGTTGACCGTGCCGACCTGGATGCCCTGGGGTTCCAGCAGCACCGCGTAGTCGGCCATGTCGGGAATCGTGCCGCCCGACGTCGTCGCGGTCATCATCGCGTTGCGGCGCCCGCGCACCGTGCCACCGACCACGTCGCGATGCAGATACGCGCCGCGCACGCCGCGACGGCTGGTGAAGCCTTCCGCGAGCATCTTCATCACGTCGTCGAAGCGTTCCCGCGACAAGCGTGCATACGGCGCCGCCCGCGTGAAGCTCGCGTACAGCGCGTCCTCCTGCCATTCCGCGCAGGCGACTTCGGCGACGATCTGCTGCGCGAGCACGTCGAGCGGCGCTTCGGGAATCCGCAACGCGTCGAGCTCGCCGCGTTGCACGCAGTCGAGCAGCGCCGCGCATTCGACCAGCTCGTCGCGCGACAGCGGGAACAGGCGGCCCTTCGGCACGCCGCCGACATGGTGACCCGAGCGGCCGACGCGTTGCAGGAACGGCGCGATCCCGCGCGGTGAACCGACCTGGCACACGAGATCGACGTCGCCGATGTCGATGCCGAGTTCGAGCGACGCGGTCGCGACGAGCAGTTTCAATTCGCCGCGCTTGAGCCGTTGTTCGGCTTCGAAGCGATGCTCCTTCGCGAGACTGCCGTGATGCGCCGCGATCGCGTCCTTGCCGAGACGGTCGGCGAGATGGCGCGCCATGCGCTCCGCGGTGCGCCGCGTGTTCACGAACACGAGCGTCGTGCGATGCGCGGCCGCGAGCGCGGCGATGCGGTCGTACACCTGTTCCCACACGTCGGTTGCCATCACCGGTTCGAGCGGTACGTTCGGCAGTTCGAGCGCGAGGTCGCGCTCGCGCGTGTGGCCCGTGTCGACGATCGTGCAGTCACGCGGCGCGTCGGCCGGGCCACCGACCAGGAAGCGCGCGACCGCGTCGATCGGTTTCTGCGTGGCCGACAACCCGATGCGCGGCAGCGCGCGGCCGGTCAATGCGTCGAGGCGTTCGAGCGACAGCGCGAGGTGGCTGCCGCGCTTGGACGATGCCAGTGCGTGTATCTCGTCGACGATCACGGAACGCACGTTCGACAGCATCTGCCGCCCCGACGTGGACGACAGCAGCACGTACAGCGACTCCGGCGTCGTCACGAGAATGTGCGGCGCGCGCTTGCGCAGCGCCGCGCGTTCGGCCTGCGTGGTGTCGCCGGTGCGCACGGCGGTGCGGATCGCCGGCACCGGCAGGCCGAGCAGCGCGAGCGACTCGGCGATGCCGGCGAGCGGCGCATCGAGGTTTACGTGGATGTCGTTCGACAGCGCCTTCAGCGGCGACACATAGACGACCAGCGTCGCGTCGGGCAGCGCGCCGTCGTGCGCGAGCGCATCGCGTACCAGATCGTCGAGCGCGCACAGGAACGCGGTAAGCGTCTTGCCGGAGCCGGTGGGCGCGGCGACCAGCGTCGAGCGGCCGGCCTTGATGTGCGGCCACGCGAGCGCCTGCGCGCCGGTGGGCGCGGCGAACGTGCGCCGGAACCACGCGGCGACGGCCGGGTGGAACACGTCGAGCGCACTGGCGGCAGGGCGGGTAGCGGTGACGTCCATCGGAGCGTTGAATTGGGGTGCGAGCGCGTGGGCGGCGCGCGCCAAGCGTCAGTGTGCCAGACGTCGCGTGTGCGTGCCGGGCACGGTGTGTCGGCGATTCAGACGTTGATCATGCGTCAGGCAAGAAGCCTGAATCGTCATGGCTCGGAAAGCCAAGCGGTTCACTCACTACCAACGAGGTAGCCATCGAGCCATCCAAATGTCCGGAGCCTGGCTGACGCCTACGCTTCGCCCTTGGGAAGTATTTTGTCCTGTCGGTTTTTCCTGTCTTAGCCATGTCGTATTCACGTACCAACGACTGATTTGGATGCCGGATCCGCCGCAGAAAATCGGGTGGAAATGCCCGTGATGTTTAAAAAAATACCGGGGCGTGAAGGTAGTTGGCATGGCCTGTTCGTAACGATAGTTACCGTTGAGCCGCGGCGAGGCATCCGCGATGCCCGGCCTACACCTTGGCGTAGCGCCCGGTGCATGACGACATCACATAGCAGCCACAGGCCAGTTGTGCTGGCTCGAAAACCAGCGGGCGCCCATCAAACAGTGCAAATTGATCGCCGCCGGATACCAGCGGGAATGTCCCGTTATGCGTGGGACATTCTGCCTTGTCGCCCATGAGGCATTGCGGGACACCGTCCACCGGAAAGCCGGTGGCTTCTATCATGGTGCCGCCACCGGAATGGCGGTCTCCCAAGCGAATCGCTCCATAAGCCATAGTTCGAGGCTCCTCTTTTGTTTCCCGTACCGGACGCTTGCTTCGGTAATCGGGTGGTTGCATGTCATCCTTTTCGTATCACGTCGTCGATCTTCCACGTGAGCAAGCATCAGGACGCGCCGTCAACAGGTCGCGCAGAGTGCGCGTAGTTACATCGGGTTAGGTCTCGTCGTCGTCCGGTAAGCCACAAAGTGCGTCGATCTCGTGCGGGAACCGCGCATAAGGCACGCTGTATTCGATGACTTCTGCGAGGCTGTCAGGGAAGACCATGCAGACGAGCCAGATCAGCTTGCCGAGCACGAGCCAGGGCTTGCGCAGCCAGTCCTTGGCGGTCGGCAG